>PMUK01000204.1 GCA_003166915.1 Candidatus Cybelea palsarum
CTGCTGCTGCTCTATACCGACGGCTTGCTCGAGTTCGACCGTAACATCGAACGCGAAGCCGGCCGTCTTCTCGAGGCGCTGAGCGAGCGCGTCCATGACACGAGCTCGGACGGCGCGGGTAGATTGCTGCGCCACGTGCTCAATAACCGCCAACTCGACGACATCGCGGTGCTCTCCGCGACGATTCTCCCCGCGCGGGCCGAAACCGTCGAGCTCAGACTGCCGGCAGCTCCGTTGTCGGCGACGATCGCGCGGCGCTTCGTTTCACGGTACGCGCGCGTTGCACAGCTGGGGCCCGAGCGTACCTTCGATCTCGTCCTGGCCGTCGGCGAAGCGGTCGCCAACGCCGTCGAACACGCCTATCGCGGTGCGGCGGGCGATTTCGTTCTTCGCCTCTCCACGAGCGACGGTAAGATTCTCGGAGAAGTGCAAGACCTCGGCACGTGGCGCGAGGGACGCCCGTCGCCCGAGCGCGGCCGCGGCCTGGCGATCTTACGCGCGACCACGCGGCGCCTGGAGCTCAACCGGTCCAGCCACGGAACGATCGTCGCCTTCGCCGTATAAGAGTCCTAACCCGCACTTCGCGCGTTCGACGAACGCACAGAGAAGATTTGCTAGTGCCATCTCTTCGGGGGTCCGGCACGAGATGTCGAGCAATCGGGGGCTGCAAACGAGCACGCTGACTGCGCGCGCCCGCGAGATTGCCACGTTGAAACGATTGCGCTCGAAGAGGAACTCCATGTCGCGCGGCATGTCGTCGCCGCTTGAGGTCGCCAGTGAATATAAGACGACGGCCGCCTCCTGGCCCTGAAACTTGTCGACCGTTCCGACGCGAACGTCCAGCCCGGCACCGGCGAGCTTGCCGGTAATCAACCTGCGTTGTGCGTTGTAAGGCGTAACGACGATGACGTCGCGTTCGTATTGGTAGAGCGCGGCGATTTGCCGAACGATTTCATCGGCTTCTTCATCCGATCGGGAGCTGTTGCCGGCGTGTTCGACCGGAACGAAGTAGAGGCCGGCGAGCTCTTGGACTCCTATCGTCACGCGATGTTCGCGAGCCCCTTCAGACGGCTGGAGACGCCCTTCGTACATCGCATCGGAGATAAACGCGCAGATCTCGGGCTGCATGCGATACGAGAATTCGAGGAAGATGCCGCGATCCTTGGGAACGGTTTGCTTATCGCCCAGCAGGTGCTGGAGCACCGAATCACCTGCGTGCAGCGGTTGACGTCCTTGGCTCACTTGCGACAGTTGGGAAGGGTCGCCGAGCAGCACGACGTTCTGCGCGCAGAGCGAGAGCGCTAGCGCGTCGGCAAGCGCCACCTGTCCGGCTTCATCGATAAACAGGTAGTCGAACCTGCCGTCAAACTCGTCGCGCGCGAGAAGCCATGCCGTACCACCGCAAAGTTGGTAGTCCTCACCGTACAAGTCTTCGTTCGCGCCGACCGATTCGATCATCGGCGCGGCAAGCTTTGAACGGAACTCCGAACCGGCGTTCTTGTCGCTGTGCTTGTAAAGTCCGCGGAAGCGGCCGCGACGCTTAGCCATGGACTCTTCGACTTTATGCAGCAGATTATGAATCGCCGCGTGGCTCGTGCTGGTGACGGCCACGCGCTTCCCGCGCTCGAGCAGATCGCAGATTACCTGCGATCCATACGTGCTTTTGCCGCTGCCTGGTGGCCCCTGAATGAACAAATAGCTCTTTTCGAGGGTAGCCGTCGCCCCGAATACCGTTTCGGCATTGATGACCGACGGTTGTATTACGCGCTGGTGGTCGATTGACGACAGGTGCGGCGGCCGGCGCGCCAGCAAATCGTACGTCGCGGGGTGCTCTTTAAAAAGGTCGCCCGCCAGAAAGGAGCGCGCGATGCGCGCGAGTGCGCCGCGCTGGGGCTTGGTTTCCGGCGGCCCGGGTGGTATCAGCTCAGTGATTGCGCGCGCGGCTTCAATGGAGGCCGTCGTCTTGATTTGGAGCAGACCATTCTCGTCGTCAACCGAAACGATCGTCGCAGACTTCTTCGGGCGCGGATCGACGGCATCGCCGGGCGACATCTTGTGATGCTGCTCCGGAAAAGCATAGGTGTAGATCTTACTTTTCTTGATCTCTTGCGGCGGGACATCTTCACGCAGAACGAGTCCTGCGATCGCTTCTCGATCGAACTCGAGCAGCCGATCGACATTTTCGCAGCGATCGAAGTAGGCCCACCATTGCGGCTTTGCTTCCCTCCGATGATAGGCCAAGAGGCTGCCGAGTAAGTATCGAGTGCGCCGGTCCTCCCGCATCAGCCCGTACTCTTCTTCGGTTTTCGGTATCAGCACGTTGGCGAGCAGCGCTCGCTCGAGCTCGCCGCGCTCCTCTTCCTCGGCTTCGGCCCCGGCGCGATCCTTCGGCGCTCCGAGCGGACGGAACGGAAAATCGATGCCAAACTGCGCGGCCGCTTCGAGCCGACGCGCCAATAGCCAATCGCGCAATTGCTGCGTCGAACGACAGTCGTCTCGATTGTACGCCTCGATGTCGTCGAGAATGCGTCGGTCCCCGGCGAGCACCCAGCGCTCGAACTGGACGATCGAATCGTCGCCTTTCTTGACCTCCGTCTCGCGCTTGAGGGCGTAGAAGCGTTCGAGTTTCTTGAGCCCGTAGCCGTCTTGAGAGATCGCGAGGGCCTGGCGCACCACCGCGAAGAGATCGACGAGCACCTCTCCGCGAAGCAGGTCGTCGATCTCGTTTTCGCGCGTGGAATGCTCTTGGGCCAGGCGGCGAAGCGCCGACTTCTCGTAGTTCGCGTAGTGATACACGTGCAGCGTGGGAAAACGGCTACGCCGCTCAATCACGAAGTCGACGAATTGCTCGAAGGCGCGCTTCTCTTCGGCGCGGTCGAGCCCCCAAAAGGCGCGAAACGGCGGATCGTCGTCGGGCATCCAGCAGCCGAAGAGATATTCCAAACCGCGGCCCGGTTCGTAGAGCGGATCGCCCTCCATATCGAAGAAGAGGTCGCCGGCTGACGGGGGCGGCAGAAGCGAGAATCCTAGAGGAGGCCGGCACTCGAGTAACTGGTAGATCGGCTCGAGGCTCTCTCGTCCGCGGACCTGCAGCGACGCCTGACGCCGAAGCTTGATGAAAGTCTCAGGATTCATTCCGCTGGGCCGTCGATCGTCCGAGGCGAGCGCGAGCTGCACGACGCGCTCGATACCGGCCGCCTCGAGCTTCGCGATCTGGTCGCGTCGCATCCATGCGACCAAACTCAAGTGATCGTCGGTTTCGCGTTTGCTCGTGCAGGCTTCGTTCCACGTGCAGATTTCGCAATGCTTACACTTGCGTGGATACTCATTGGCGTCGCCCATTTGATCGAAAGCCGAATTGTTAGCAAAGTCCAGGAACGCGCTTTTTAGATGGCGGTAGTACGCCATGTAATCGTTGATGCGGAAACGCTGCTCTGCACCGGTGCCAAAGACGACGTGTCCATACTCCGGGGGCCGCCCTTGGAGGCGCTCTAAATGTTCGCTGTAGTTGCAGAGCTGCACCAAGTAATAGGCCTTCGGTGCCAGCGCGAGCTTCGTGTCGACGACCTCGTAACCATAGTCTCCCAAGCTGGACGGCGCCTCGACGCGCCGGAGGAAATCCGCGTGCCCGATGAACTTGCCGTCGAAGAACGTCGCTTGGTAAATGACGCGCACTCCGCGCTGCATCGCCTCGAGCGTCCGTACTTCGGCTTGACGATACTGCTCCCCACCCGGCTGCGCGCGATCGAACTGCACGACCTCACCAGGGTAGCGCTCGATCAAGGCGTCGAGGTGCCGTTGCTCGTGCTCTTCGCCCTTACGGCGGATCAGCTCGGCGCGTTCGTCTTGCGAGTCAGGGCGAACCAGTTTCTTTCGCGCCACCAAAGCCTCGAGCTCGGTGAGCCGTTTACACTCGAGGTAATCGTTGAGGTCGCTGGCCGAGTAGACGAAGCATCCGTCGAGACGTTGCATCTTGGCGGAGCCGTATTCGAATTTTGCAAGGATGAGGCCTTTGACGTGAACGAACGAATCGTACACGCATGGAACGCAGCCCGACGAAAAAAATAGCCCTGCGCTTCGTTATCGTCATGGGAGTGGTCAATCTCTTCGCGGATATGACCTATGAAGGCGCGCGCGGCGTGGCGGGTGCCTTTCTCGGTCATCTCGGCGCAAATGGTGCGGCGGTCGGCGTCATCGCCGGCGGCAGCGAGTTGGCCGGCTACCTCATTCGTTCGGTGAGCGGAGCGATCGCCGATCGTACCGGGCGATATTGGATCAACGCGTGGGTCGGTTATGCCATCAACATGCTCTGCGTTCCCGCGCTCGCTCTCGCTGGAAGCTGGCCTGCCGCAGCCGGTCTTCTGATTGGCGAACGCGTCGGCCGCGGCATTCGAAAACCGGTCATCGCGGCGGCACTCTCGGAAGCGGGTCGCCACGTGGGAGGCGGTCGCGCTTTCGGCATCAACGAAGCTCTCGATCAGATCGGCGCGACCGCCGGCCCGCTCATCGTCGCCTTTGCCGTGGCGCGAGGCGGCTACGCCACGGGGTTCGGCATTCTCATCGTGCCGGCTTTGGCGACCTTGGCGATTCTCGGGGTTGCCGCGTCGGCAGGACGAACCGTCGTTCCGCGTGCCGATGAGGGCGAAGCGTCTGTCGTGCGCGATTGGCCCGCGCTCCGGCGGTATTCGATCGGCGGAGCGCTCTTCGCGGCCGGTTACGTGGATTTCGCTTTGATCGCCTTTCACTTTCAGCGCAATCACGTGATGAGCGTGCCCGCGATATCGGTTTCGTTTGCCGTCGCGATGGCGGTTGGAGCGCTCGCCGCCCCGATGCTGGGCCGCTTCTTCGATCGTGTGGGCAAGCCGGTGATCGGGCTTGCGTTGGCGATCACATCGCTGGCGACGCCGCTCGCGTTTCTTGGGCATGGGGCGTTCGCAGAGATCGGCGTGGCGCTCTGGGGCGTGGGAATCGCGGTTCAAGATGCGCTCTTACTCGCGCTGGTATCGACGGTGATCGCGCGCAAAAAAGCGACGGCCTTTGGGCTCTACGATCTCGCCTTCGGCGTCGCGTGGTTCGCAGGAAGCGTTGTTAGCGGCGTGCTGCTCGACCGATCGATCTTGAGTCTAGTGCTTTTTTCGACGCTCCTTCAGCTTTGCGCTATTCCGTTCTTTGCCGGTGGAAATAAGGGAAACCATGCCAGGATGGCGACCCAGGGGCGGTGAAAGATTTTCGCCGATGAGCTTTCGGCGACTCGCCGTGGCAATGTCGGCGCTCGCATCGATCGTTTCGTGGCCGGGATGCACGAGTAGCACGACCGCCGGCGCACCGCCCGCTCTGGTGCCGTTAGGCAAGTACGTTAAACACGTTGTCATCATCATCCAAGAGAATCGCAGCTTTGACAATATGTTCAGTGGTTTCCCCGGCGCCGAGGCGCCGCAATTCGGTTACGAAGGCAAGAAAAAGATTGCCCTTCATGCCACCCCGCTCGAAGATCCCGGCAATATCGAGAACAACTGGCGCGACTCGATCAGCGGCTGGAATAACGGCAAAATGAACGGGTTTGCCCACGAACATTTCTACGGCGGCCCGCGCGATTACCCGTATGCTTACGTGCCGCGCGCCGAATCGGCGCCGTACTGGGCAATGGCGCGCCAATTCGTACTCGCGGATCACATGTTTCCGACGGAGTTCGGTCCGAGCTTTACGGCACATTTGAGCTTGATCGCCGGAAATACGGACATCAAGCAAGGGCCGATCGCCGAAGTCGATGCCCCCGATCACATTATCTGGGGATGCGACGCGCCGCAGGGCACGCGATCGTTTACCCTCAACGTCCATCGCGTCGAACGGTTTAACGGTCCATTCCCGTGTTTTACCAACTTCCCGACGCTCGCCGACGTGCTCGATTCCCCCGGCGTTTCGTGGAAGTATTACGCGTCGCCACTGAGCCGCATCGGCGGGAAGGTGTGGTCGGAGTTTAGTTCGATTCGAGCGGTCCGCTACGGGCCGGATTGGAAGAACGTCATCTCGCCGCCGACGCGAATTCTCGACGACGTTCCCGCCGGCACACTCGCCGACGTATCGTGGATAACGCCGGACTGGAAGGATTCGGATCACACGGGCAGCGGTTACGACGATGGCCCGTCGTGGGTCGCTTCGATCGTCAACGCGATCGGAGAAAGCTCGTATTGGGATTCCACGGCGATCGTCGTCCTCTGGGACGATTGGGGCGGTTGGTACGATAACGTGCCGCCGCCTCAACTCGATTTTCGCGGTCTGGGCATTCGCGTGGGATGCATCATCATCTCGCCGTACGCGCGGATCGCGCCCGGCGCGAAGGCGGGCTATATTTCGCATACGCAGTACGAGTACGGCAGCATCCTGAAGTTCATCGAACAGGTTTTCAACCTGCCGCCGATCGGACCGCCATCGGCGGGCTTTACCGACACCCGGGCCACGAGCATCCTGGACAGCTTCGATTTCACGCAAGCGCCGCGCGCGTTTAGCGCTATTCCGTCGCGCTATCCGGAATCGCACTTCCGCTCCGAGCGGCCATCCTTCATCCCACCGGACAGCGACTGATGCACGCCTGGATGTTTGCTTCCGAAGACGCGCGCACGGCGGTCGACGCACGTACGCAGTTCGTCGACTTTCTGCGCGGCATTGGAATCGGCGACGAGCTCGTCTACAAGGCCGAGCTCGTCTTTGGCGAGCTGCTCGGCAACGTCGTTCGCCACGCTCCCGGCCCCGTCGAGATCTCGTTCGACTTGGGTTCCGAAGCGGCAATCCTTCACGTCATCGATTCCGGCCCCGAGTTTCCCGTTAACCAGCCGCATCTTCCCGACGACGTGCTCAGTGAGCTCGGACGAGGCCTTTTCATCGTGCAAGAACTCGCAACCGACGTGCGCGTCGAACGTATTCCGGACCGCGGGAACCACACGATCGTAACGCTCTAACCGTCAAAGGCTTACGGCGTGGTCGTTTCGGCGACACCGAAACAAATGCCGGTTGATTCCGTAAGACGAGCGTGGGTCGCAATACCTCCGGTACCGCCAAACGTTTTTATTGTGCCGCCTTTTGTGAACAGGCGTGGTTATGCATCGCTCGTGCTGCGTGTCGCACTTGCAGCGACGTTCCTCTATTCGGTGGCCGATCGCTTTGGCTGGGTTGGACCGCCGGGTGCGGCGAACGTATCGTGGGGCACGTTCTCACGCTTTACGAGCTACGTCGGCACGTTGAATTGGTTCTTGCCGCATTCGGTGATTGCGGTCCTCGCTTGGATCGATACGTCATTAGAAGTATTTCTCGCTCTAATGCTTCTCGCCGGTCTAAGGCTTCGGGCCGTTTCCTTCGTCAGCGGGCTATTGCTTCTAGCGTTTGCAACTACCATGAGTGTCGCGAACAGCATAGGGGCACCGTTTCAATACTCCGTTTTCACCGCATCTGCTGCCGCATTCTTACTCGCTAGCCAGCCGTCGGATCGGTGGTCCATCGATCGTCTCCTGGAACTTCGCGCGAAAGCAAAGCTGCCATGCGAGCAACCGCATGCGCCCTTCGGAGCGAACTCGCAAGATTCTGGGCCGACGTGCATAAACTACAAAACCATATGAAGGCTTCAATTTGCGCGGCCGCAGTCGCCGGACTCTTCGTCCTCGGTGGCTGCGCCTCGAGCACACGGGGAATTCCGGCGGCGCCGCTAGCTGCGCGCTCGTTGGCACCAAGCGACGCAGAAACGCAACCCACCAGTTCGTTGACGCAGTTGGTCAACCTCGACTACTCCAATGGCACAATATCGGTTTTCTCGATCAGTAAGGACCGAGCGCGATTGACGAAATCGTTCGCTCCCGGGTACGGAGTGGCCCAGGGCCTCGCCATGGACGCTCAAGGCCGTATCTACACGACGATCACCGCGGCGAACTCCGACCCCTGCGCCGCATGCGTCGAAATGTTTACTACCGACGGCAACCTCGTGGAGAGTCTTCCCGCGCCGATTCTGTCGGGCGCCCCCGGAGCGCCGTCGCTGACCGACATTGCAGTCGACGCGCATCGCAACGTTTACGTCAGCGATTACGGTCAGCAAGCCGTTTACTTCTTTCCTCACGCCAGTAAGACGCGCGAACCGACGATCGTCGTGCAGAACTCCCAAAACGCGGCGTCGGTTCTGGCGACGCCCGACGGCGGCACGGTCGTGATCTCCGGCGGCTGCGGATTTGCCAGCGTGCGTCCGTATACGCGCGTTGGCCGGGGGAAATACACCGCCGGCTCGTGCTTCGGCATCGGCACGATCGCGCTCATCGGCGGCGCCATCGACAACCAGATCGACGTGATGACGCCGGTTGACGGCGTGCCTGCCCTCGTATCGGTGTCGTCGCCGAGCGGCGGAAGCAGCTTTCACACGCCGGGCCGCCTCGCATCGATCAGCGGCGTCGCTTTCAACAGCGATGCCTCCATTGCGTACGTCGCAAACGCCCGAAAGGAGTGCGTGTACGCCTTCGCGCGTCCGGCAAGCGGCTGGCTGTCGGCCACACAGCCGAAGCTGCTCGCGACCTACAGGGGCTTCAAGAACCTCGATATCATCGCCGTAGCACCGTAAGGCAGCGCCAACGGGAATAGACGGCGCGTACGTCGATCGCGTTTAGAAGAACTTGCTGAGGAACTTCGCGGCTTCATCCGAGATGCCGACGATCTTGTTCGTTGCCTGACGATAGAACTTGAAGTTGAGCTCGGTCTCCGGCCGACCGTCATTCCAGTCCGTGAAGTCTTTGAGTTCGCTGCGCCCTAGCCGCCGCTTCGCCGGCGTGGTGCACCTGACGGTGAGGCTGACGCGCGGCGTTTGCCTGATGATCCCGCTCTTCTTCGCGATCGCTTCGGTGGAGGTGACGATGCCGCGGGCGATAAGGCCTTGTCCGCCCTCGTTCTCGCTCGCGAACACGAAAACCGTGTCGCCCACGGCGATTTGCTTACCCCCATACATCGTCTTTTGCGCGGTGAACGCCAAAGTTTTCGGACACGGATTGCAAACCTCGGCCTTGATCGCGAACGCCATACCTCTTGCCCCCGAGCGACGATTTTACGTTTGAACCAAAAGAAATGTGAAACCGTTGCACGCCGTATGCGATGTCCTGGGGTATGATAGAGGCTGCGATGAAGATTGGAAGGGTCCGCGGTTATATTGGGTTGGCAGTCGCGCTTTTTGCGATCGTTGCGCTCGCCATCTGGCAATGGAAGGCGTTGGTGCGCTTTGCCGTCACGGCGACCGCGGCCTCGATTGCGCACGTTCGGCTCTCGTTCGATCCAGTAACGTTGTCGCTCGATCGCGCCGTCTTCGAAAATGTCCGGGTGACGTCGGCGCATGGCGAACCAATCGCACGAATCGATCGCATCGCTCTTACGTATGATTTACGCGATCTGTTGCCCGGCGGCAAGCGCCTCTTCGGGCTGAAAAGCGTCGACGCCAATTCACTTCGCGTGACGATCGTGCGCCACGCCGACGGTAGCTATAACGTTCCAAGCCTTCAGCCGCCGGCGAACAACGGCGCCAAGCAGCTACCGTTAATCCTGCGAGCGAGCGTGCACGATGGGTCGATCGATATCAGCAATGAGAGTCCGAACGCGGCTGCGGACAAGAGGCATCTCTACGTCGAAAACGTTCAAGCCGACGCCGCTATTTCGTCGGCCGCCCGCTCGTTCTATACCGTAGCGCTGAAATACGGCGAACGGCCCGGCGATCTCTACCCGGTACGCGGTCGCGGCGATATCAACGCACCCGCCGGATATATCGATCAGCGGTGGACGGCTCCCGCGCTTCCGATCGCCGCGGCAGTTGATTTCATCGTCAACTCGCCGTCGCTTCGGCTCGATTTAGGAATGCTTCGTAACGTCGACGCGCGCTACTTCGCCCTGACCGATCCGAGCGGCACGTTGTCGCCGCATCTCACGGGAAGCGCAACGTTGGCCGGCGGACGCCTTGCGATTGCGGGCCTCGCGCAACCGGTGGAAGATCTGCGCGGCCCGGTCGACGTCTACGATGACGGACTGCTGACGCCGGGGCTTCTTGCGAGCGTGGCCGGGGCATCTGCACAGGTGAGCGGCGGAGTTTACGACCTGCGCAGTCCGCGTCTGCGCATCGCGGTTCGCGGTGCTGGGGATCTCGCGAGCTTGCGCTTCGCATTCAAAGCCGCGCGGCAGCTTCCAATCCACGGTTTGCTGCGCTTCGGGCTACTCGTCGAAGGCGTTGCAACGAGACCGCTGACGTGGATCGACTTGCGCGCCCCAGCCATTACCTATGCCGCCGTTTCGGTTGAGAGCATGAGCGGCCTCGTCGCATTCGACGGCCAGCGAGCCGATGTGATCGGCCTCTCCGCCCGCTATCGAGACAGCGATCTTGGCGTGAGCGGGCGCGTGGAGCTGCAGAAGAAGCGCGACGCGATCGATCTGCTGCTCGGCGCGCATACCTCGACCGTTGCGCTGCCATACCTCAACACGATGCTGCCGGAGATGCGGCTCGAAGGCATCGCGCTTGCGACCGCAGACGATCCCAAGGCCATCGCGCTGCGCGGCGTCCTTTCCGGCGCTGGGCCCGGAGAGGCGCTCGACGCGCTCTTCAACGTCGATAGTCGCGGCTACGGCTCCATCGGACCGCTGCACCTGAGCCGAAATGAGGGATCGCTCTATGCGCGCATTGCGCTCGACCGGCCGCACGGGCTCGCTATCGGTCTCGCACGCGCGCGCAATCTTGCGATCCCGGGCGCCAAAGCCACGTTGAACGCGACGCTCTTTGGCGGCCAAGCAAACGCGACACTCGGTATCGACGGCGTGGCGCGCGTCGAATCTGCATGGGGAAGTGCGTCCGCGCAAACGCGTGTGGTGTCGAAAGGCGGCGCGCTCGAAGGCGGCCTCTTCGGGCGTTTGGGCCAGGAGGCGGCCTTCGGCGCGAGCGTTGCCGGAACGCCGCATTCGCCGCGCGTCGCTGGAACCGTCGTCGTCGCCGGCGGTCGCTATCGGAGTTTCGACGTCAATGGTAACGCAGGTTTCGCCTTCGCCGGCGGTACGCTGCGCGTTAGCGATGCTGCCGTTGTTTTGGGCCCGCTCTTCATCGGAGCGTCGGGAACGGTGCGCAATCTCTTGAACCAGGGCACCTTTGCGCCCCACTACGATCTCGCGACCGAGTTGCACTCCTCTGACCTGAGCGCACTGCTTGCCGCCGTGCAGCCAAAAGCGGCGCCGTACGTTCAAGGCAGCGTCGACGCAAGCCTCGCCGTGCACGGCACCGGCATGCATCCGGCCTTCGCCGGCACGCTGAGTGCTCCGGAAGGTGCCGTCAACGGTCTGTCGTTTCGAGACTTTTACGGCGGCGTCCGCGGCGACACTTTGGCGCTCTCGTTAACGGGGGGGCGCGTGACCGTCGGTTCCACGAACGTCGCATTGAGCGGCCGCGCGACGACGAGCCTCGACGCGAACGTCGACGTCCGGGCACCACAAGCCGACCTCGCCGATTTCAACGATCTCTTCGACCGAGGCGATACCTTTGCGGGAACCGGGCATCTCGGGCTCGCCGCAACGACGCGCGGCATGCAAGTCATCTCGAGCAATGGTGACGCGGCTTTTGCGGGCGCGCGCTTTCGGCAGATCGCTTTTGGCAACGTCGCGGCGAACTGGCGGCGCAGCGGCGGCTCGATCACGACGACGTTGAGTTTCGCCGGGCCGGCCGGAAACGCACGCGCCTCGGGGAACATAGCGCCCGCAGCGAAGGCGATCGATATGCGCGTAACGGCGAGCGAGATCGATCTCGGCGCTTGGCTACCGATGCTCGGTTACAGCGTGCCGGTAACGGGGCGCCTCAACGCAAAAACGAGCATCTCGGGACGCTATCCCGACGTCACGATGAGCCTGCGCGCCGTCGTCTCCGGGGGCACCGTCGGGCGTTTGCCGGTCGAGCAATTCGAAGTGAACGCGTCGGCCGCGCACGGTCGCGGAACGATTGCGTCCGCGACCCTGGAGCTGCCGTCGCTGCGGACGGTCGCGTCGGGCACGTTCGGCTTGCGCGAGACCGATGCACTCGCGCTCACCGCGCACCTCACCAGCCCGAATATCGGCACGTTTCTCAACGAAGCCCTCGGTAAAGACTTCGCATTGAGCGGAACGCTAGATTCGATCTTGCGGGTAAGCGGTACGCGTGCCCACCCGCAACTGCAAAATATGCTAACGCTGCAATCGCTGCGGCGCGGCAACCTGACGATCCCGCGTGTCTACGGTGAAATCGATGCAAACCGGCGCTTCGTTATGGTGCGCAACGGCGAACTCGACTTTGCGCGCGGCAAGGCCCTCCTCGCCGCGGAAGTCCCGCTGCTTTTCAGTGCTTCCGGGATCGCCGTCGGCAGGCGTCCGATCAAGGCATCGCTGAGCGCCGATGACGTCGAGCTCTCGAACTTCCTCCCGCTGCTGCCGAAGGGGACGAAGATGGCCGGGCGCATCGACGGCAGCGTCGTTGCCGGCGGTACGTTCGATGCGCCGCAGATCGACGGTTCGCTCGCGCTGCGCGACGGCACGTTTGTCGGGCCGATGGAGAAGTCGCCAATTACCGGTATCGGCGCCGAACTGGCTCTGCGCGAAAATCGCGCGACGCTGCAAGCGCGCGCAACGGTCGGCGGCGGCTCGCTCACCGCGCAGGGAACGGCGGCGCTCGCGAACTTCCGAGAACCGGCAGGCTCGACTTTTGACCTGCAGGCTCGCGCAGAAAACGTGCGCCTCGACATACCCGACTATTTTGCGGGCGAGCTCAATGCCAGCGTCGCCGCCGAACGCGGAAGCGCCGGCGCACCGCAGGTGAGCGGCGAGGTCTCCATCGCGAACGCCCGGATTCCGCTCAATACGTTTCTCAATCAAAAAGGCGGCGTCAACGAGCGTCCGGCTTTGCCGAATCTCGCCTTTGCAAGCTTGCGGATTTCCGCGGGGAAGAACGTTCGCATTCAGAGCGCCAACCTCGATATCGGCGCGACGGGGGAGGCGACGCTCGGCGGAACGCTCGACGCGCCGGCCCTGGCGGGCAGCTTCGCTTCGACCGGTGGGTCGATCAACTTCTATCGCAGCTTCAATCTGGAGAGCGGAAAGGTGAGTTTCGAGCCGTCCAGCGGAGTCGTTCCGGATGTGGACGCGGTTGCGACGACCTTCGTTTCGAATCCGGCAACCGCGATTCGTCTGCACGTGACGGGTCCCGTTACCAGTATGGATCTCGCGCTCGCCTCGGACCCGTCCTATAGCCGCGAGCAAATCCTCGGGCTGCTTGTCGGCGCGCAGCAGTTCGGCGCCGTTCGGGGAGTGAACTCCGCCGGAGGTCAGGGGTTTTCGGCGGGCTCGGCCGCGACGCAGTACGCGCTCGGTCAAGTCAATACGCTCTTTACGCGCAACCTGTTGCAACCACTCTCGGCCTCGCTTGCGAGTTCGCTGGGCTTTACGAACGTGCAAATCACGAGCGACCTTCAAACCGGACTGGGTATCAACGCCGTCAAAGCGTTCGGAAAAAACGTCAACGCCATCTTTGCGCAGACCTTCGGATATCCGAGTACGCAGAGCGTGACCCTTGAGGTCAATCCAAGCGTCGGCACCGGCCTGCGCGGGACTTGGTACACGACGAGCGGCCCCACGCTCTTCGTCTTACAACAGCCGCAACTCGTTGGGACGGGCGTGCTGAATCTCAACCCGATGACGCAGCTCCCGCCGCCGACCGGCACGAACGGCGTTAGCTTTTCATTCTTGAGAAAGTTTCCGTGACGCGCAGGTCGCAACTTTCTTGCGCGTGGCTTCTCCTCGGGGTGCTGCTGACCGGCGGCGCGCCCGGCAGTGCGTCGATCGGCTTCGCCGACCTTCCGCAACTGATTGCCGCCCATCCATTGCACGGCGTACTCGCAGCGTACGATCGTGAGATCGCCGCTTTGCGCAGCACGCAAACGGTCCCCGGTCTGGACGATCCCGCCGGCCGGGCGCGAAGCGGTGCCGCGTCACTGCGCAATCGTTCCGGCACCGCTCGATTGCGCGCGCAAGCAATCGCGGCCCGAGACACGCGGCCGGATTTGCTGCAAGAGAATGCGGCGCTCTCAACGATCCTGGCTTTGCGCGGCGCGAGCGCGCGCGCGGCCTTGCGCTATAGCGACGAGCTCAATCGTGAAGTCGCCGCGAGCCTAAGTGCATTCGAACGCGCAACGGCCCAGCGGACCGCCCGTGCGTTTGGAGCTCGCCGTCAGCAGCTGCGCGAGAAGGAGCTGATGCTAGCGTATGATCTGGCGCGACGGGATGCGCCGCAACGCCTCCTCCTCCGACTCAAGCTCAGCGAGCTTCATCTTGACGCTGCGACGCACAAGGTGTTGGAATCACAACTCGTCGCCCTTAATGGGCGCGAAGGAGATGCGCTCTACGCAGCGCGGCGCCGGGATGCAGCCGTTCTCGCGAGCTATTGGCGTCAGTTGCAGGAAGAGGGCGCAACCGAGAACGCGCAGATGGCGGCGCAACTTCGTGCCAAGGGCGCCGCGAACGACGCGATACGTTTTCGCGCGCTCCAAGCCGAATCGAACGCGGCAGCAGCCCTTCCCGATGTTCCGTCGCAACTCGCGCTCTTTCGCTCCAGCTATCGCTCCGCGGCAGACGCGCAGGCGATTTCCGAAGGCTTCGGCGCTGCGGGCGTCGACCTATCGCGTCGTTTCGGCGAACTTAGCGATGTCGACGAGCGATCGCGCGCGGCGACGGCCGCGCAGATCCAAAGGCTGACCGCCGATCGCGGCAAGCTCTATCGCTCGATCGTGGCTCAGATCGAGCGGATTGCAAATCGGCTCGCCCGCACGCGCCATCTGACGAAGGTCCTGGTTGCCAACTCGCGGCCGAAAGGAAGTATCGATCTCACGGACGCGATCCAAGCCGCGCTCACGCCCTTCTAAGGAGGTACGAAACATCTTCGGGGCCGGCCCGTAGATGGAGCGACGACCGAAGGAGGTTCGATGGTACGCTTTGATAACGCGCCGGCGCGTATGGCCCGGCTGGGCGATGAACTGACGGGCCAGACCTAGACGTCCCCCGGAACAGGCTTAGGGTCTTTGCGTGCGTAAGAGGCGAACTCTTGAAATTTCAAAGGGAGCTAGATAAATGTCGAATCATTTTACCGGTCTAAGCCTAGGACCCCCGCTCGGAGACCAAAGACTCGATCTGTGCGACCTCTATGCCTTTGCGTCGCCCACAGACCCAACGAGGACCGTGCTGATCCTCAATGCGAATCCCTCGGCCGACGCGCTCCATCCCGACGCCATCTATCGGCTCGCCATAGATAGCGACGGGGATTTTCTGAACGACGTCGCCTTCAGCTTCGTTTTTTCGAAACCGCAAAACGGTAAGCAGACCGTGGACGTCTTCATGGCAAAAGGCGACGACGCTCGCTCGATCGAGGCTGCGGGGACCAAGATCTTTTCTGATGTCGAGGTGTCCTTCGGCACGACTCCCAATACTGCGAAATCAGGCGCGTATACGTTTTTCGCGGGCGTTCGCAGCGACGCTTTCTTCTTTGACTACGACGGCATCAAGAATCTCTTCGATACGAGCGGCGGAAGAAATTTCACGGCACTCCATTTGGGCGGTAAATCGCCCTGGACTGGTAAGGATTCGAACACCGAAGCAAATATATTCTCCATGGCGCTGGAGCTTCCAACGCGCGAACTCGGTGCGAACCCTAACGTACGTATCTGGGGGCGTTGCAGCGTCCGGGGCAAGGACGGGGTGCTCCTTCACGTCGATCGCGCGGGTCACCCGTCGGTCAGCAGCTTCTTCAACACAGACGACACGAAACTGGAATATAACGCCAGCGAACCTGTAAGCGACCGGGCGCGGTGGACCGATCTATTCGTTCATTTAATGGGACATACCGGTAATTACACCCGGGAAGAAGCACTCGCAGCGATCGACGCGCACGGCCTACTGCCGGACATGCTGAGCTACGACCCGTCGAAGCCTGCGGCATATCCCAACGGGCGCGTATTCACTGACGACGTCATCAATGCCCGCCTTGCCTTTCTATCGAAGGGCGACATCCCTCCAGACGGCCTAAAACCACATAAGGATGTTCTAAGCGAGTTCCCCTATTTGGGGACGCCGCATCAAAAGGCTAGCTAAGGGAAGTTAAGGCGTCCGCGAGATTTTCTCGAGCGCCTCGGCGGCGTAGCGCCTGCGCCGCCGCCCTTCCTCCGATGCGTGAAGGAACTCGATTTCTACCTGTGAGTCAGGATGCACGGCGGTGACGATCGCTTCCTCGTCCTCACCCCTCACGACGACATGATCACCGAGCCGAATCACGGTGCAACTCCATAACATCTCCTAAGCAAAACGTGTTGGTTCAACGGTACCCGACAATGGCTACTTTGGCAACGCTCGACGGCATATCTAGCACTCCCGGATAGCTGGCGGCGCAGAGCCGCGGCGCGCAGGACTAAGATTTCAATGCTTCTCGGAGCCGTACTAAGTGATCGAGCACGGCGCATAGGTCGTCGCGGTCGAACGTGCTTAACAGCATTTGGGTGACGCGCGAAATATCCAGGATCCCAGGCTCGGTTCCGGCGCGCCCGAGACCCTCAGGATCCCGAAAGCCGTTCTCGTCTAAACTAAGTGTGGCGGCTTGGGCCCAACTCCAGGGTTCCTTCTGCAAACCGCTCTTTATCTCGACTGTAGCGTTCAGGTCGCTCGTGCCCATATTTGCCTCCTTGAAAGGATGTGAATTGTGCATATATTATGCGCATTCTCAATACCTGCGTCATCCCGTTCAACAGCGGGCCGAAGGAGTAGGATTGCGGAGCCGCGCAGAGCGGACCTTGGAATCAAAAGCAAGGGAGAGATTTGATGCAAGCAGTGGTACTCACGAAACCTCGACAGGTTAGCATTGAAGAGGTCGCCGAGCCGCAACTCCAGGCTACTACCGACGTGCTCCTCCGGCTATCGTCCACCGCGATTTGCGGCACCGATCTGCACATCTACGAAGGGCGCCTCGGTGGCGGCGAACGGATGGTGATCGGCCACGAACCGCTTGGCGTCGTCGAGCGTGTCGGAAGCGACCTCGTGAACGTGCGCGTCGGCGACCGCGTTACCGTGCCGACACATATTTGCTGTGGTTTCTGCCCCAACTGCGTACACGGCTTTTGGGCGCAGTGCCTCACGACCAATCCGGGTAAAGCAGGCGCCGCGTACGGATATCCCGGCATGGGCGGTTACACCGGTGCCCAAGCTGAGCTCTTGCGTGTCCCGTTTGGAGATGCGAATTGCTTGCGGCTGCCCGGCGAGCCCGGCGACTCGTGGGAGCACGACTTCGTCTTGCTCGCCGACGCGTTGCCCACGGCGTTTCACGCGACGGAGCTTACTCGAGTGCGCGAAGGCGACATCGTTGTGATCTATGGCGCGGGCGCGATCGGACTCCTTACAGCGATGTGCGCGTATATGCGGGGCGCGGCCCAGGTGTTCGTCGTCGATGCCATTCCGGAACGCCTCGATAAGGCCGGAGAGCTCGGCGCCGTGCCGATCGACATGCGCGAAGGCGATGCCGCCGATCGTATCCTCGAGCAACTCGCACGCGAGCGAACCGGGATCGCGTGGCGGGGCGAAGAGGCGAACCTGGGCGCGACCGTGTGCATCGATGCGATTGGATTTCAGGCGCGTGATCCACACGATTACTCCGTGGAAAAGCCGACGACCGTCATCGACGATCTTGCCCGAATCGTCGCTCCCAAGGGCCGTTTGGGTATTATCGGGGTGTTTCTCGACAGCGATCCACGCGCAAGAGACGAGGCTGCGCAACATGGCGAGTATCTAATTCCCTGGGGTACGCTTTTTAAGAAGGGCGTCACGATCGGCATGGGCCGAGACGACGACAAACGCTACAACGACCACTTACGCGACTCGATCGTCCGCGGGCGGATCAATCCCAGCGCTATCGTCTCGCATCGGCTGCCGCTTCGCGATGCTGCGGACGCATTTACGAAGTTTGACGCGCGTAGCGACGGCTACATTAAAGTTGTGCTTGAGCCTTGAGACGCGGGATTAGAAGGTAGTACGAACGCATGTGCACTGTGATTGCACCATTTTACGGCCTCTCTTTACCGCCGGCTGCATCGACGCGATTTCGATATCGTGCTGCTAGGCATCGTTGTCGCCGCGAAGTTTAGTCCGTTCCGGTAAGCTTGGTGGAGATGCGCCATCAGCGCCTTCGGCGCCGGCGAGCGTCTCAATATACGCTCGCCAGCGAGGCTCTTCCTGAGCGGATCCCGCTCGTCAGATGCCCTTTTGACCGGGGTAGAATGCAACGCCCTCGTTGACTTGGAGGGGTGGACCGATGCGCGAGCAGCACGTGTACACTCGCAGTTGCTTACCGCTAGGCCAGGACCAGGAAATGCCTTCGGGCCCTTCCGCCGTGGTGTCCGTCGCACCGAGGACGATCCCGCCCTCCCTGGTAACGGCGATGCCTTCTGTCGGTGTGCCCGTCGTGAATGACTGACCCGTCGGCGAACCGTTTTCGGCGTATTCGGTGATCGTGNNTGTGGAAACTCGACGACGCCACCATCACCTTCGGATTCGCCGGTCAAAAGCGCGACAAAGACGTTGCCGGCGGCGTCGCACGTTAGGAACGGGTTTCGGAAGTCTGTCGCATAATCGAGGTTGCCCGTTGGCGTGGTACTGCCATGCGCGTAGACTTGGATGCTGGAGTGGTTGCTGCTACTGTTGTCATAAAGGTCAGCTACATAGGCCGTGCCGTCCGCACAGACCGTTACGTCGGTCGGAAAACCAACCGAATCCGTGAGCGTCGTGCTCGGAGATAAACTGCCGCGTGGATACACCAGGACGTTGCTCGTGTTTGCGACCCAGAGGCTCCCTTTCGCGTCGACGAATAGTCCCTGGGGCTCAACTAAGCCACTCGTGATCTGGCCGACCTGCCGCCCCTTCATCGTTAAGACATCGACGACGGAAGCAGTGCCCCAACTGGACATGTACACGAGCTGCGTCCGAGCATCGATCTTCTGCATGAAACCGTGGCTTTTGTTCGGCGTGAGCGGTCGAAGACTCGTCCCTTGCCGGGCAAAAGCCTGACCAAGCGAGTTTGCAGAGCCGGATAACGCTGGCGTTTGCGAGCTGCCGCCCGAGCAGCCCGCGAGAAATGTTACGAGCGCCGCAACGCACAAGGCGTTGGGAGTTAGCATTGAATGGCGCACTTACTTGTTCTCCTTCGAGAGCGGTGGGGTCACCGCGATGCCGATCGGCTGGCCGCCGACAGCGATGGTGTTTTCGGCCGCGCCGCCGGCTGTGTACTTGTACTCCTCCGCAAGTCCGGAGCCGCCGGGGTCGGCAGCATAGAGATTCGTACCGGAAGCAAGTATTGCAATGCCCAATGGGAAGACCGATCCCGTCAGCGGCGTCGTCGACACCGGGTTTCCGAAAGTACTGTTTACGGGTGGGGCGAACGTATCGACGACTTGGTTGACCTGGTCGCAGAAGGCGATATTGCCCGCCTTGTCGATCTGAATGCCACCCGGGAAGCTAACCGTATAGACGGGAACGATGTTCGTAATGCTCGTAGCGTTGCAACCGCCGGTGACGAGCCCGAACGACGTTTGGTATCCGCTGTTCATGCCGTCTATGTAGAGCACGCCCGTACTGTCGAACTCCGCGAACATGACGCGCGTGAAGTTGGACCCTGAATAGGAAACGGTGGCACAGCTCTTCGTACTACCCTTCGCGTACAACACAACGTTGCCAGTGTTGAGGCGGCACTTCGGGGCATCGCAGATGTTCGTGATCGCGACGATGCCGGCACTTGAGACAGCGACATCAGCTGGAAACTCTTTGCTGTCGCTAATCGTCATCTTGGGGGCCCCAGTGTAGGGTGGCGCGTACACGAGCACATTCGAGCTGTTGGTATTTGCGACGTACAGGTTGCCCTTTTTGTCGGTCGTGATGCCCTGCGGCTGCGTCAGCCCCGTGATTTGGCCGACCATCTTCTGGTTCGTACCGGACTGGGGATAGATGTCGATGACTCCATCGGCCGCGTCAGATACGAAGATCAGCGGCTTGCCTGCGGCACGCGGATCCATGAAGCTCGCCGTCGCCACTGGTTTGCGCGAGATTCGCGCGATGGTCGGGGCGAGCAGGCTGTTGTCGGCGCGACCGGTGGACGCGACTTGCCGCGCAGAGAACGCTGCCGGCGAACTACCGCCGGAGCAGCCCGCTAGCATCGCCAGCGTGGCCGATGCGCCAAGCGCGGCACCGATTATGCGAAAAATAGCCATAAAGTCGGCCTACCATTTCTGCTCCCTTTGGTCTGCTCCCAGGAAAGTATCGGTCATCCAACTGGTGAAGCATTCGCACAATCTAGCCTGCGATGATGTACGTCGCCGCGGCGACGATAAGGTCTACGAGGGTCGAAAACGAGGCATCAGCAGAAGAAACAAAGGTCTTGAGGGTCGCCTCCAACGAGATTCTAGCCCTGGAATTTTACCAGTCCCAGAGACATGCCACAATCGTGGAAACCCCTAGTCTTTACCGGCGTACCGATTCGAGCAGTTGGTGACGGGACCGTAGGCCCATTCGTCGTAAGATCGAGGTCATATGACACTCGACCGTTCGCGCCGAGATCGAGAGTCTTTCGCCGATCTCGCGATTCGACAGTCCGACGATCGCCAGCTGAGCGACGCTTTGCTCTCGTAGAGTCAGCTCAGAGGGGATCGACGCCGCCGGACCCGCTGATCCATTGGCCGCGCTACGGGTGCGGTGGGCTGAAGCGCCGAGCAGCGTCGCGGCTAACTCGTAACTCGTCCAGAGAAGCTTCCGAAACAAGGCGGCGGCTGTCTTTGCCTCGCGTACGCATCCTTCGGCATCGCCCTCGCGGTCTAAAACGAGGGCGTCGAAATAGTGTAAGTGCGCGGTCGCCACATCGGCGTTCGGCAGAAGCGTTCGGCTTCGCAGGACCTCGCGCGCTCGCCCGAAGTAACTACTGTCGCCAAACTGCGCGACCGCAAGCGGCAAATCGCAAGCCTGATCTGCGTTCTTCACATACTCTAGAGCTTTTGTGAGCAGCTCTCGAGCTTTTTGCAGTTGGCTCATTCGATGGAAGTAGCGGGCGAATGAGGAGGCGACGGGTCCGAGGCGCGGCGGTTCGCCCGACCTAAACGCGAACGTCAGCGCATCCTCGTTCGCGCACTGGCTGAGAAGATATGGATCGTTGCACTCGATGGCGATCGGTATCCCGATTTCTGCCAACGCTTCGAGTAAGACCGGCGGAGGGTTCTCAAATGTGGCCGCTTGATTGACGTAGGCATGAGCCAGATGGCGGTTACCCTGGTGGCTCAGCACTCGCGCGTATTCGAGGGAAATACAGGCGACGTTCCACCCGAGATTCCGATCGCGCGCCGCGCTCAACGCCTGCAAAAACAAGCTGGCGGCGAGTTCGGTGCGGCCGAGCATACTGGCGGACATAGCATGCGACTGGAGTATGCTTGTGTACTCGTACGGATCTTGACCTTGCTCCGCGTAATGGAGCGCCTTCGCAAAGCTCTTGGAGGCCATTTCGGCGTTGCCGGAAGATGCGTATGCGAACCCGCATAGTCGGTGGTATATGGAAAGGACTTTGGGATCTGGGGGCAGCGCGTGTACGTCGATGGCCTGGAGGTAGCGCTCTGCTTCATGGTACCGCGACAACAAGTGAAGAACCGTTGCCAACGACAGCCGGGTCGAAAGGATCAGCTCGGTGTTGTTGGAAGCGGTTGCGAAATTGAGCAGACGTTCGGAAAGTGGTACGATGTCGGCAGTTCGCGAGTTTGACCACAGCGTCCGAATCTGCTGCATGTGCAGCTGGGCGAGGCTGGCCGCAGTGCCCGGCACCGGCACCGTCTTTTCGAGGGGGATATTGAACCACCCATCGGCGTCGGTCGCGATTCCGCGATGGAATGCGGTGTCGCCGACCTTAACCGCGAGCCGCGCATGGGTTGAGACGTCGCCCGCCGAGAGATCAAAGGCCCGTTCATAGTTCTTCAGAGCCGTACGGTAATCGCCGTCTGAAGAATAAGCATCACCAAGCGTTTCCAGCGCAGAGACGCCGCGTACCATCTCGGTTTTCGTCCGAATTGCCCGTCGTCGACGTACGGTGCGCGCAGAAGCGTCTGCCGAACACTTCTGACACGTGGATCGGCCCGAGGCAACCTTGACGGCGCAGCACGTGTGGCACAGGCCATTTGCCGCAGCGTGCCGGCGCTGCTCCAGCTTGTACTCGGCCCCCGACCTCGCCACGCCTGTTTCTTTGGACAGAGACACGGCGCTACCTCTGTCAGGGGAGGCGGCGCACAAGCACATCTGGCGCGAGGCAGTCGCAGGGCGCCCGTACGGCGACCGACGAATCGATCGAGTGCGCGCGGCATTTCTCTAGCGCTCACGCGCTCGCGCAAGCGCAGGCGTTGCTCACGCGGATTATGGACCAATAGCGGATTGACCGATAAAGGAGAGCTGGAATTGCGCGCGTTGTTTGCCGTCGTTTTAGTGTTGTTCGTCGGGGGGTGCGCATCGACCCAAAGCCTTGCGCCGAAAATCGGCATGACACCCTCTGCGCTGCTTCAACTGCAACTGGAGGGAAGGCTGCAGGCTCCTATTCCACCGGCGGCCTTGCGCTACGAGCTTGAGCATCGGGATCGCTCCCGGCCACGGTTGCCATTTCATCCGAGAGCCAAGGTGGCGCTGTGGGCGACCGACACCAACTTCAACTATTTGCTCGGCCAGGACGCGAGTGGCAAGAAGACCGTGACGGCGATCGATCTGTCGAAGAATAGCTGCTACGATCCGATTGCTCTCAAAGTGGATCGCGCGCAACACGTGTGGGTCGGCTGCGAGCTCACGTCGCTGAGCGGCACCAACGGTGCCGTGCAGGAGTACACCAACGCCGGCATGTTGCGCAAACAGTATCTGCCCGCATGTCCAAGTCCGGTCTCTGAGTGCCAGTCCTTTAGCGGCTACGGCTACGACAGCGGAGTCGACGCCCATGGCAACGTTTTCGCTTCGCTGAACCTGTATTCCATCGAAACATGCAATCCAAGCTGCGTCAGCGTTCTCGGCGGCGGTTTCGAATGGTGGCCGAAGGGGAACCCGTCCGCCGCTCCTCGTTTGATCTCGCTGGGTACGAGTTGCAGTCCGCTCTGTGGAGTCGGCTACATGGACGTCGACGCTGCGGGTAATCTGTGGTTTACCTTCAGCGGCTACAAACAGAGCACATATGGCTTTGGCCTCGGTGAGGTTACCAATCCCACGACGAACCCGCAGTTCACGATCGTCGAGCCGGTCGGCACGTATGGATTTTTCGGCGGCGTCTACGCGAGCAATGGTGGCGGGACGCTGAACGTGATCGATCAAAAGTCCCGGACGATCTCGCAGTATCATCTGCCACTCTCTCCGAGTGGAGCGCCGTTCAACGTGTTGGGTCCCACCCGTCAAAACGCGTTCGGCATCGGCGACCCGGTGTCGGGCGGCTTCAACAAAGCTTAGAGCAAAATGGCGATCGGCGATACGGGCGGCTGGTTCGACATCGGCAAGGTTTCGTCCAACGCGTGGTCCGACGTGGCGAATCCGAACTTCTACAGCGGCATTGACGGCGCGGCCTATACGCCTTCCGACAAGTAGGCTTTGTGCCTCGAGCTTTCGCCTACTTACTTTTATTCCATTAAAACTTGCGAAAAATCAGTTATCTTGCACCCTTGGCGGGGAAAATGTGCGGCTACCGTATTTGCGATACATAGCAGGCGGTGGAGGGCGCATGAAAACCCACTGGTCAATTCTCGCGATACTCTCGGCGATAGTCGTCGCAGCCGTACCCTTGGTGTCGCGTGCGCAGTTCGACCCGTGCGTCAGCGCAGCGGTAAGCGTGCCGCCCCCTGCCCTTCCCGAATACCAGCAGCAGCAGCAGCCGCCGGCGCCGGGACCGAACTACATGTGGAATCCCGGCTACTGGGCTTGGAATTCGTATGGGATACTATTGGGTTCCGGGCGTCTGGGTCGTTGCGCCCGTCGTCGGCCTCTATTGGACGCCAGGCTATTGGGGCTACACAGACTCGGGCTATGCATGGAACCAAGGTTACTGGGGCCCGAGCGTCGGTTTCTACGGTGGAATCAATTATGGTTTCGGCTATTTCGGTATCGGCTTCGTGGGCGGCTTTTGGGCTGGCGGGGCGTTCGATTACAATACGGCCGTCACGAACGTGAATCGGACCGTCATCCATAACGTGTACTCTAATCGGACCGTGATCAACAATCATTTCGTCACACACGGCCGCGTAAGCTATAACGGCGGTCACGGGGGAATATCCGCAAGGCCAACCCACGGCCAGATCGTTGCGGCTCGTGAAAGGCGTTTTGGTGCGACGCAAGTGCAAACGCGGCACGCCGCCGTAGCGGGCACTAATCGCAACAACCTCGTGGCGTTTAATCGTGGCAAGCCGCCGGTCACCGCGGTGCAGAAGCCGAGCGGTACGATACGCGGTCAGGCAGACTTTAAAGCGCTCTCGGCGCACGACCAAAACGTGGCACGAGGGCAGGCGATGAGCCGCGTGCGCGTGGCAAATGCTCCGATAACTCATGCGCAAGTCGCCAGTCGCGGAACCATAAGCTCGGCGTCGTCGCACGAACAATCCGCTCGTCACGGTACCACGAGCGCTCCGGCACACGGTTCGCAAGGTAGCTTCCACGGTTCGCCGCAAGGCGGCTTCCACGGATCGCCGCAAGGCGGCTTCCACGGTTCGCCGCAAGGCGGCTTCCACGGATCGCCGCAAGGCGGTCTCCACGGATCGCCGCAAGGCGGCTTCCACGGGCCGCCGCAAGGCGGCGGCTTCCACGGGGGAAGTCCTGGCCATGGGGACTCCGGATCGGGGCAAGGAGGGCGTCCGCCGCACGAGCGCCCCTAGCACCCTTTTGTCGATGCATCGGCGGCAAAGCAATGACGGCCTCGCGATTGCGAAGCCGTGTGCGGGGTAGCGAGGGAGTCGGTCCTCGCGTTGTCGTGTTGGATTAGTTTGGCTCTGCCGTGAGCGTTACTGCGTTACCCTAAGGCCCAGTGGGTTGGAGAGCTGCGTAGCGCTGCCGACGATCGTTTGGATTGGCGCAACGTTGCCGCTTGCAGTCGCTGCGAAAACAAGGATTGCATTCGAGGTTGGATTCGAGACGAAGATGCTACCGGTATTCTTGCTGACTGCAAGTGCGCAGTTGAATCCATCACCAATGGTGAGCCCGGTATTCGAACCGGCGATAGTCCGGATCGGAACGACATTGCCCGTCGCTCCGGCCGCGAACTCACTGATCGTCGCCGTCGTATTGACGTAGACGTAGACGTAGACGTTGCGCGAAGCGTCGATGGCGACCGTGCCAGGGGCTACCAGCCCGGTATTGCTTCCGCCGATTTGCGTTTCCATCGTGCCTGATCCCGACGGGAAGATGTCGATCATTGCCGTCTTCGAATTCGCGACGTAGAGGAGGTTGTTGCTGTCGATGGCCAGGCCGCCCCCGTCGGAGATGGTGCGCTTCGGTTTCTTGCAGCCGTTTGCTCCAGGCGCGAATAGGTCGACGGCCGACTCATCCACAGAAACGCGACGATCATCGCCTTCATATATGGATGCAGCTCGCAAAAATAGCGGTAGGTTCCCGGCTTAGTGAAGGCGCGCTGCCACGCGCCGGCAGTGTCGAGTCCTTCGGAATCGAAGGACTTGTCATCGGCCGTCAAGGTGTGCGCTTCATCGTCGTCGTTGATGAATGTGACGCGGTCGCCTACGTGGACGGTGATGCGGACGGATTGAACTTGAAATCGTTGATGTGGAACCGTTGCGACGGACGGAAGAAGAGGTTGAACTGCGGCGTTCGCGCCGCGTTCAGGATGAGAGCGAGCTGCGTTACCGCAGGCCCTACTCATGTGGGTGCATATGCCGCCACGGGTATGCGCGGATGGGTCGAGCCATCCGAAACCGGCCACGGCGGCATATCAAAGGTGTGAAAGACGCGAGGCCGTATGTCAAAAGGTAGATGGACGAGCTCGTCGACGACTTTGTCGCGCGCAGGCCGTCGGGCCTCGAGCAAGCTTACGCGCTGTGGTCGCGTCTACTCTTCGGCGTTGCTCGCCATGCCATCGCCGATCGCGGCTCGGCTGAAGATTGCGTGCACGATGCGCTCGTGCGCGTATGGCGTTCCCCCAACCGTTTTACCGGCAACCGAGAGATGTTGAAGGCATACTTGATTGCCTGCGTGCGCAACGAGTCACTCGGGATGATTCGACGTGAGGGCCGCCGAGACGCGCGGGAATTGAAAGCGGTCCGCCTTGCTCCCGTGTCATCGATCGATCCGCCGGTGGTTGACCCCGTCGAGACGCAACGGTTGCAGGCCGCCCTCGGGCGGCTTCCCGACGAACAGCGGACGGCGCTCACGCTCGCGTACTATGGAAACAAGACGCATGTCGAGATCGCACGCGAGTTGGACGTTCCACTCGGCACCATCAAGAGCCGGATCTCGATGGCGATGCGTAAGCTGCAGACGGAGCTCGCCAGCACCGAAGGGGTCCGCTCGTGACGGAACATCTCGGCGAAAACGCGGAACTCTATCCGCTGGGCCTGCTCGACGACGATGCCGTGCACGACGTCGAACGCCATATCGCACTCTGCTTCGCGTGCGCAGAGCGCGTCGCGCAGGCACAGAGCGTCGCGGCTGCGCTGGCAGCGGCGTTGCCGCAGGCCACGCCATCTCCGGCGTTGGAGCGTCGCCTGCGTGAGTCCGCACGGCCGCAGCCTGGCGCGGCTAAGGCCCGCGCGAGCATCTTTCCCTTCGGACTCGCGGCGGCGATCGCGCTAATCTTCCTCGGTCTTGGGTGGCAAACGCTCGTTCTCCACCAACAACTGAAGGCCGACGACGTTGCACTCGTCACGATGGTCCACAGCCATTTCAACCATGTCTCCATGGCGCCGGAATCGGCAAACCCCGTCGCAGCGAAGATTCTCTATGCGCGAGACGGTTCGTGGATATACATCATCGCCGATAAGCCCGGCGGCTCGTTGCACGCGATCGCAGAAACGGCGACGGGCACTATTGATCTCGGCGTCTTGCCCGGTACGGGCGAGACGGCGTCGCTTCTCTTGCATCCGCGCGAGCGCATTAGATCGGTGACCTTACAGCGCGCCGGCACGGACGTCGCCTCGGCTAGGCTAATGTATTAGGATGGTGCTAACCGCGACGAAAGTCGCATTTAGGATTTTTTCATAAATGGCAGGCAGAATGCCCGAATGAATCGCCTATTGATATTACCAAGCTCCTGTCTCGTATTGCTTGCGCTCTGCGCGTGCGCCGGGGCGACGACCCCGGCCGGAGGAGTTACTCCGGCTACGCATTTCACGGCCGTCCGTAACGGCGGCTCGCTCGGCCCCGTGCTGACGACCTCCGACGGAGGCCAGATCTTCGGCTTCGACATCGATCAGAACGGAAACGACGGCGTTCTCGCTTCGGCAGGCAGCCAAATCTCCGTGCAGACGTTCGACGAAACGACCGGCAAAATAACGAAAACCCTCGGCGCGATTACCGGGAAGAAGGTCGGAAAGGGCGACGATTACGTTGCCGACGGCATCTTTGCCGGCGACGTCGGGCTCGTGGATTTTCAAAAGGCTGGGATACCCGGCCAGACGCCGACAAAAGACATGTACCACCTCTTGAATCCGGTGACGAAAAACCACCTCAATGGCAAGTGGGTTCCACCGCTTAAACTCTTTAACGTCGTCGAGTGGGCGCCAAATCAAAGTATGGACACTAGCGTCGTGTTTGGATACCAGCGCGAAGGATCCGATCCGTTGGACCTCATCGTCTCCGACGTCGGTAAGAATACGTTCGGTAAAGTCATCGGTCTAAACGAGACCGACTTCGCACTGGGCACGCAGCCGCAACTGGCGGAGGATACCGTCAACAATCTCGCGGTGATGGCGACCTCGCCAAGCTTCGGCGCGGCCGGCGGACCGCCGCCGGTCATTTGGTCGATCGATCTCAAGTCCGGCAAGATGATGCATTTCTCCGGTGTTAACTGTCCCGGCTCGGTCGGGTGCGGCTACGCCAACGGCATCGGCTACGACTCGAGCACCGGCATTGCGTGCACGACCACCGAGCTGGATGCCGGTGTGGAGTTCTACAGCGTGGCCAAGCAGACGGGAATTCGCGTGCACCTGCCCGGCAACGCCGGCCAGCTCAATGCAGGCGACTTCGTCGCGAACGACGCGGTCAACGGACTCTTTCTCGTCGCCCAGCCCGTCTCGAGTACGTCGGGTTCGGGCAGCAGCATCCAGGTCTATAACGAGAGCGGAACGCTCGAAGAGTCCATCAATGGCTTCAGTTTCTCCGACGCCAGTAGCGTCATTCCGGTGCGCATCTCCATCAACCCCACATCACGCACCGGCTGGGTAAATGGGCCGCAGGCCGACCAGCTCCAGGAGTTCTCTTACTAGGTATTCTCGAGGCTGCGCGCCGTCGGGAATCCGGTGGTCGCGCGGCTGACGGAGAAAGTTTCCTTAGGCCGTGACGTTTTGTGCAAGCACGGCCTCGACGTTTAACTCGATGCGAACCTCGTCGCCGACGACAACGCCCCCGGTCTCGAGCGCGGTGTTCCAAGTCAGGCCAAAGTCCTTGCGGTTAATCGTGCCATGCGCGGCGTAGCCGACACGCACACCGCCCCATGGATCGCTGGCGCGTCCTTCGAAGCTTCCGTTCAACCTCACGTCGCGCGTGACGCCGTGGATCGTTAGCTTGCCGTCCACCGTAAACCGCTCCGGCGTCCCTTCGATTCGTTCGCTTTCGAACGTTAGGTGCGGATACTTCTCGACTTCGAAGAAGTCGGCGGAACGCAGGTGGGCGTCACGTTGCTCTTCCCGAGTGTCGATGGAGCTGGCGTCGATGGTGGCGGTAATCGCCATCGGAAGATCGCTGCGGGGCGCTAGCTCGATTTGCCCGTCAAACGCGGTGAAGCGGCCGCGCACTTTTGTGATCATGAGGTGGCGAACCACGAATTCGACGGTTGTGTGGGCGCGGTCGAGTGTGTAGATGGTATTCTCTTGCACTTGGGCGGTCATCGTTTCTCCTTTGCGGCCGTTGCTGCTTTAGCGACATCTGTTGTATAATCGTCCAGTGTCGCGTATCGTACGACTGTTGTGTGCCTCGGTCAACCGACAAATCGGCGAAAGTGTCGCTTTTCCGACGAGAAGGAGAAACTGATGGTTAACGGCGTTGCCGATCGCCCGCCGCGCGTGGATCGGCGCGTGATGCGAACGCGCAAGCTGATCGGCGACTCGCTCACGTCTCTGCTCGCGGGAAAGAGCTTCGAATCAATTAGCGTGCAAGACATCGCCGGGCGGGCGACCACTCGCGGTTGCGAAAACCAGCAACGTTGCCTCGAGGCCAGCTTATAGGCGTCCCTCGACCCGAACGCAGGCGTTTCGGAGCTTAGACGCACAAGCGTCTTCCAGCTGCCAATCCACTAACTTCCAGCTCTGAAATCTGCGACATAAGATCGGAGGAGACATCATGCCGGATAACGGCGGCGTCATCGGGGTATCGGACCACGGCGGCTGGGCGGTGCTAGTGACGGTGGCGCGCGATGGGACGCTGCTCGACCGCCGCCGCGTAGAGCTTGTGGACGAGTACCTGCCGGCGCTCCCCCATCACCACCAAGGCCAGGGGCTCCCGATGGACGAGGCCGTCGCTTTGGTAGAGCGCGTGCGTGTTTCGGCGGAGAGGCAGGCAGTGCTCGCGCTCGACGCCGTTGCGATGGCCGTGCCTGGTATCCTCGGCGTCGCCCTTCGTAACTGCCCAGAGCTTCCGCCTACCATTGCCGAACGAATCAAAGACTACCGTGCACGGAACCTCGCCGACTGGGTAATGTACCGCAAGGCCCTGGCCGCCGCCGCCGCCACGCGTGGTTGGCCCGTCCACTGGTACGACGCCAAGAAAGTATTGGGCGCGGCGAGCCACGCGTTGCGCGTCGAGAACTTCGACGCGCACTTTCTCCATATGCGAAGGGCCGTCGGGCCGCCATGGAACAAAGATCACAAGCTCGCAATGGCGGCGGCCATAGTCACGGCAAAGGCGTTTGTGGATTGAGTGGCGGGACCTAGAACGGTAATCTCGAGACGGGTTGCATGGCGTCCCGTGCTTCTCACGATCTGCGCGCTCGCAGCGCTCGCCCAGGTAACGGATGTGCTTGACGCGACCGGAATGGGCGGCGCTCCGCCCTGGCAGGGCTCGTGGGGAGCCAACACCAGCGCCTCTTCGAAACCGTTTAATCTCGCGGTTGTGTCTGTCGATCCCAGCGGATCGGCTGCCCGCGCCGGCCTTCGTCGAGGCGATCTCATTGACATCCGTCCGAACACCCTTATCGAGCGTTACTTCCTTTTCGAAGCGCCGGTCAATGGACGAGCTTTCAATCTTTCGGTGCACAGCGGTGCGCTGCAAAAAGAGCTTACGGTCATTCCGCGCGCGTCAATACTTACGTGGAAATTCTGGCTCTTCACATTCGCAGTTCTCTGGCTGCTGCTGTTTGCAACTCTGATTGCGTGGCGTGGCGCCGATCTACGCCAGACGCGACTGTTATCGCTGTGGATCGCGACCTTTGTTTTTACAGGCGCCTTGATCGGTTTCGCTACGCCCTGGGCTTGGGTGTATGTCCTCCAGAGCATCTCCGTGAGCGTAGTTGGCCCGTTGTCGGTCGCGTTGTTGGCGGCGTTCGCAAGCGGTTTCGCCCAGCCGCTCTCGCGGCCTCGTCGTCTCACACAATGGCTGTGTTACACGTTCCTCGCGATCTTCACCGCGATCTCTTTAGTTGGGACAGCCGGAGTTATCACGCTTCGGTTCAACCCGCTTCCGTTCGTCGAAGGGAACGCAGGGTTAGTTTTTGTTGCGGCGGCTGTCCTCATGGCAACGCTCTGCGGTCTCCTAGCAATCGCCGCCTCGCGCGGTGTCGAGCGTCAGCGAGCGGTATGGACGCTGGTACCACTTGCAGCCTTTTTTTGCTTCTTCATCCTAGGCTTGATCGCAACCTCGTCGTCATCGTACGCCGACACGATTGTCGTGGGCCTTGTGAGCACTCTGGTGTTGCTCACGACACCAGTTGCCCTGACGTACGCGGCACTGAGCCGTCGGCTGATCGACGTCGGCTTCTTCTTGAACCGTGCCGCCGTCTTCACGATAGTTTCGGCAATCGTGATCGGCGCATTCATTCTGGCCGAATGGGCTGCAAGTGCCTGGCTCGCCAGCACCACCCACACGACCAGCGCCTTCATCGGCATGGTCGTTGCGCTCGGTCTCGGCATCTCGCTGCGGTACATTCACAGATACGTCGAGCGTTTCGTCGATGGTGTGCTTTTCCGCAAGCGGCACGAGGATGAGTCGGCGTTACGCCGCTTCGCGCACGAGGCGTCCTGTATTTCCGACCGATCCACCCTACTGGATCGGGCCGTGCAGACGGTCAAGGAGCACGCAAGCGCCGACGACGCGGCGATCCTAGTTCGCGACGGCACGGCGTCTTACGCTTTCGCCACTGATGGCCAGCAGGCGGAGGTCAGCGAAAACGATCCGGGCATTCTCGCGCTTCGTGCGTGGAACAATCCGATCGACCTGCATGCGTTTTCTGATTCGCAGTTACGCGGCGAGTTTGCGTTCCCCATGATCTCACGTGGCGACCTTGTCGGCGTGCTCATCTGTGGGGCCAAGCGCGACGGAGAAGCGTATGCTCCCGATGAATCGGAGGCATTGCAAGCTCTCGCGCATGGGGTGGGGACGGCGCTAGACACCCTGTCGAGCCAAAGCAATGGTGTGATGGAGTCGATACGAGAGACGCAAGCGCTGATGCTGCAAGAGCTTCAGCGGCTTCCGGGTGCGATTGTGAGCGCGCTGCGCGAAAAGAGCGAAGAGGATAGCTAGGTCGCCCGATCCCCTCCCGTCGCATATTGCAATGCTCGTAGTCGCGGGATCGGCGGAACTCCGAGCGCCGCCTCAAGCCTGTGAGCGTAACGATTCCGCGCGCAACGGCACGCTAGAGCACCTAACCTTTCATCACTCACACGACCGGAGGCACTACAATGAGTTTCGTTACTACCAACGACGGCACGGAGATTTACTACAAAGACTGGGGATCTGGCGCACCGATCGTTTTCAGCCACGGTTGGCCGCTATCTGCAGATGACTGGGACACGCAAATGATGTTCTTTCTCAATCGCGGCTATCGCGTCATAGCGCATGACCGCCGCGGTCACGGGCGTTCATCGCAAACAACCGATGGCCACGACATGGATCACTATGCCGACGACCTTGCGACCCTAACGGCGCATCTCGATCTGAAGAACGCCGTTCATGTCGGCCATTCGACCGGAGGAGGCGAGGTAGTCCGTTATCTGGCACGTCATGGCGAGAGTCGCGTGGCGAAGGCGGTACTTATCAGCGCGGTGCCGCCGCTTATGGTCAAGACGGTGGCCAACCCCGGAGGCCTCCCCAAGGAAGTGTTCGATGGATTCCAAGCTCAGGTCGCGGCACATCGCTCCGAGTTCTATCGGGATTTGGCGGCCGGGCCGTTCTACGGCTTCAACCGGCCCGGCGTAAAAGCATCGGAGGCGATCATCGAGAACTGGTGGCGCCAGGGCATGATGGGCGGCGCGAAGGCGCACTATGATGGCATCGTCGCCTTCTCCCAAACCGATTTCACCGACGATCTCAAGAAAATCACGGTACCAGTGCTTGTGATGCACGGTGACGACGATCAGATCGTTCCGTACGCCGATGCCGGACCGTTGTCGGCAAAGCTGCTGAAGAACGCGACGCTGAAGACCTACAAAGGTTTCCCGCACGGCATGCCCACGACACAAGCCGACACGATCAATGCCGACCTGTTGGAATTTATCAGCTCCAATCGGCCAACATCGTCTGACGCGTCCGAATGAACCGTGTCGGTTCGCACGCGCGTGTTCTAATGGGGTCGTCGAGCCGCCGGGAAAGATCGTGAGGCTGCCTGTGCGCGCGCTATCGACGCTGCCGACCACCGGGCACGCGAGAAAATCCACGCCGCGTTCCCCCGCAGCATGCGCCAGCGTTTGATACATCTGCGGCGAGAGCGTCGAGGATTTAACGATTAACTGACCTTCACTCGCTGATGGAATGATCCGGTCGAGCGTGATCTCGCGTGCAACCGCATAGTCCCAGAGCATCGCGACGACCGCATCTACGCCAGCGATTAATGCTTCGGGAGTCTCGCAGACGATGGCGCCGGCGGCGAGTTCCGTGCAATCGCGCTTCCCATTTTACCTAACCCGGCGATTCCGACGTTCTTCATTCGCGGGCTGGGTCCGGAGGCGCCATGAACTCAGGACCGACGGGATCGACGACCTCGTCGGAAACGATCCTCAGAATCTCCGAACGCGTCTGCGCGTCGAGCGTAAATCCAAAGGCGCCGTCAACGGGGTCGAGTTGTGCGGGTCTGCGCGCACCCCAAAGCGCCACGCCGACGCCGGGCGTATCCAATACCCATCGAAGCGCGAGGTGGATCACGCGCCGCCCGAAGCGCTCGCGCGCGAAAACGTCAAGCCGGTCGACGGCACGAAGGTATTGCGCGAAACGCGGCGGACGAAACTTCGGATCGACACTGCGCAAGTCGTCGGAACCAAAGGTGGTCTTCTCGCTCATCGTTCCGCTCAATAGGCCGCGGCAAATCGCGCCATACGTCAATGCCGTCAAACCGTGTTCGCGCGCGAACGGAAGTGCGTCGAGCTCGGCGCCGCGCTCGAAGAGATTATACGGCGGCTGAACGACGTGCAGCGGCGCGTACTTCAAGAATTCCAGCATCTGCCGCGACGTGAAGTTGCTCACGCCAATGGCCTTAATTTTGCCGCTCCTGTGGAGCTCGGCCAACGCGCTCGCGGTCTCTTCCATTGGAACGTTCGGGTCGGGCCAATGGACCTGATAGATGTCGATGTAGTCGGTACGTAGACGCCGAAGCGAGTCTTCGATCTCCCTGCGAATGCGTGCCGCCGACGCGTTGCGCGACGGATCACCCCGCTCGTCCCATTCGAGCCCCACCTTCGTCGCGACGACCGCTTTCTCGCGTTTGCCCGTCAGCGCTCTTCCGACAACCTCTTCGGAGTGACCCTGGCCGTACTGCGGCGCCGTGTCGATGAGCGTGATGCCGGCATCGAGCGCCCGTTCGATGGTGGCGATCGCGGCCTCGTCGTCCGGGCCACCCCACATCCACCCGCCGATCGCCCACGTTCCTAAACCAATACGTGACGGTTTGAGGTCGGTCTCGCGAATAGTCGTAAATTCCATGTTTCTACATTCCTCTAGCGTTACGGGACTTGAACTTGCACCGGAGCGCCAGTACGTTATGAGCGATGTGGCTGCGGATGCACGCGAAGCTGTTGGCACGACGTTTCAGAAAGGTCTACGCCGTAATAGTTCGCCGCTTTTTCGATGTTGGCGAAGGCGAGCGCGCGTTCTTCATCCGAGACGCCCATGACTTGATCGAACCGAGCGACGGCGTTGCGCACGTGCTGCGCGTCGGTCAACGGCTCCTTGCGCTCCTTCGCAAAAGCGAAGACGCTGTCGGGCAGATCGCTCTTCGCCGTAAGATTGCCGTGCTTTTCATGCGGTTCCCAAGTGGCTTTCATTTTTTTGATCACTCCGTTTCAAGCATGGATTAGTCGGTGCCGATGCGCTCCGCCTCCTCGGGCGTGTAACCTACCAGGGCGTAAAAAACGCTTCTTTGCTACGCGGTCGTTCTGCAGCTCGGGCGATCATGGGCATGCATCATACTGCCGGCAGTTGGCACTCGCAACACACGGCCGCATGCTTGGATTCGCGCCGCCATCCGCGTTCGCGATGGTAAAGCCGACTGCAGTTTTTCGGAAAAGCGCCGCTTGGAGAACGTCGAATGAACGGGCATGAAGGAAATGAAGGCCCTCTGGCTGGTCAAGCGCGGAAAGTGGGAGATTCGCGACACGCCGGTACCTCTGCCCAAACCTGGCGAGGTGCGTGTCGCGGTGCGGGTGTTTGGGCTCAATTTCGCCGAGCTAATGGCGAGTCAGGGGCTTTACCCAGACGCTCCCAAACTTCCCGCGATTCTCGGTTACGAAATCGCCGGGGAGATCGACGCAGTGGGTGAAGGCGTCGACGCTTCGAGAATCGGAGAGCGCGTCCTCGCGTTAACGCGCTTCGGCTCCCACGCGGAGGTTTGTTGCGTTCCGTCCCAGTTCGCGCTCGCCATTCCCCCGGCGATGAGTTTCGAGGCAGCCGCAGCGCTACCGGTGACCTACCTCACCGCATACCACCTGTTGTTCTTTGTGGCAAATGTCCGTGCCGAAGAATCGGTGCTGGTGCACATGGCGGCGGGCGGCGTCGGAACGGCCGTGCTTCAGCTATGCCGGACCGTTGCCGATGTTGTGACCTTCGGCACCGCTTCAGCCGGCAAGCACCGGGTGCTGCGCGACAACGGGTGCACGCATGCTATCGATTACCACGCCGTCGATTACGAGTCCGAAGTACGGCGCTTAACCGAAGGGCGAGGCGTCGACGTCGTGCTCGATCCGCTGGGCGGTCGCGATACGCTCAAAGGCTACCGGTTGCTGCGAGCCGGAGGCCGAATCGTAGTCTATGGCTTTGCAAACCTGCAGCGGGGCCGTTTTAGCCCGCTGCACGTCGTCGGCCAGCTTGCGCGCATGCCGCACTTTTCGCCCCTTCGACTTATGGCTGAGAACCGCGGCGTCATCGGCGTCAACATGGGACACCTTTTCGGACGCGCCGATCTGCTGTTGGGCGAGATGCGAGCGTTGCTGGCGCTATACGAGCAAGGCAAGATCGCGCCGGTGATCGACTGCGTCCTGCCCCTCGAGAATGCGGCGGATGGTTATAGCCGTATTGCGTCGCGTCAAAACGTCGGCAAAGTTGTCGTCGCTACCGTTTCCTCGATCGAGTCCACGCGATCAGGATAGAAGGCCAAGTGATCTTTGATATCGGCGACGGCGTCGTACGGCGCCTCGTACGTCCACACCGCGTTCTTGGCGCGATCACCGCCAAGCGCGATGCTATAATAAGCGGCGTCGCCCTTGTACGGGCAGTAACTTTGGTTCTCGCTTCGCTCCAGCAGCGACATATCCACGTCATCGCGCGGGACGTACAGGACGGGCGGATAGTCGCTCTCGCGCAGCGTCAAAGCGCGCGTCGTGTCGGCTACAACGCGCCCGGCGACGGTGACGCGAACGTGCGAACTGTTGCGTTCGACCGCAATGGGATGTTCCGAGTTCGGGATTTTAGCGGTTTTCATGATGCGGTAATTCCTCCGTTTACGTCGATAATCTGTCCGGTGATGAATGCGGCTTTGTCCGAAGCCAGGAACGTGATCGCGTCGGCAATCTCCTCAGCCTTTCCGGCACGCTTGAAGGGAACGCGAGCCACCAAAGCGGCTTTCCTAGCCTCGGAGCCGGCGAAGCGGGTGAGCAGCTCGGTGTCGACCGGACCCGGCGCCACCGCGTTTACGCGCACGCCAAACGCCGCAGCCTCAAGCGCAGCGGCTTTCGTCAAACCTTCGACGGCGTGTTTGCTGGCGGTGTAAACCGAGGCGCCCGGCGACCCGCGATGTCCGGTCGTCGACGAGATGTTGACGATACTGCCCGACTCCTGCGCCTCCATCACACGCAACTCGTGCTTCATGCTCAGCAGCGTTCCCAGGACGTTCGTATCGAATGTGGCTGCGTAGCTTTCCGCAGTTTGGTCGGTGACAGGCCCGGGTTGACCCTCGGTTCCGGCGCTGTTCACGGCGACGTCGAGGCGACCGAAGCGGGCGACCGTTCGATCTACGAGATCGCGCACGGCGTCGTCGCTGCGGACGTCGACGCGGATGAATTCCGCATCGGCGTCGAGCGCGCGTAGCTCGTCGGCAAGCGCTTGACCCGCGTCGTCGCGGCGACCTGAAATGGCGATGCGGTAACCGGCTCTGGCAAATGCCTCCGCGGTCGCTTTGCCGATTCCGCTCAAGGCGCCGGTGACTAGGACGACTGGTGAGTTCACGCGGCCATAAGACCCGCCGTTAAACCCGTGAAGTTGCGCCCGCCTCCCCGCTTTGCGCGCGGCGGCGTTTACGGCCTAAACCTCACACCCATGTTTAGCTCGCGGCCGGCCCCGAAATGAGTACCCTGTGCGTTGAGGAGCGTGACGTAGTAGCGGTCGTTGAGCAGATTCTGGATATCCAACGTTAATGCGGTTTTCGGCGATAGCGCGATTCCGTCTTCCACGTTGAAAATCGTGTGCGGCGTTTCTTTGCAGTATCCCGGCGTGCCGAGTGGACAGAAAGCCGATGAAAGCCCGCTGCCGTAGTAGGCATCGGCTGAAAACCAGCCGCCGCGCCGGTCGTTGAGCAAGATGCCGCTAGTGATGGTGTAGCGCTGCTCGTGGTCTGCTGGCGTAAAGCCGGCGGGCTGCCCAAAACATGGCGCGAGGAGCTGCGTCTCACAGCCGAGATTGAGCGAAACTACGTGAGCAACCGTAAAGTAGGCGCGGCTGTTTTGCGATAGCGGTTGGACGTAGTTGAGCGCCTCCTGCGACAGCCGGCCCAGCACGTAGTTGATGTCCTGGTGGAGGAGCGTCACGCCGACCTGCGTGTCGTCGATGAGATCGTTGGCGTTTTTCTGCCAGACCCGAAAGCCGAGGTCTCCGGAGCCGACCGGGATATGCCCGCCGAGCTCGAGCTGCGTATCGCGCTCGGGTTTGAGGTCGAACTGGGCTTCAGTCCGCTGCAATGGCAGGTTGAGCACGTAGGCGGCTTCCGGGCTCACGTTTTCAAACGAAAACGGTTCGAAGAATCGGCCGACATATCCGTACACGCTCGCACGTTTTCCGAAGAGGCGTGTGATCTTTAGCCTGGGGCTGAACGCGCCGAAGCCCTGTCCGAAAGCGGTCGACTTGATGGTAAAGAAGTCGTAGCGGAGTCCGTAGTCGGCCTGCCATAGGCTGCTCATTCGCCAACTGTCCTGAATGTACGATTGATACGTATTCCCGAGATTCGGCGAATCGTCGATTACGGTATAGGGAGCGTTGGGGGTGCTTGGAGTTTCGATCGGTGAGAGATAGTTATTCGGCTGCAGCGTGAACGAATAGGATTTCAGGACGCGACTCAGATCGTAGTTAACGCCGGCGCCAAGCGTATGGTTACCGAAACTCTGAGTGTAATCACCCTGCATGATGTAGTCGAGCTCGGTCCGCGCATCGGCGAGCGATAAGCCGCACATCGTCGGGAATCCCGTCGGGTTTGTTGGGGCGACGACGAAGGCATTGGCGCAGTCGGTCGACGTGCCGCCGTTGCCAAAGGGGGGCGGCGTCTGGTTGAGGGACTCGCCGTAGATCCAGTCGTTCGTGGGATCGCCGAAGTCCTGGACTCTCGATTCGTTATATGCCGGACCCCAGCTGATCGCGCCCGTATTGCCGATCGCATGGTGAAACTGGACCGACAGAAACGTAGCGGCTTGGGTTTCGTTGTCGTCGGTATTGCCGGGTTCGCCGGACGCGATGTCGTTGGGAATCTCAAACGTGTCGTGGCTATTGAAGAACGTAATATTCGTGAAGTTGTTGCCACCGGCGGGGAGCGTGAAGCGAGCGAACTGACCGACCGAGCTCGCATCGTTGTGAGGCGAGTTGAAGTCGGGCGGATCGAGGTCCCGCGTGGTCGTCAGCCCGCTGAGCGCGACGTCGTAACCCCCGCCACCTTCGAGGGGCGCGTGATACCCGATGGTCGACGCAGCGTCGGTGTACGAACCGTACGACGCATATCCGTCGAAGCCGGGCGGACCCGTACCGGCTCGCGTCGACATATTGAAAACTGCACCAAATTTCAGGCCGTATTGCGCGGGATACGCGCCCTCGATGAGGTCCACGAAGGAGAGATCGTTGAGGTTGATCTCGCTGCCGATATCCCGATTCAGCTCCTGCGGCAACGGCACTCCGTCGAGCATATAGTTGATGACACCGTGGTCGCCATTGATGTGGACGACCCCGTCGGCGCCTTGAGCGGCGCCGGGCATCTGGGTCTCCATCTGAGTAAAGCTGTTATCGAACGGAAGCCGGGTCAGGGCCGTGCTGTTGAGGACCACGTCGCTTCCGCTGCCGTGAACGGTGAGCGATTGCGATTGACTGGCGACGGCGTGCGCGATCTCCGTAAGCCTCTCAAGGGCGATGGATAGGCTCGCACCGCCGCTTCCAAGATCGACGCGCACTAATCCCCGTAGGCCACCGTTTCGCGCCTCGACGTCATAGCTCCCCAACGCGAGCGGCGGGAACGAAAAATGTCCTCTTGCATCAGTCGTCGTTTTGACGGTCAGATTATTTCCTGACGCCGTTACCGCAACGTGCGCTGCCGGCACGCCGTTGTTCGTCACCGTTCCGGTAATAAAGGCACTCGCATTGACGGCATACGAAGGTGCTGCGCGCGCGAAGGCCAGCGCGACGGCGATCAATGCGGCGGCAGGCGCACGCCACCAGGGCAAGTTCATAGTTACCTCTCCGGGTCGCAACAACAGGGAAAGCTGGGTTGCTTACGCAAATGAGATTAGCGTATCATTATCAAATAGTCAAGGGCGTGCGGCAGGCACAAGTCTAGCCAGCCTAAAAAAGGCTCCTATGGTGAAGCATACTGAAGGTGGGGAGGGCAAGTGGTGATTCGCGCTAGGAAGACAAAGCAGCGGGACGCCGTGCGCGCCGTATTGGAAGGCGCGCAACGTCCCCTCAGCGTGGATGAGTTGCTCAAAGCGGCGTCGAGGCGAGTCAAGGGCCTCGGCGTTGCGACCGTCTACCGCGCGGTTGGGGCGTTGGTGGCGGAGGGTTGGATCGAAACCGTCGAAATACCGGGAGAACCGGCTCGATACGAGCGCGCGGACAAAGGACATCACCATCATTTTCAGTGCGAGAAGTGCGATCGCGCTTTCGACGTTGCCGGATGCCTGGATAATCTTCGCAAGCTAGCGCCGCCGAGGTTTCGAGTTAAGCAACACTCCGTGACCCTGTATGGGCTATGCGCCGCGTGCGCGCCTTAGCTTAGCGCCGCGTTCCGCGCTTCTCGGTCAGCCGGGGCGATGAGGAAGTGCCTTGACGTGGCGCGGCCAATACCCACCGATTGAGCCTTTTCGAGGCCCATTTTTCGTTTGCTAGTGCCCGCGCTTTCCGCCAGCTTCCGCTCGGCCAGGGCCATAACGGAGGCACGACTTCTGCGCCGCAACGCCTTGGCCTTATGCCGAGAAGCCTCGCTTCGAGGAACTACGAGCTCGAGTAGTCCAAATCGCAGGGGTAGGTAAAGTCCAAGGTCTACCGTACAAGGTCGCACCGGAATAATGGACTCGGAGGGTTTTAGTGCGCCAGACGCTTGCGCGAGCGCTCCTGATAATCGTAACGCTGTTCGTCGTCGTGATCTATTACGTGCCGATCGGGCACGTCGATTTCGCGGAGAATTGGGGCGAAGGCACGTTTGGGATCGCGCTTCCCCCGCAGCGATTAATTGTTTCGGCCGTTGAGCCCGGTTCCGCCGCAGGTCGCGCGGGAGTGCGCGCCGGCGATCGTCTGGTCGCGCGCGATAACCTCGAACTTCCGACGCGCGTGCGGTCGGCGTATCCGGGCGAGCGTGAAACGCTGACATTCGAGCGCGGGGGCGTCGCGCGCACCGTAACCTTGACGGCAGTACCCGATCGGAGCTTCAGCATTTTTGGGCGCGTCGGAGGCGTGCTCGCATATCTGCCGCCTACAGTCTTTCTCGTCGTGGCGTTCTTGCTCGTCTTCTTGCGGCCGTCGATAATGTCGTGGGCATTCTATCTTTTTGCCGTTGGCTACTTTGGTACGGCCCCTGCGTTCATGTATTGGTCGCACGTGTTGTCGCAATCCGCATTTTTGGCGCTCAGCTTCGTATTGAGCACGGTCTTCGGACCGTGGAGCGTCCTGCCGCTGCTGCCATTCGTGCTGCGTTTTCCCAACGGTGACGTGCTCGGGTGGCGCCGCCGCATCGATCCTTTCGTGTGGGTGTTTCTCAGCCTGTCGTACGCGGTCTATGTCGTCGAGTGGCGAATGTTTTTCGTCACGGGATCGCTTCCGCGTTGGGACGTCGCTCCGAGCGCCATTATTCCGCTCGGCGCCTTTCTCCTCGCCGGATTGATCGTCGCAAAGAACGTCGCGATGGCAACGCCGAGCGACCGGCAGCGCTGGGGTTTTCTGGCAATCGGGACGATCGCGTCCTTCGTCGCATATGCGATCTACTTCGTCCCAGGCATACCGTTTGTCGTCGGGCAGGTCGTCGGCTTTGCCGTCGTCCTCATGCCGATCTGTATTGCGTACGCCGTCTTTAGGCTGCGCGTGATCGACGTAAATTTCGTGCTCAACCGGGCCGTCGTCTACGGCGTCTTGTCTCTCGGCGTCGTAGCGATGGTCTCGATTTTGGATTGGGTATTTTCGCGTGTGGTCGCGATAGGACGCCTAGCGATCGGTTTCGAGCTGCTTACCGCGATCGGCATCGGCTTTCTGCTGGATCGCATCAACCGCAGCGTCGAGAGCTTCGTCGAATCCGTCTTCTTTCGGCGACGGCGGCTCGCCGAGAGATACCTGCGGCGCGCAGCGTCGGCGCTCCCGTATGCAACCGACGAAGCTGCGATAGCGGACGGATTGGTGCAGGTGCCAGTTGACGCGATCGATCTCGCGGCCGCCGCGCTATACCGGCGGTCCGCTGGAGGAACCCGTTTCGAAGGCGTTGCGACCGCGAACCAAACGACGGTAGCGCCGGCAGGATTCGACGGGAACCATCTGCTCGTGCGAATGCTGCTCGCCGACGAAAAGGTGGTCTGGCTCGATGATCTGCGCGCGCAACTCGATACCGAAAATGCGGCGATCTACACCCTCGCGATGCCCGTGACGGTGCGTCACGAACTCGTCTCCTTTACGTTATACGGCGCGCACGCGAACGGCGCGCAACTCGACCCCGACGAAGTGGCCTTACTGGAGGAACTTGCGCTTGAAGCCGCGCGAGCGTACGATCACGTCGAAGCGGTACGCGTGCGCGAGCGCTACGCGCAGTTTGCGGCGTCACCTCTGGGTTAACTCGTACCAGCGCTTTGGACCGGCTAACGGGTCGGAAGAATTGAAGTACGCATCAGCGCATGGTTTGGAAGAACGTGCGGTGCTTTCCGGCCGCAAGCGCCATGCACGTTTCCTTGATTCGCCGTTCTCGCGCCTTCGGTTCTTTGGCTGAGTTTATCCAACCGATAAAGTCCCTTCGCGCCATCGAGTCGAGAGCGCTCCATTGAGCCTTCGCCTTCGGCGTAGACGCGAGCGCTTTGTGCAGATCGAATGGTACGACAGAAAAGCAACACGGGCGTCGCTTTCCGGCAGCAAGCCTCGAAGGAAGACTCTCGACCCTGCGCTTTCGTGTCTCCGGTTGTTTCGCGGAATCTATCCAGCTAATGAAGTCCCGACGAGCTATAGGCGTAAGGTCCATCCACTGCGCCTTCGCCATCGGAGCAGCGGCGAGGACCTCGCGAAGATCCGTTGGCACTCTGGGCTCCCCTTCTTTCCCAGCCGGCTTAGGATTTGTATTATTCATCGATTGTGCATTTTCAATTGCGTGTGATCATTTGGTAGCGAGCGCATCGTGGCCCGATTTGAAACTGATCGTGGATGGTCGCGGATTAGACCATGGTGCAACCTGCTCGTTGCGACGAAGCGACCCGATCCGGAGGGATCGGGTCGCTAATCAGACGGGAACTTCGTAAACGTGCCATTACGCCTTGACGCAGAAGCATCCGTATTGATTGCACCGATAGACGTATCCCGGCGGGCAAAGGATCATAGAGGTTTTCGAACTGAGCTTCGGCGCCGAGGCGCTGCTGGCCGATGCACCCGCGAGGAAGAACGACGATGCGAGAATCCCCGCGAAGGCGAGTATGTGGAACGACGCTTTAAGCATTTGACTGTACCTCCGTAGTTGAGCATTTTGGCGAAAGTCGTAGTCGCCCTTCAAGGCTGGCGGTGCGTTGCTTTCCGACGTCACGGGGACTCCGTTCTCGTAAAGAGCGCCACCATATTGCGCTCCCACGTTTTGCCGTTGTCGGCGGAGAAAGACCGAACGAATCGGCACGATCGCGCAGTAATCTCGTCAAAAACGTAACGAACGAGGATCGTCCGCCCAGCATACGTTTCGCGGTCATACAGCCGCGGATTCCTCTTGGGCTTTGCCAACGGAAGCGATGCGGAGATCGAGCACGCCGCCGTGCGGGTGGCCACGCTGGTCGCGTCATCCGTAACATAAGACTGCGCTCGTCCGATGGCGCCTCGCGCGGGCGGCAAAGCAACAACGACCTCGTGATCGCGAAGCCGTGTGCGGGGTAGCGAGGCAGCTGGCCTCGCGTTGTGGGTCTTGTAGTGGCTTGGCTCCGCGCTAGACGTTACTCCGTTACCACAAGGCCCAGCGGGTCGCCAAGTCCCGTGGCGCTGCCGGCGATCGTTTGGATCGGCGCAACGTTGCCGCTTGCAGTCGCTGCAAAGCCCCAAGTGGTCGATTCCGCCGTCGCGCAGCGTGGTGAAGGTGGCCATCGTGCTTACGCGCGGCGAACGGTTCTGGCGAGGTACAACGCAACCGGCAACGCGTAAAACACGACGTTCGGAATCAAATCCGCAACGAAGCCCTTACTCCACGGCGCGCCGGTCTTCATCGTTATCATGAGATTCATCACAGTGTTCACGACGACCCCTAACGCGATCGCACCGACGATCCAGTTCTGCAGCTTACCGATCGCGTTGAAAACATACGCGTAGATCACGGCCCACACGATCGCAGTCACGAAATGGACGATGACGCCAAGTACTGGAGAGGCGCCTGGCCCGGCAGCTATCGCCGCATTGTGGGTCTCCAGGACGACCGGTGAGACGTGCAGCTCGATCGACAGAAACGCATCGACGATGATCCCGCCAATGATGCCGGCGATAGTGGCCTGGACGACGAGCGAGCGGCTCATGTTGCCGTTGCCTTTTCAGGCATTTTACGCTTCAGATTGTACGTGATCGCGGATAGCGAGATGTGGACATCGCGCGGAGCGGCGTCCGGCGACGGCGCAAGTGTGATGCGGATACATTTATTGACGGGCTGATTGCTCTTATCGGCGACACTCCGGACCGGAACGAGAACGTTCGCCTCAGGGTAGTACGTCGCCGCACAATGGCGCGAAATCGTATACGGGACGACGAGAAAACTCGGGGCTATCCTCGTCTCGCCTTCAAAATGACTTCGAATGTCCACGAGCTGCCCAGCCTGAAGACCGGCCTCTCGCATGTCGTCTGCATTTAGGAAAATCACCCTCCGACCGCCATAGACGCCGCGATAGCGATCGTCGAGGCCATAGATCGTCGAATTGAACTGATCGTGCGATCGTATGGTCATCATTAGGTACTCGCCCGGGCCAAGATCGTGCTTAGGAATTGGGGTGATCGAAAACTGCGCCTTGCCGGAAGCCGTTTCGAAACGTCGATCGCGAGCGCCGTTCGGAAGGTAGAAGGTCTTCTGGGTGCGGATCCGATCGTTGAAATTCTCAAAGCCGGGGACGACCCGCGAAATCGCGTCTCGAATCAAGTCGTAGCTTCCGGCGAGGGCTGGCCAGGGAACCGGCGAGTCACCCAGCGTCGCATGAGCGATGCCGGCAACGATTGCGACATCGCTTCGGAGGAGCGGAGATGCTGGAGGAAGCCGCCCTTGCGACGAGCCGATCTCACCCATCGCGTCTTCGACGGTGACGAACTGCTCGCGACCATTTTGCACGTCGCGTTCCGAGCGCCCGATGCACGGCAGAATAAGGGCCTGTTCACCAGTTACGATGTGAGAGCGGTTCAACTTCGTGGAGACATACGCGGTCAAACGGCAGTGCTGTATCGCGTGCGCCGCGTAAGCCGTGTCCGGAACGTTCGAAATGAAATTGCCGCTGATCGCAAGGAACACCTTGATCTGCCTGTCGCACATCGCGTGAAGCGTTTCTACGGTATCTTTGCCCCAGTCAGTCGGTGGGACGAAATTGAACTCGCGTCCGAGCGCTTCGAGAAAGCGCTTTCCAGGCCGCTCCCAGATGCCCATCGTGCGATCGCCTTGGACGTTGGAGTGCCCACGCACGCAGCACGTTCCGGCGCCGGGCTTTCCCATGTGGCCGCCCAGTAATAGAAGGTTCACGACCGCAGCAACGTTGTCGACGCCGTTCTTCTGCTGCGTCAAGCCCATCGCCCAAGCGCAAATCATCCGTTTCGATGAGGCGCACAACCGGCCCGCAGTCACGATCTGTTCCTTTGTCAGTCCGCTTCCGGCGACGATTTCTTCCCAGGTTGTGCCCTTGAGGTCGTCTACCAACGACGCAAATCCCGAGGTGTACTCGCTGATGAAGGCGTGGTCCACGCCACCCAAGCGGCCGGCATCGTCCTCCTCAAGCATAAATTTCATGATTCCCTTGATGAGCGATACGTCGCCGTTGATCCGAACCGGAAGATAGAGGTCCGCGAGCGCAGTTCCATCCTCGACGAATGCCAATGGGAACTCGAGAGGATTCGGATAGTCTTGAGGGTTTGGGTTGGTTACCCGCATCAAGCCCGTTTCGGGGAGCGGGTTCACCGCGATGATCTTGGCGCCCTGACGTTTAGCCGCTTGGAGCGAGGTCAGCATGCGAGGATGATTTGTGCCTGGATTGTTGCCAAATATGACGATCAGGTCGCATTTCTCGAAATCGTTAACCGTTACGGTTCCCTTGCCGATGCCTAAGGTTTCCGTCAATCCGACGCCGGACGATTCGTGGCACATGTTCGAACAATCCGGAAGGTTATTGGTTCCAAACTGCCGCGCGAACAACTGAAGGAGAAAGGCCGGCTCGTTCGTCGTCTTTCCTGAAGTGTAGAAAGCGGCTTCGTCCGGCGACGCCAGCGCTTTCAACTCGTCCGCCACGAGTTGGAATGCCGCGTCCCACGAAATTGGTTCGTAATGCTCGGCGCCGCGTCGAAGGATCATCGGCTCGGTCAGGCGCCCTTGTTGATTTAGCCAGTAGTCTGACTTTTCGGCCAGGTCGAGAACCGAATGCTTCGCGAAAAACTCGCGGGCGATGCGCTTTTTCGTCGCTTCGTCCGAGAGAGCTTTTGCTCCGTTCTCGCAAAATTCGAAGACCTTTCGACGATCGGGATTGCCCCACGCGCAGCTTTGGCAATCAAATCCATCCCGCTGGTTTATTCGGGTGAAGGTCTCAGCGGTTCGAAGCGGCCCCATCTCTCCCAGGCCGAATTGGAACGACTTTAAAATAGCGGGAAGCCCGGCTGCCGTCATGTGCGCCTTACCGATCCGCGTGCCGGCGATCTCTTCAGGGTTCTGGGCCTGGCGAGCGATCGCGTCGTTCGCTGCGTTCAGTATCGCAGCTGCTTCGCGCCGAGCCGCCTCGCTTTGTCCGGCGGTTTCCTTGCTTCGATAGGATTCGAAACATTGTGTCGGGTTTGCGGTGTTTTCGCTGCTCGCATCGGACATGTCGCCGTCCTCGCTATTTAATTTGAGGTTGTGAGCGCCAGATACGCGCCGATAACGTCGCGATCGCCCAAACCCGTTTGGAGGGCACTTTCCCATTGCGTCGCAATCGATTGTGCCATTGGTAGCCGTCGGTGCGCGCGGTTCGCGGCATCGAGGGCGAGGTGAAGATCCTTCGACGCCAGGGCGAGTGAAAAGTCAGGATCGAACGCGCCGCGCTCGATCTTGTCAAGCTTGGAAAGCGCCCACGGCGCATCGAGCGCGGTAGACCCTATACACGTCGAGACGTCGTTGAGGGAAACGCCGAGCGACTGTGCGAGCACGGCCGTCTCGGCAATTCCTTCGCCAAGCACGGCGAGCCACGTGTTGAGAACAAGCTTCATTCGCGAGCCGGTCCCGGCGCGCTCCCAACGGATCGTCTTCTGGCCGAGCGCGGAGAAGACCGGCGCTAGCGCGTCAAGCGCCCCGGCAGGCCCTGAAGCAAGGATCAGGAGCTTCCCCTCTTCCGCGGGCGTCTTTGAGCCGGAGACCGGCGCGTCGACGAACACGACGTCGGGCCGACGCTCCTTTGCGAGCGCGATGGCGCGCTCGGTCCCGTCGGCACCGATCGTGCTCATCTGAAGCCAGATGGCGCCGTGAGGAAGGGCTGCCAGCGCCTGCGGCATCGTCTCCTCGATCGCGGCGATCGTTGGGACCATCGTGATCACGACGCCGGCGTCGCGCACCGCTTCCTCCGGGATCGCTGCGACCACGGCACCAGCCTCCGCGAGCCGCGCTGCCACGGCGGGGGTACGGTCCCATACGCTCACTTGCATTCCGGCACCGAGCAGTCGCCGTGCAAACGCTGAACCCATCGTACCGACGCCAAGGACGGCAACATTTTGAATAGGTTCCACTTGAATCACATCCTTTTCGGGATCAAAGCAATGGGTCGATAAGTGACAATCCACTTGATGGGTCAAAGCTGCGACGCAAATAGGCGGGAGATTCAGAAATGATCGCTTCGAATGTTGGACGAACGTGCGCTTCGAGCAAATGCCCACCGCGCGTCGTTCCATCGGAACGGCCAACGACAACGTGTGCGTGAAGTTGCGGCTCCCCCTCCGGCGTAACGGAGAAATCGCCGATGCAAGAAAGCATCTCCACCTGCTCGTCTATTGAGATAGGCCGATATTTCTTACGCTGAATATCGAACCAGCTTACGGTAGCGCGTTCGAATGCACCGATCGCTGTGAAGCTCGCCGCCGTGATGTGCTCCGCTTTCGCGAAGTGGGTCAACGCATCTTTGACTTCATCTCCAGGTTGCAGGATCACGGCGAAGATTTTCTGGCCATTGCTCTCGTCCACTAACTTGCTACGCATGTCCCTTCTCCCAATCGTCTGGCGGCCGCCCTTCACCATCGAGTACGGTAGAGGCACAGGGCTGGCCTCCCGAACCGTCACTTACCCGCTGGCGAAAGCTTAATGGTGGAAGAAGCGGGATGCAAGAAACGGCCAAAGCCGTTGACCTGTAAATATTCCAAGCAGTCCGATAAGGCCGAGAAATGGCGGCGCTGGCGACGGCAATTTCACCAGGCTAAAAACAACACCGACGGCAAGACCAGTACCAAATGCGAGGAGCACCGCGCTGGACGAAACGACTTGATCACTCATGCGGGGAGTCTCGCGGCGCTGCTCGCCTTTTTCCTTCCCTAACACGGATCGCCCATCTCGGATCGGCCTCGGCACGTGGGTTATTGGCGGATGGAAGTGGGGCGGCGCCGACGAGTCCCATCGTGTACCGTCACGAATGTAGCGGCGAGCTACTGTGACACTCTTATGACCCAAGGGGCCGCGTGGGACGCGCACCCACTCAAGATGTTGTTCGAGCGCGAGAGGTGCCCGTGGGCTGTGCCACAGTGTCGGCTCGCCTTATCGCAGTTGCACGACCATGCCCGCGCCGATGTAGCTAAATCTCAACGCCGGAATACCCGTAAGCGCGTGTCCGTACTCGACGTCGACCTCAGTACGGGTTCCTAGGAGCTTCTGTATACCAAAATCCGTGAATGCTCGGTCTCCCCGGTTCAATGCAACCTTAGACACAAGAACGTATTCGGCATAAAACTGGTAGTAATTTGGAATCTGTGTCGTCAGCACAACGGAAGGCGTCGTCGTGCCATATTGGCCATGGATATGATCCGCATAACCACCGGTGGATGATATCGCCACTGTCGTAGCGATGCTCGTCGCTGGGCTTAAGGAATACGACGCGTCGAAGTTACCGGTCAACGTGGCATTGCCAGCCGTAAGAAACGTCGAGCCGTTTGGACCCGTGTACAACCCGTCAAAGGCGACCGTCCATTTCCCGGCTGGCGGCAGCTCCCACTTGAAGCCGAGGCCGGAGTCGGCTGCTCCGTTCGTTAGCGTGTCCGGGTGGCCACTCGCGTATGTACGCGTGGCTTCATAATTTGGCCCGATGACGTCGATTTCAAAGCGCGGTATAATGCCAAGCCTAAGGAAGTTTTGGGGAACCTGGCTTAGGATCGAGCCCGAGCTGGCAGTGCCGTTTACTTGGTTTTGATAGCCAAGCTCAAAGACGGCAGTGTGCTCTTTGACGGCGCAAGCACTGTATCCGATTGTTGGCCGATTAGCGGTTGCTAACAGGCGCCCAGGTCCGCCGCACGGATCTGAAGCCTCGGGACTCGGCGACGGTCGGGGCGCGCGGGATTGCTGGTTGTGAGCACTCGCAGAAACACAGAAAGTTATGCTTACGAGCGCTAGGGCGACTGCGATAGCGTACTTCACGATCCCTTCGCCATGAAGTAGAACATGCCGATGGCAGCCCCACCCATGAGCGCGACGGTAGCCCATCCCCAAGCGCGCGCGAGTACTGAACTTTTCCAGGCGCCCATAATCGAAGAATTGGAAGCCAACCATACGATTGCAGCTAGAAGTGGAACTGCTGCAACGCCGTTAAGGACCGCTGACCAGAACAATGCCTTAATAGCGTCGACCCGAAGCAGATTCATTGCTATGCCTATGATAATGCCCACCGCGATAACACCGTAGAACTTTGGGGCACGATGGTGTGGTTCGTTGAGGCCCTCGCGAAATTTAAACGTTTGGGCGGCAACGTAAGCTGACGATCCGGCCATAACCGGAACGGCTAGCACGCCAGTGCCAACCATTCCTAACGTAAATAGCAGTTCGGCAAATCGTCCCGCCAGCGGTCTCAACGCTTCTGCAGCTTGCTGGGCAGTTGCGATGTTGTGTTTTCCATGAAGGCCGAGTGTGGTGGCTGTCGTTACAATTATGAAGAAGGCGACGATATTAGAAAAGATCATGCCTGCATTGACGTCCGCATGCATGTCCTTGACCGCGGCTTCGTGCGTCCCGCGCCGAGACGCGAGGGTCGTATTCCCCGATTGCTTTTCTTCTTCTACCATAAGCGATGCTTGCCAGAAGAACAGATACGGCGTGATGGTAGTGCCGAGGACGCCAACCATAGTTGAAAGCCAACCACTATCGAAATGGAATTGAGGAACGATGAACTGCCTCAGCACAAGTGGCCAGGGTGGGTGCACGACGAAAGCCGCGATGATGTACGCAAACAGCGAGAGCGTTAGCCATTTGAAAAAGCGGGCGATCAAAGCATAGGGCAGCCAAACTTGAGCAGCGATGAGTCCGACGCCAAAGAAGAACACCCATGCGTCCACGGGCAGCGGCAGAACGAGATGAGCAGCAGCCGCCATTCCGCCGAGATCCGCACCGACGTTGAACGTATTTGCAACAATGACGACGGAGGCTAAACCGTACGCTAGCAGTAGGGGTAAGCGCTTTCGCATGACCGCTGCCAGCCCTTCGCCCGTCACCATTGCAATGCGTGCGCACATTCCTTGGATAACCGCCATCATCGGCGTCGACACAAGGGTTAGCCATAGCATTGAAAAGCCGGTTGCCGCACCGGCTACTGAATAGGTGGAAATCCCCGACGGATCGTCGTCTGCAGCGCCTGTGATGAGGCCAGGCCCCAAAATTCGGAAAAAATGGACGAATCGCTGCCCAATGGTCGCCTGATGTCCCGCGCCTGTTCGGATAGTCACCCCTTAAATATGGTTTCTTATTATAAATTTCGAATAGTATTCCCCTGGTCGCACGAGCGAAACCACGGCTTATTATGCTGACCCGGCAAGTTCATGCCTTGCTGAAGCTTGGACGGCCGGCACCGGACACTGGAACTCGAAGCGCTATGCGGTTTCCGGAAGATAAGGTTTCCTGCGATCATTTCTTACGTCATTTTTCTTAAGCAGAATACCGCCAATGACGCGAACATCGAGCAGGCAGCCAGAAAACGTTGGCGCGCCGTTGAGCACCATTACGTCGACGGATCGCGGTCATCCCCCAGTGTTTGGGGAATGAAGCCGTAATCGGTAGGGCCACATTGAGCCCTTCCCTGAGCGTCATCTTCAGCCGCATGATTCCGTACTTGGGCCCGAACGCGAACTTGTGGTGAATGCCGGCGGGCGCGTCGAGTTGCCGGATACCTCGTCGAGAGCGGCGCGTGCCGCAGCCGGGAAAAAAACGGTACGCGCGGTAATATAAAGCATGACTACACAAGAATTGATCTCTCAGGCTTATTATGCTTTTAACCAGCGAGACGTTGACGCCTCACTCATGCTGATGAGTGAGAATGTCAGTTGGCCCAAGGCCTCCGAGGGCGGTCGAGTCGTCGGGAAACAAGAAATACGAGATTATTGGACGCGTCAGTGGGCGGAGTTCGATCCTCGCGTCGACGTACTTGAAGTGGTCGAACGTGAAGCGGGCAAGACCGATGTCAAGGTTCATCAGCTCGTAAAGAATTTGAAAGGCGACGTCTTGTCAGACACGGAGCTATGGCACGTCTATGCCATTGCGAACGGCCTCATTGAGCGCATGGACATCGAGGAAGGGGAAGGTGTTTTAGAAGGGTCGTCCGCTGCTTTTTCGGAGAGCATTCACCCGAAATGATCCCGCGAGCGCGGCGGTCTTGAAACTCGCTAATGCCATCACGATACGTCCCGATTGGTTGGACGCTTTCCTGACTCGAAGCGAGCTTGAAAGAGAAAACCGTGCCGTCGCCAAGACCTCCGAAGAACGTAGTGCCGTAAAGCGTGCCATTGAGAGCAACTACGCCAGCCAGCGGATCATAGCCGTCGCTGTGCCCGTTCCCGTGCCCCTGGAAAGAATAGAGCACGCGCTCCTGTCCCGACGAAGCATTGAGTGCGAAAATCGTGCCGCATCCCTCGGCGCCGCAGTTACCACTTGGGCCATTTCCGCTGCCTTTCGTAGTGCCGTAGAGAGCCATTAATAGCGATTAAACCCGCATGCGGATTCACACCATGTCCAAGCTGCAAATCAAGCTACAGTAACGGCGCTCGAAACGCACCACTTATGAAAGAGGTCAACTTTCAGGCGCGGTTTTTGGTGGAGATGTGGGGACTCGAACCCCAGACCCCTTACATGCGAAGCAAGTGCTCTACCAGCTGAGCTACATCCCCACGGTACCTGACGGCGACGTGGAGGATTGTACGCGCTGGAGTAGGCACCTGTCAAAGCAAATGAGGAAACGCTCGCGTATTTCCGGCGCTGCGCTGCTTGTGTGTGTGGCGCTCGTCGGCGCGGCCGCACCGCTTCGAGCCGCGACTCCCGTACAGGTAGCGGTGAACCGCTGCAACAGCCAGACCGTCGACGACGCGTACGCACGCGTTCGCGATTTCGACCGGCATGCACCCAGCGGCAACTCCGGTGATCTGCTGCAGCGGATCGGTGCCATTACCGGCCTGCTCGGGACGCTGCGGGAGGAGCGGGAAATACTCGACAGCATGTGCGCCAGCGACGCGGCGCGAGCACCGCTTTTCGCGCAAATTGCGGCGACAACTGCGTGGGCCCTCACGCTCGAATCCGATGTCGCCGCCCGCTTGAACGCGTCGTGCCCGGCCGCCGCCCAGGCGTTCCCGAAGATGATGCTCTCCGATGCCTGGCTCGCGATGGCCAACGTCGTCAACGATTCGGGCGGTCCCGTGCCGGCGATCTTTACCGACGTGATCGCGAAGGTGCAAAGCCGCGCGCAGGCGGTCGGCCTGACGCTGCCGCCCTGGGCAGATACGTCCGCGTACTGGCGCGACCGAGTCCACGATCGGGCAAAGGCCGACGTGGCGACCTGTCCCTCGCCCAGCCCCGCACCCCCTTCGACAAGCTCAGGGTGACACGGAACAAGCTGAGGGTGACACGGAACAGGCTGAAGGCAATGCGGGATTTTGCGAATAGTTCGCAAATGAGGTAGCCCCATGGGACTCCGTGCCGATTATGTGACGCGGCCGCGAGAGTGGATCGCATCGATCCTCGCGCGCGAGCCCCGCTTTCTTTCGGCCGCACAAATCCATCAGGGGCTCGAGCGTGACGGCGCACGCGTCTCGCTTTCGACCGTCTATCGCACGCTCGATCATTTGCAGGGAAAGGGCGACATCACGGCGCGCCCCGACGCCGACGGCGAGGTGACGTACATGCTCTGCGAACCGAGCCGTCATCATCATCACGCGATCTGCCGCACGTGCGGACGCGTCGAAGACGTCGATTGTGCTGCAATGGAGCAGTTCGCGGAGTCGCTCCGCGCGCGCAACGGATTTGAGCTCGATGGACACGCGATCGAGTTTTTCGGAAAATGCGGCGCCTGCCGGTAGTCGCGGGTGCGCTTGCGCTCCTCTTGTCGGCGTGCGCGCACAAGGCAGACGTAAACACGGGAGGCAAGGTTCGCGTAGCGACCACGATTTCGACGCTCAACTCGTTCGTGCAGGGCGTCGGCGGCGAGTACGTGAGCGTGAAGAACATCGTACCGATCGGCGCGTCGCCGGAAACCTTCGCGCCCGCGCCGCAGGACGTCGCGACCGTCGCCGATGCCGACGTATTGGTCGAAAACGGAGCCGGCCTCGAAACGTGGCTCGATAATCTTCTCCGTGACTCCGGCAAGCGCACTTTACACGTCGTCGTCTGCGCGCAAGGCTTGCCGGTCAAGAATCTCAACCCGCATCTGTGGATGGACCCGGTATTCGCCAAACACTACGTTGCGAAGATCCGCGATGCACTTATTGCCGCCGATCCGGCACATAGCGTCGCCTATCGCCGCAACGCGGCCAGCTACGACCGGCGGCTCGACCATCTGATCGGCCAGATCCGACAGCAGATCGCCACCGTCCCGCCGTCGCATCGCTACATGATCGTCTTCCATAATGCTTGGCAGTACTATAACGACCGTTTTGGAATCACGACGCTGGGTTTCGTCGAGCGAAATCCGGGCCAGGAGCCCAATCCGCAGCAGGTCGCGCAGTTAATCGATCTGGCCAAGCAGCATCACGTTCACGGCGTCTTTAGCGAACCCGAGTATAGCCCCAAGATTTTGTACGCCATCGCACAAGGCGCCGGGATTACGGTCGTCGAGGACCTCTACGACGATTCCGTCGGCACCGATCCGCGCGTCGCAAACTATATTGCGATGTTGACCTACGACACAAACGTCATCGTGCATGCGCTAAAGTGACCCTTCGACAGGCTCAGGGTGAAGCCGTCGTGGCGCGCGACCTGGTCGTGCGTTACGAGGACTTCACGGCACTGGTCGGCGCGACGCTCGCAGTGCATTACGGAGAAGCGCTGGGCATCGTCGGCCCCAACGGCTCGGGAAAATCGACGCTGCTCAAGACGATCGCGGGCCTTTTACTGCCGTCGAGCGGCGAGTTACGCGTTCTCGGGCAGCAGCCGCGCAAGCTTTCTCCCGGAACGATCGCCTACGTGCCCCAGGTCGAGGCTGTCGACTGGTCCTTTCCCGCCACCGTGTGGGACGTCGTCGCAATGGGTCGCTTCGCCCGGCTGCACTTCTGGCAACATTTTGGTCCCAACGATCGCGAGGTCGTTCATCATGCGCTTGATGTTGTGAGTATGGCCGATCTTGCCGGACGGCGGATCTCGAATCTCTCCGGCGGTCAACAGCAACGCGCTTTCGTCGCGCGCGCGCTAGCCCAAGAACCCAAGCTGCTGCTGCTCGACGAGCCGACGACCGGCGTCGATGCGGCGACGGAAGAAGCGCTGCGCGAAATCGTTCGCAAGCTCGTCGCCGATGGGCTTCCGGTGCTCATGGCGACGCACGATCTCGACCGGGTCGACGATTGGTTCGATCGTTTGCTCGTAATCGATCGTCGCGTCCTTGCTCTTGGAACGCCGCGCGAGGTCGTCGAGTCCGGCGCCTATAGCGCCATTCGCGAGCATACCCACACGCACGGGCACTTGCGCCACGATCACGAGCCGCACGCCGCCCACGCCGCCCACCCCGAAATACGAGCCTGAGTTGGAGCTTCTAACCGAGCCCTTTCATTATGCGTTTATGCAGCGAGCCTTCGTTGCGGCGCTGGCGGTTGGCCTGATCTGCTCGACGATGGGCACGTACGTTATTTTGCGTAAGCTATCGTTCATCGGTGACGGCATCGCGCACGCGTCGTTCGCGGGAATCGTCATCGCGTATCTACGCGGCGCGAACTTCTACCTCGGTGCGGGCATCGTTGCCGTGCTAACCGCCGTTGGGATCGGATTCGTCCATCGCCGCGGCCGCATATCGCTCGATACGACGATCGGCGTGCTCTTTACCGGCATGTTTGCCTTGGGCGTTTTTTTGATGAGCCAGCAGCGCAGCTATGCCGTCGATCTCCAGAGTTTTCTCTTCGGCGACATCCTGGCCGTACAGCCGCAGGATTTGTGGTTGATTCTCGGTTTGAGCGTCGTGGTCGGCGTTACCGTTGCCGTGCTTTTCCGGGGCCTACTCTACACGACGTTCGATCCGGTCGTCGCACAGGCCAGCGGCATCAATTCGCCGGCCTACGAATATGCGCTGCTCGTGATGCTGGCGCTGACAATCGTCGTCGCTCTGCAGGCGGTTGGCATCGTACTAGTCGCGGCGCTGCTGGTCACTCCGGCGGCCGCCGCCTACCAACTGACGTCGCGGTTTTCGCCGATGATGGTCCTGGCTGCGCTCTTCGGCGCGGCGAGTACCGAGGGCGGACTCTATCTCTCCTATTACGTTCGCGCTTCGAGTGGCGCGACGATCGTATTGCTCGCGACGCTGCTGTTTTTCTCGGCGGTCGGGCTCAAGTATCTGCGCCGCGCGTAACTTTCCAGGTCTCGTCCGCTAACGGTTCCAAATAACCGCCGGCCGTAAGCGCGTCGAGCGCCCCTCGCAGCGCCCCACGCTCATTTTTATTCGGCATTCCCGCCCATTGCATCGCCAGCGCGTTAAGCTCGATCGTCGCGCCGGGCACGAGCGCGTCGCGCAAGAACTGCGCCGGCAGTTTGACGCGCTCCATTCGCCGCGCCACCGGCTCGAGCACCTCATCGAAGGATCCAGCCGTAGCCTTGTCATCCAGACCCTTCGACTCCCCTTCGACAAGCTCAGCGTCGCTCAGGACTGCGCTTCGCGCTTGTGGGGAGAGTCGCGAAATGACGAATGCATCGGCGAGCGTTCCGAACCATTCGCCGAGTAGGGCCCCGGCGGTCTGCCACGGCACGGCGTTGACCACCGCGGAGCGGCGTGCGATGCCGCGCAAGATCGCGCGCGCGATGCGCTCGGGCGAAGCGGCGGAAACTTGGCCCCCGCGTTCGATTCCCGCAGCTTCGTGAAACTCGGTGGCGACGAGTCCGGGATCGACGTAGGTGACGGCAACTCCGCGGTCGCGCAGCTCACGCCGCAACTGGGTCGCCGCGGCTCGAACGGCAGCCTTGGCGAGGGCGTAGGCGCCGTAGTTAGGGAGCGGAACGCGGGCGATTCCCGAGCCGAGAAAGACGAGTTGTCCGCAAGCGGCCTCGAGATGCGGCAATGCAGCGCGAGAGAGTTTCAGCGGAGCGATGACATGAAGCCGCCACTGCGCCTCGATAGCGGCGTCGGTTTGCTCGAGCAGTGCGCCGAAAGCACCGCGGCCCGCGTTGTTGACGACGGCGTCAATTCGCCCGAACGAACTCAGCGCCGTCGTGACGATTCGCCCCGGCATATCGCTGGCGGTAACGTCGCCGGCGACGGAAACGACCGTACCGCCGGCGTCGCGAATCGCACGCGCTACCTCCTCGAGCCGTTCGGCGCGGCGCGCGACGATCGCGACGCGATAACCGGCGTCCGCGGCGGTGCGTGCGAGCGCGGCGCCGATGCCGGAGCTGGCGCCGGTAACGATGAGAACGCGCTCGTTGTCAGGCATGCGCGTCGCAATAGTCGCGATATTCGCGCTCGATGCTCTGCGGAAGGCCCGCATAATGCTCGGCTTCACCGGCGATCGCCGGCGGCATGTCGACAACGTCGCGAGCTTCGGCGGCGAACTGTGAGAGCATTTGCGCGACCGGTTTAGCCGAACTGTCGCTGCGCACGATGCCGAACCGCAGCTCGTGCGGCGCGCGATCGAATGGCGGCATGTGCGCCAAGGCGAGATCGTAGTCGGCCCAGCACCACCAAAACGCGCCCAGCGCGCCGCGTGCGTGTAGCCTGTCGATCGTGCCTTGTCCGTAGAGGGTCATCTCGGTCTCATCCAAACAGGCGAAGCCATCGACGCGCGAGTTGCGCGGCGGGCATTGCGGATTGCCCAACTCGCTAAAGAGCACGGCGTTGCCGCTGAACGATGCTTGCAGCTGGCAGAGAAACGGCACGACATTCGTATCGAGACGGTCGCGTGCGAACGAGCTGTAGACCGAATAACCATGCATCGTCGGAAAGGCCCACGGACGCGCGATGCTCGAAGGCCGGATGTTGCGATCTCGCTCGAGGTCTTCACCGTGCATTCCGCCAGTCACGCGGCCACCCGAGGCCTCGAGCAGCGTGTTGCTCAGCCGCAGGCTCCAGTCAGCCGCGTCTTGCGGTCGAACCGGTTCGCGTAGATTTGAAAACTCGTTGCCGAGGTCCCAGGCGAAGAGGGCCGGATGCTCGCGAACCCGTTCGCCGATGCGCTGCGCAAAGAGCACTTGTGCTCGCAGCAACTCGGGGTTGGCATAGAAATCGCCGATTGACCGATCGACCACGGCGCCGCGACTAATCGTTCGGAAACGCCCTTGGCTCGTTTGGGGTTCGAGCGTCCACGGCGGCAACCAATTCACTCCGCTCATGTGACCGCAGAAAAGCGTCGGCATCGCCTGCAGCCCGGTACCGGCGATGATGTCCATGACCGCATCGAAGTGACGCAACGCGCCGGCATCCATCGCGTTGTGCTCCGGCTGGAATGCCTCCCACATCAAGAAAAAGCGCACGATGTCGAGGCCGAGCGCCTTGATCCGCGCCATGTCTTCGCCGATCTCGTCCAGATCGAATTGCTGCCACATGTACATCGCGCTGCGGCGCGGCCAGTAGTTGATGCCGAGAAGAAAGCGCGACATGGCGGGTCATCCTTCGACAAGCTCAGGATGACAACCCGGAGCCTGCCATGAGCTTGTCGAAGGGCCTCGTAATGGCGCAAGCAGGCAAAGAGCCAATTGTCGGAGTCATTATGGGCAGCCGTTCGGATTGGGAGACGATGTCGGCGGCGCGCGATACGCTCGACGAGCTCGAGATTCCCTGCGAGGTTCGTGTGGTATCGGCACATCGCATGCCCGACGAAATGTTCGAATACGCTGCATCCGCGTCGCAACGCGGATTGAGAGCGATTATCGCGGGGGCCGGCGGTGCCGCGCATTTGCCGGGCATGACGGCTGCGAAGACGCTCGTTCCGGTAATCGGCGTTCCGATTCAGTCGTCTCGCGCCGGAGGCCTTGACGCGATGCTCTCGATCGTCCAGATGCCGCCCGGCGTGCCGGTGGCAACGATGGCCATCGGAGGCGCGGTGAACGCCGCGTTGTTTGCGGCGCGCATCGTGGCGCTCAACGATGTCGCCGTCGCGCAGCGGCTTGCCGCCTACGTCGTCCGCATGCATGATGCTGCGGCTTCCAGCACGCTCGATTGAAACCAAATCAAACCATCGGCGTGATCGGCGGCGGCCAGCTCGGCCGCATGTTCGCGCTCGATGCGAAGCGGATGGGATACGACGTCGTAACGCTCGATCCGCACGAGCACTCTCCATGCGGGCAGGTTGCCGACGATCAGATCGTCGCAGCCTACGACGACCTTTCGGCGATCGAGGAGCTGGGGCGTCGCAGCGACGTCATCACCTACGAGTTCGAGAACGTCGATATCGACTCGGTCCGTCACCTGGAGGCGCTCTCGTACCGCGTACTGCCAGGCAGCAGCGTGCTGCACGTCACGCAGAACCGGCTGCTCGAGAAAGAGTTCGCACGCGAAGCCGGACTCGCCACGACGGAGTTTGCGCGGGTGCAAAGCTTCGACGACCTAGCGCGCGCCGCCGAGCAGATTGGATTTCCAGCCGTGCTCAAGACCGTGCGCGGAGGCTACGACGGCAAGGGGCAGTGGGAGGCAGCTTCGATCGAGCAGGCCCGCGCGGCGCTGGATCAATCCGACGGCGCGGAACTTATCTTCGAGGCAATGGTTCCGCTTGCGTGCGAGTTGAGCGTGATCGCGACTCGCAACGCGCGCGACGAGCTCGTTGCCTATCCGGTCGCCGAAAACACGCACGATCGGGGCATCCTCGCGATGACGATCGCGCCGGGCCGCGTTAGCGCGGCGACCGCGACCCGGGCGACCGAGATGGCCGCGGTCGTCGGACGCAAGCTTCGGATCGTCGGCACGTATTGCGTTGAGTTCTTCCTTTCCACGACCGGCGAGCTACTGGTCAACGAGATCGCGCCGCGTCCGCACAACAGCGGCCATTACACGATCGACGTGACGCCGTGCTCTCAGTTCGAACAGCAGGTGCGTGCGATTTGCGATCTGCCGCTTTCGCCGCCGCGGCTGCTTGCCAACGCGATCATGGTCAACGTGCTCGGCGACGGCACGGGCGATCGCTTGACGGGTATCGCGACGCTGCTTGCCGATCCGTCGATCGTGCTTCACGTCTACGGTAAACGCCACGCGGTCGCGCGCCGAAAGATGGGGCATTTCACGATGTTGGTCGACGGACCGGTAGACGCGGCAGCGGTTGTGCGCGCCAAGGCCGCCCACGCAAAACTGAGCTGGTCCCAATGCTGACCGGACCGTTCGGCGAGGCCTTCTACGTGTTTGTCACCTTGGTCGCCATGCTCAACCCGATCGAAGCGGCCGCGGCGTTCGCTACGTTGACAGAAGGGCGCTCTTCGGAAGATCAGGCCCGCATCGCGTTCCGATCGTCGATCGTCGCCGGCGTGACGCTGATCGTTTTTGCTTTCATCGGAGAGGCGTTGCTCAAGGCGCTTGGCGTGGAGATCGGCGCCTTCAAGATCGCCGGCGGGCTGCTGCTGCTCAAGGTTGGATTCAACATGGTCTTCGCAGAGAAGACCGATCGTCAGACCGCGGGCGAAGCAAAGGCCGCGGCTCCTGCCAGCGATCCGTCGGTCTTTCCGCTGGCGATCCCAATCATTACGGGTCCCGGCGCTCTGACGGCGAGCGTCGCGTTAGTCTTCCCGACGCCGGCGCACCGGTTTCTTAATGGTGGCATCTTTATCGCCGTCGCCGTTATCGTGGTGCTGATCACCTATCTATTCATGCGCGCCTCCGAACGCCTAACGGCGTGGTTTGGGGAAACCGGGATTGACGCGGTCAGCCGAATCGTCGGGATCATCGTTGCCTCCATCGCCGTGCAGCTGGTCATCAACGGCATTAGCGGGCTGACGAACTTCACGATTCGCTAGAGGACTCGCGTCGAGGCGACTTGGAATAACCGGCGCATGATCGTTCGCGCGGGGATTCTTTACGACGGGACGCTGGAGCCGCCAAAGCGCAACGTCGATCTGATCGTAAACGACGGACGCATCGAGGAGTTTCGTGCGGCAAGCGGCGAGTGCGATCTCGAGGGCGCGTGCGTTACGCCGGGGCTGGTCAACGCGCACGCGCATCTCGAAGCAAGCGGCGAGCCCGACATGATGGGCATGATCTCGACGACGACGCGCAATCAGCGACTGCTGCGTGCCGTGGAGAACGCTCGTAAGTCGGTCAAGGCCGGGGTCACGACCATTCGCGACGTCGGCAGCTCCAATGCGATTGCGCAAGACATTCGCGATGCGATCGAAGAGGGACGCATTCCCGGGCCGCGTATGCGTGCTGCCGGCGCCGTGCTCTGCATGACGGGTGGGCACGGCTGGCCGATCGGGCGCGCCGTAGATTCGCCTTGGGATGCGCGCAAGGCCGTGCGCGAACAGATGTGGGCCGGCGCGGATTGCATCAAGCTGATCGCGACCGGCGGCGTACTTACCAAGGGCGCCGTACCCGGCAACGCGCAGCTTACGCCCGACGAGCTGAGCTCCGCCATCGAAGAGGCTCATCGTCATGGCCTGCGCGTCGCGGCGCACGCAATCGGCACGCAGGGCATTAAGAATGCATTGCGCGCCGGGGTCGATTCGATCGAGCACGGAACCCTGCTCGATGACGAAGCGATCGAGCTTTTCAAGCAGCGCAACGTGTACCTCGTCCCGACGCTGAGCGCGCCGACCTGCATCCTGGCGCATCTCGAAGACGGCCGGCAGCCGGAGTACGTTCAGAAGAAGGCACGCAGCTTGGGCGGCGTGATGGCGCAGAATCTTCGCAAGGCGTACGAAAGCGGCGTGCGGTTTGCAGGCGGCTCGGATGCCGGCACGCCGTACAACTATCACGAGGACTACGCGCAAGAAGTCGAGTTGATGTGCTCGTTGCTCGGCATGACGCCGCAACAAGCCTTGCACGCGGCGACGAGCGTCGCCGCGGAGCTAGTCGGTTTGCATAATGGTCTCCTCGCCGCTGGCGAGCCGGCCGATCTGTTGCTCTTGCGCGCCGATGCCGGCCAAGACGTGCGCGCGCTGCGCGAGCCGCAGCTCGTCCTCAAAGGCGGGTTGATCCAATGATGAAGAAATTGATCGCCGTGGTCGCGCTGCTCGGCTTGAGCGGTGTCACGAGTGCATCGACTTCGAATCCGACGCTGCTCGGGCAGGCCATACCGGGAAGTCCCATCCGCCATGTGATCGTGATGGTGCAAGAGAATCGAACGTTCGACAATCTCTTTGCGTCCTCGATTCTGGCGCACGGCGGTCCGTATCCCGGCGCCGATACGTCGCAGACGGCGATGGTTGACGGCGAGCGAGTCTCTTTGAAGCCCGTGCCCCTGGAGAACCCGTCCGATCCGAGTCACAGCCATCTCTCGCTCTTGGGCGAGTGGGATCGGGGCAGAATGGACGGTTTCGCGAATGACCGCATCTCGACGATACCCGGCTTTCCCAAGCCGGGACCCGGCTTTGCATACGGGTACGTGCCGGACGCCGAGATGACGATCTATCACTTGCTGGCGGCGCACTACACGCTTGCCGATGAGAACTTTGCGCCACGTTTGGTGCCGACGCTTCCCAGTCACTACACGATGGCGACGGCGCAGAGCCGAATCGCCGGCAACCCGAACAGCGAGATTTGGGGCTGCGACGCTCCGCCGAGCACGACCGTACCGATTTTCGGTAGAGGGGAATCGATAGTCACGCCGGGCGTCTTTCCGTGTTTTGACGAGCCGACGATCGGCGATTTGCTCGACGCGGCGCACGTCACGTGGAAGTACTATACCGGCCGGTACGACGATACCGTCAATCAAACCGTCAATGTCTACGAGGCCTTCCGCAAGATTCGCTACGGTCCGGACTGGCAGCGCAACGTCATTACGCCTTCGGGCACAATCTTGAGCGACATTGCGGACTGCCGGCTGCCGCAGGTTTCGTTCGTAATGCCGAACGCACTGGACAGCGATCATGCCGCGACGTTAAGCGGCGCAGGCCCCGGATGGGTTGGCTCCATTTACCTCGCCGTCGTGCAGAGCATGCATGCCGCGGCCCAGTGTAACTATTACAAGGATACGGCAATGATCGTCACCTGGGACGACTCGGGAGGCTGGTACGACCACGTCGCGCCGCCGCCCGGACCGGACGGCACAACCTGGGGCTTTCGCATTCCGATCATCGTAATGTCGGCCTGGGCTCGCTCTAACTACGATCCGGCCAATCCGAATGCAACGCCGTACGTGTCGCATAAACTCCGCGAGTCGACGGCCATCACGAAGTTCATCGAAGTGAACTGGGGCCTTGGGAACATGGGACAGCGAGACGTTACCGACGACGATCTCGGCGATATGTTCGACTATACGCGCGCGTCGCCGGTACCTGCGTACTCCGTGCTCTCGATGAAACGCCTGATCCGCAAAACGCGCTTCAACCTTGCCGCCGCGGATCGCGACAATCGCATCGTCGACAACGACCAGTAGCTGGTGGACTTGACGGGTCTGCGGCTTGCGGTGCTCGGCGCAATTTCGTGGCCGACGCCGCCGCCCGGCTACGGCCCGTGGGAGCAGATCGCGTTCAACGTGGCCGACGGCATGCGGCGGCGCGGCCTGGACGTTACGCTCTTTGCGACGGGCAACTCGCGCTTCGACGGCAAGCTCGCCTCGGTCGTCCCGGTTGGATTGAACGAGGACCCGGCGCTCAACGGTGAGATTTTCACTGCGCTGCACATCGCGGAGCTTTTTGCGCGCGCACGAGAGTTCGATCTGATTCACAATCACTTGGACTGGAAGCCCCTGACCTACGCGCTGGCTACGGATTCCCCGCCGCTGGTCACGACGATTCACGGCTTCTCGTCACCGCAGATTCTTGCGGCCTATTATGCCGGTGCGGCGCGCAGCTTCTACTGCTCGATCTCCAATGCAGATCGCGATCCGGGCCTCGAGTATCTCGCAACCACGTACAACGGCATCGATCCGGCGCAGTTTACATTCAGCAATAAACCAGGAGATTATCTCTGCTTTCTCGGCCGTTTTCATCCCGAGAAGGGGACGCATCTCGCGATCGAGATCGCCCGGCGCGCTGGCGTGCGTTTGAAGATGGCGGCGATCCCGCACGACGAGGCCTACTTTCGCGAACAGGTCGCACCCCACATCGACGGCGATCGCGTGCAGTTCCTCGGCGCGATCGAGCGCGAGGCACGCAACGAGCTGCTCTCGGAGGCGCTGGGGCTCATCCACATGACCACGCGGCCGGAGCGTTTCGGCATGACGCTGATCGAAGCGATGGCCTGCGGCACGCCGGTGCTAGGGGCGCGCATGGGTTCGCTTCCCGAGATCGTCGTGGACGGGGTGACCGGCTTCTTATGCGATACGGTCGACGATGCGGTCGAACGCGTGCCGCACCTAGCGGCGCTCGAGCGTCGCGCGTGCAGGACGCGCGTCGAACGGGAGTTCAGCGTCGAGCGAATGATCGATCGTTACCTTGCAGCGTATGGGCGCGCGCTCGAGTTGCGTTTGCCGCCGCCGCCGAGCGAGCACCTAAAAGAGATCCGCCGCCACGATTGGTGGGACCGGCCGATGGCGTACACGGAGATTCCGCCGAAGCCAAAGAACCTCGGCTTCATATGAAAACGCGCGAGGAACGCGACTACTCCGGGCGCTCGCTTTTGGAAAAACTCGGCGTGTTCGCCGAGGCGCACGTCGCGCTGGTTGGGCCGCACGACGACCCTTTCGTTACGGGGCTAAATGCGTCGCTGGCAAAGTCGGCGTCGCAAGCACTGAGGACTCGCTACGATCTGATCTTCGTGCGCGTTGACGCCCTGCGCGATCTTGCCCGCATCAAGCGTGCCGCGGCGCACCTGAAGGCGGACGGTGCGCTGTGGGTCTTTCACCCCAAGGGCGGCGGCTCATCGCCGACCGATGCGCAAGTGCGTTCCGCTGGGATCGCGACGGGTCTCGTCGACAATAAAATCAGCGCCTATACCGATTCACACACCGCGACACGCTTCGTCATCCCGCTTGCCCGCCGCGTGTCATCGGGAGACGTATTGTCATTCTGACCGCGCATTGTCATCATGAGTGCAGTCGAAGGACGGATAAGCGTGTCATCCTGGCCCAGTCGAAGGACGGCATGGCTACGTCACTACACCGCGGCGGAGGGGCAACCCTAAGCGCTCTCCCTCGTTGTCAGCTCCGTGAGCGTCTTAAAGTACCGCGAGTGGGTTTGTTTGAGCGTTGCCAGCGAGGGTGCTTCGAAGAAGGCGACCTCGACGTGATCCAGATCGGCGATAAGCTCTTCCTGGGTGACGCGCAAGGATTTCATCGCTTTCGCGCGGCTACTCTCATCGTATTCCTTGATCGTCCGAAGCGCCAACTTCGTGTCATAAACAACCAGGAATATCATGGTAGCAAGGCTCGCAATTCTGCCATCAAATCGAGAATTTCGTCATCTCGGTTGAAATACGCTTCTCGCATTTTGTGGAATCGTTCTACCACGGCTTTGCCGCCCTGAAAGGCGACTCGACGATAGGCGTAGTTAAACCCGGTAAACCCCTCCCAGTCTCCGTCGACTGACCGTTCCTCGTCAACAGTCGCTTGCTCGATCGGGCCGTCCGTTCCGCCTATCAGGATATCTGAATCCTGTGGGATCCGTCGTGAGCTGTAGAGTATAACGTCGGGGCCGATGAACTCGTCGAGCCTCATGGCGAAGTTTCCCGATTCAGGTGGATTCTTTAGTCGTACCTGCCAATTCGCCTCAAAGGCTTCCTGTGCGACCATCGATGCGGAAACCTCTAATAACGGCCGCCGAACGGCTTCAGGTCCGCCGCCGTACTTTACCTCAAGCCCAAGTCGATCTGCGACTTTTTCAACGACGGTCGCCCATTCGTCTTGATAACGTGTTCGTATTTGGATTTCGAATCGTTGAACGCCGGACCGGACGATCACGTGCACCGCACGATAACCGTGTTGAGGCGTCTGCCTACGATCAACAACTTGGGCTTTCGGGAACAGGCGCTGCAGGGTCTCTAGCCACTCGATTTGATCGATTACGTCCGGTACGACGAGCCGGCAGCCCACGAGATCTTGGATTTGAACAAGCTTGGTTGACTGTCGCCGAAGTTTGGCCACGACCGAGCGAATTGTTTTCACATTGCGCCTAGCGATCTGCGCGGGGCGCCGGCAGCCTCGGCGTCGAGATCGCGAATGTTAGCAAACGTCGTCTCTGCGAATGGCTCTAGAGTCTCCAAAAAGCGCCGCAGTTGCTGGATCGGCTAATGTCAAAGGCCCTGTGCGTAGCCTGTCGCCCAGCTTTTCCAGTTGCGACCCCGACAGCGCGTCGTACGGCATTGCAACGTTCAGCGAAGGTCTGCGCTTACGGCGACGAGACCGGTGCGGCGGCGGCGGCTTCCATTGCCTGATAGGCTTTGCTTGTGAGCGTATGGTCAACGGCGCCGGCGATAAAGCGCGATGCTGCGCGCACCTTCGCGATGTCGACGCCCGTCTCGATGCTCATCCGTTCGAGCATGTAGAGCACGTCCTCCGTGCCGACATTGCCGGTGGCGCCGGGCGCATAGGGACACCCGCCGAGGCCGCCCGACGACGAATCAAACTTCGAAATGCCGTTGAGCAGCGCTGCGTACACGTTCGCAAGTGCGGTGCCGCGCGTGTCGTGAAAGTGCATCGCGATGAGAGCGAGCGGAATCCGCGCTGCAAGTAATGGCACGAGGTCGTCGACCTGGTTCGGTACGCCCACGCCGATCGTGTCGCCGATCGACAGCTCGTCGCAGCCCATGTCCATCAGCTTGGATGCGACGTCGACTACCATCTGCGGCGTCACCTCGTCGCCGAAGGGCGATCCGAAAGCGGTCGAGATATAGCCGCGCACCCAGCAGCCGTCGCGCTTAGCGGTGCTCACGACGTCGCCAAAGGTTGCGAGCGATTCGTCGATCGTCATGTTGATGTTGCGCTTCGTGAAGCGTTCGGAAGCAGCCGTAAAAACCGCGACCGCGTCGGCGCCGGCCGCCCGGGCGCGCTCGTAGCCCTTGAGATTTGGAACGAGCACCGGATAGCGTACGCCTGGCGCCTTACGAATGCGCGCAAACACCTCGGTAGCGTCGGCGAGCTGCGGAATCGCTTTGGGGCTGACGAACGAGGTCGCTTCGATCCACTTCAAGCCCGTCTCCGAGAGCAGATCGATGAACCGCACCTTGTCGTCGGCCGCAATGAGCGCGTTCTCGTTCTGCAGCCCATCGCGGGCGCCCATCTCAAAAATTGTAACGTGTTTGGGTAAGGTCATGCCGTCGTTATCTCTCGTCATCCTTCGACAAGCTCAGGATGACACCGAGAGCGTCGTCCTTCGATCCTTCAGGCTCAGGATGACAAGCTCCGGTTAGCACGACACGCCGGGGGTCACGCGAGTTCCACCAATGTCGTGCCGCTGCTGACGATCTGCCCTTCTTTGACGAGGACGGATTTGACGCTCGCGGCGGCCGTGGCTTCTATGCGGTGCTCCATCTTCATCGCCTCGAGCACGATGAGAAGCGCATGCTCCTCGACCTCGTCGCCTTCGCGGACTGCGACCTTGACGATCTTTCCCGGCATGGGCGCAGCGACGAGTGCGCCGGCGACGCCCCCGTGGCTATGTTCGGCTGACTTCACAGATGGCGGCGAGGCAAACGAAAAGCACCACGTGCGACCGTCGAGATGGACGTCAAACGCGTCGCCGGCGTACGTTACTGCGCCCGAGATCGCCGTGCCGTCGAACCCGGCCTGCACGCGCTCGCCTCGCCGTTGAGCATGGAGTTCGACGGAATACGCACCCGATAAACGCCATGCCCCCAGAGCGCCAAGTGCATCTGCGACGATTTCGACGACGCTCTCGCCGTGTTGCAAGCGTAGCGGCACGCCGATCTCACCGATGCGCCAGGGCGCGCGACCGTCGACGAGCAGGGCCGCGGCACAGAGCAAGACCGCTTCGCGTGGCACTGCCACTGCCGAAAAGAACGATGCGTCGAAACGTTGATCCAGAAAGCTCGTCGTCGTTTCGCCGGCGCGGAACGCATCGTCACGCGCGATCCAAAGCAGGAGCGGCAGGTTCGTGCGCACGCCGTCAACCCTGAAGTCGAGCAATGCTCGTTCAAGCCGCGCGATCGCGGCGCTGCGATCGCTGCCGGAGACTATCAGCTTAGCGAGCATCGGATCGTAGTAGTGGCTCACTTCGCTACCCGTTGTAACGCCAGAATCGACGCGAATCCCCGGCCCCTCCGGTGGCGACCAGCGCGCAATGAGGCCGGTCGACGGGAGCAAGTCGTTCGCAGGATCTTCAGCATAGAGACGGGCTTCGATCGCCCAGCCTCGCGCACGGATCTCGTCTTGCGCGAACGTAAGCGGTTCGCCCGAAGCAATGCGAAGCTGCCATTGCACCAGGTCGATGCCGTAAACCAGCTCGGTCACCGGATGCTCGACCTGCAGACGCGCGTTCATTTCGAGAAAGTAAAACGCGCCGTCGGAATCCAGCATAAACTCGGCGGTACCGGCATTGACGTAGCCGACCGATTCGGACGCGCGCACCGCCGCGGCGCCCATCTCCGCGCGCAGGTTCGGCGTCAACGCCACCGATGGCGCCTCTTCGATAATCTTCTGATGGCGCCGTTGAATCGAGCATTCGCGTTCCCCAAAGTGCAGCGTCGTGCCGTGCGAGTCGGCAAGGATTTGGAACTCGATGTGACGCGGGTCGCGAAGGTAGCGCTCGAGCAAAATGGCATCGTCGCCAAAGGCTGCGAGCGCTTCGCGCTTTGCCGCCTCGAGCGCTTCGTCAAAGCGTTCGACCGAATCGACGACGCGCATGCCGCGGCCGCCGCCGCCCGCGCTCGCTTTAATCAGCAGCGGAAACCCGACTCGTTGCGCTTCCCGGCGCAACGTCGCGAGCGATTGGTCGTCGCCGTCATAGCCGGGAACGGTGGGCACGCCGGAAGCTCGCACGCGGCGTTTGGCTTCGATCTTGCTGCCCATGGCCGCCATCGCTTCGGGCGCCGGTCCGACGAAGATGAGTCCGGCATCGCGCACGGCGGCCGCAAACGGCGCGCGCTCGGAGAGAAATCCATATCCCGGGTGGACCGCGTCCGCCTTCATCGCGAGCGCCGCCGCGATGATTGCCTCGGCGTTGAGGTACGATTGCGCTGCCGCCGCCGGACCGACGCATCGCGCCTCGTCGACGAACTGCAAATGATAAGCGTTTGCGTCGGCTTCCGAGTAGATGCCGAGCGGCACGATCGCCATTTCGCGTGCCGCGCGCGCGATCCGCACCGCGATCTCGCCGCGATTGGCGATCAGGAGTCGCGTGATTAGGGTGTTCAGACTGACGGGTCCTCGCGCTCTAGATCTTTTACAAACGAAGCCTGCCGGCGTTCGAGGAAGGCTCGCAACCCTTCTTGGCCTTCGGTGCCGATGCGCTGCTGCGCGATCGCGCGCGCGGTAATCGCACGCGAATCGTCGTAATCGTTGTCGATCACGCGGCGGATCAGCAGTTTCGCGGCGCGTACGGCCGCGGGGCCCGCCGTGAAGAGTTCTTCCAGGCAATGCTCGACGGCGGCGCCGAGCTCGACCGTGGGGACGACTTTGTGGACGAGCCCGATGTGCTTGGCCCGCTGCGCGTCGAAACGTTCTCCCGTCAGGAAGAGCGCTCGCGCGTGCGACGCGCCGATCTTTGCGAGAACGAACGGAGAGATCACCGCCGGAATGATGCCGAGCTTGACCTCGGTGAATCCGAAGACCGCATCGTCCGCCGCGATGGCGATGTCGCAGACGGCCGCGAGGCCGGCGCCTCCTCCGAGTGCGGCGCCGTGGATTTGGCCGATCACCGGCTTGGGACAGTTATCGATTGTGCGAAACATGTCGCTCATGCGCTCGGCGTCGGCGACGTTGGCATCGAAGCTCAGCTCGAGCGACTCGCGCATCCACTTGATATCGGCGCCCCCGCAGAAGACTTTGCCCTCGCCGGCCAGCACGACCGCGCGCACGTCGTCTGCCGCCGTGATCCTCGCAAAAACGTCGTGCAGACGCTCGATTGTCTCGGCATTGAAGGCGTTGCGGGCCTCGGGCCGTGACAGGGTGACGTGGGCTATGCCCTCAGAGACGACGAGGCGAATGCTCTCGGCCATGGGCGCCGGGGTTCGAGGCGTCATCCGAGCGGGCCTCGCGCGCGTTATACTTACAGGAATGAAGGTTGCAGGCCGCCAGGCCATCTATCGCTATCCGCTGCTGACGCGCGCCAGCCACTGGCTTTGGGTGCTCGCGTTTGTGGTGCTGATCGGAAGCGGTCTCCAAATCTTCAACGCATCGCCGAATTTGGACGCCTCCGACAAGAGCGACGCGGCACGGCGTGTGCTGGCGATCGGTTCGCCGGCCGATGGCGTTGGAACGACCACGCTCTTCGGTCATACGTTCGTTACGACGGGTTGGCTCGGTTGGACCGACGACGGCATGGGCGAGAAGAGCGCGCACGCATTTCCGGCACCGATCATCATCCCGGGCTATCAGGACCTCGCCGCCGGGCGCCGCTGGCACTTGTTTTTTTCCTGGATCGCGGCAATCTGCTGGCTGGCTTGGCTGATTTCCAGCGCAATCAAAGGGAACTTGCGCGAGATGGTGTTACGGCCGAGTGACGTGCCGAAGCTTTGGCCGATGCAAGCCTACTACTTAAAGTTGCGCAAGCAGCCGCCGCCCCACGGCATCTATAATCCATTGCAAAAGGCCGCGTACACGACGGTGCTCTTCGTCCTCGCGCCGCTCGTCGTGCTGACGGGCCTGGCGCTCTCGCCGGGAATCGATGCGATCGCCAACCCGCTGACCGTTGCGTTCGGCGGGCGTCAGTTCGCGCGGTTGTGGCACTTCGTCGGTATGGGGTTGCTCGTGGGTTTCTTCGTCATCCACACGTTCCAGGTTGCGACGCAAGGCGTCGTTAACCAGATGCGATCCATGATCAGCGGCTGGTATCAACCGGAATGAGGCGACGGCTTTTTCTCGCCTCGGCCGCGTCGGCGCTCGCGGGTTGCGGGCCGATCGGTTCGGCACTCAACAACAACGACAGCGTTCGGCGCATCCTCGCCTCGGCTGAGGGACTCAACCACTTTTTGATCGGAACCCGCGGCTTGGCTCGCGAATACCGCGATAACGACGTCGATCGCCATTTTCGAGTGAACGGATTCGCTACGCCGCCGGACACGCGCTACACCGATCTCGTTGCACGTAACTTCGCTCCGTATCGTTTGATCGTCGAGGGCGCCGTCGAGCGCCCTCAAACCTTTTCGCTCGCGCAACTGCAGCGCATGCCGCAGCAGACGCAAATCACGCGCCACGATTGCGTCGAAGGCTGGAGCGCAATTGGAAAGTGGAGCGGCGTGCCGCTCGGAGGACTGCTCGATACGGTTGGCCTCCGTAACGACGCTCGCTACGTCGTTTTTCGCTGCATGGACAACGACGGTTCGGGCAACCTTTACTACGAGAGCCTGGATATCCATCAAGCCCGCCATCCGCAGGCGCTGCTCGCACTGCGGCTTAACGACGCGCCCCTCGATCCCGATCATGGCGCCCCCGTACGGCTTCGGGTGCCGACGCAACTGGGCTACAAGAGCGCAAAGTGGATCGGGCAAATCGAAGTCGTCGGGAGTTTTGCGACCATCGCCGGCGGACACGGAGGCTACTGGGAAGACCAGGGCTACGAATGGTACGCGGGGATTTAAAGCGGGCCTGCATCGCGGCATGCGCAATCGTGCTCGCGTTTACCGCTGCGAGCCCGGCTGAGCCGTTGGCCTACGGGGCACCTGCCGGAGCCTCATTGGAGAAACTTCTGCGCGATGTCGTCACGTGGAAGCTCACGCCGAGCATTTCGTTGGCGATCGTCGAGAACGGCAAGGTCGTGTACGCTGGAGCTCGAGGGAGCGCCGATCTCGAAAAGAACGTGCCGGCAACCGCGCAGACTCGGTACCCGATTGGCTCGATCGCCACGCTCTTCTTGGCCGTCGCCGTAATGCAGCTCGCTGCAAAAGGCAAACTCCATCTCGACGATGCGGTGGAACGCTATTTTCCCGCGGCGCTGGGATCGAGCGAGACGGTGCGCCAACTGCTCTCGCCTCGAGAGGACGATGCAAACTACGACGTGCTCGGCGCAGTCATCGAACGCGTCACGGAAGTGCCCCTCGTCAGCTACCTATACGACCACGTCTTTGCGCCGGCCGGGATGGATCACACGTGGTTCGGGGAACCGCCCGACTGGGCACCGCTCGCATCGGGATACTATGAGTGGCGCGATGTCTTTGGCCTAGCTGCGTTGCAGACGGACGCCTGGAACCGTAAGTGCTGCAGCTTCATCTCAACTGCCACCGACTTAGCGCGGTTCGATAGCGCGCTCTTCCGGGGCATGCTGCTTCCGGCCGCATCGCTGCGCGCAATGCAGCAGGCCTTTCAGTCAAGCCGGCAAGCCGGCATGTTGATGATCGGCCGCCAGGGAACGCCCTCGGGCTACGTTGCGGGGAACGCACTCTTCATGAACGACCGGTTTGCGATCGTTGCCCTGGCAAACTGCGCCGGCTTTCCGGCCCAAGCCGTGCTCGATCCCGTGCTGGCGCTCTTCTATCCCAAGGCAATAGCGGCGAATGCGCCCTCAAGTCGCGCGGCCGCTGTAGATCCGGCAATCGCCGATCTCTTGCGCCCATACTTGGCGACGCAACCCGAAGTGCTTGGAAGCGTTCGAGCGATGACGCTGCTGAGCTCCTCCGCATCGGAAGGGTTTACGGAGTACCGGTACTTAGTCGACTTTAGCGGCGGAACGAAGACCGCGTTCATTGTCGTGGGTTCCGACGGAAAGGCCGATGGGTTCTGGTTACACTGACCTACATCCGGAACACGCCGTATTGCGTGCGCGGCTGCGGCGCATGCGCGGCGGCGTCGAGACCGATCGCGATCGCACGGCGCGTATCGAGTGGATCGATGATCCCGTCGTCCCAAAGGCGCGCGGTCGAGTAATAGGGACTCCCTTCGCGCTCGTATTTTTCGAGAATCGGCGCCTCAAAAGCGGTTCGTTCTTCCGGCGTCATGTCGCCCTTGACGGTGGAAAGGACGCTCGCAGCTTGCGCGCCGCCCATCACGCTGATGCGCGCGTTTGGCCACATCCAAAGCTGGCGCGGCGCGTATGCGCGGCCGCACATGCCGTAGTTTCCCGCGCCGAAGCTGCCGCCGATCACGACGGTGAACTTTGGCACTTCGGCACACGCCACGGCCATCACGAGTTTCGCGCCGTCTTTGGCGATGCCGCGGTTCTCGTACTCGCGGCCGACCATAAAGCCGGTGATGTTCTGTAAGAAGAGCAGCGGCGTGCCGCGTTGCGTGCACAGCTCGATGAAATGCGCTCCCTTAAGCGCGCTCTCGCTAAAGAGAATGCCGTTGTTGGCAAGGATACCGATCGGATGCCCCTCGATGCGCGCGAAACCGCAGACGAGCGTCGCGCCGTAGCGCGATTTGAACTCGTGGAACTCCGAGGCGTCGACCAACCGCACGATGATTTCGCGAACGTCGTAACCCGTGCGGCTGTCCGCCGGAATGATGCCGTAGATTTCGCGGGCGTCGTGCTTGGGCGGCGCGGGTTCGATGCGATCCCATTGCCTCGGCCGTTCCAGATGAAGGTTGCGCACGATTTCGCGGATGAGCGCAAGCGCGTGCGCGTCGTCCTCGGCAAAGTGGTCGGCAACGCCCGAGATGCGCGTATGAACGTCGGCGCCTCCCAAGTCTTCGGCGGTCACAACCTCGCCGGTGGCAGCCTTTACCAGCGGCGGTCCACCGAGAAAGATCGTGCCTTGGCCTTTGACGATGACGGTCTCGTCGCTCATCGCCGGCACGTAGGCACCCCCTGCGGTGCAGGAGCCCATAACCGCTGCGATTTGCGGGATGCGTAGGCTCGACATCCGCGCTTGGTTGTAGAAGATGCGCCCAAAGTGATCGCGATCGGGAAAGACCTCGGCTTGCAACGGCAAGAACGCGCCGCCGGAATCGACGAGATAGATGCACGGAAGATGATTTTGCTGAGCGATTTCTTGTGCGCGCAGATGCTTCTTGACCGTGATCGGATAGTACGTACCGCCTTTAACGGTCGCATCGTTCGCGACGATCGCGCAGTGCTGTCCCTCCACGACGCCGATCCCGGTAAGGATGCCCCCGCTGGGCGAATCGTTGTCGTACATTCCAGAGGCGGCAAGCGCCGAGAGCTCGAGAAAATCGGAACCCGGATCGAGCAGGCGTTCGACGCGCTCTCGGGCGGGGAGCTTATTGCGCCGGCGGTGTTTCTCGACCGCTTCGGCGCCGCCGCCGGCTCGAACCGCGACGAGCCGCTCGCGCAACTCCGCGACTAACCGCTCCATCCGTTCGGCGTTTGCCTGAAAATCTGCCATCGCGCCGCCATTCGGCGTTCGTCGGCTTAGAGCCCGGTTAGACGTCCGTGTGCGCCGAGGGCGATTGCGGCGGCAATGCGGAAAACTATGCGGCAATGACGGCCCAGCAGACTCCGGTCGACGTCGGCGGCATCGCACGCCCGGCGGGCCGGCTCGATCTGTCAACGGCGCTGCAGCCACATGTCGGACGGCTGGGCGAACGCTCCGCCGCGCATTTGCTCCGTCGCGCCGGCTTCGGCGGCACGCCCGATCAGGTGCGGCGTTACGCCGCAATGACCGCCCGCGATGCGGTGGCATCGCTGCTGACGGTTCCGCCGGTTTCTTCGTTTACACCGCCGCAAGAGCTCGAGGACGTGGGCCGGCCCGTTTCGATGGCAACGGACCCGCTGCAACGCTCGATGCTCGGTCAAGAAATGACGACGCGCCGAGAGAAGGCGCGCGCGGGCAAGGACGCGATCCTCGCGTTGCAGCTTTGGTGGTTGAACCGGATGCTGACGACGCCGGCTCCTCTGCAAGAGAAGATGACGCTGTACTTCCACGGCCACTTCACGTCACGCGCGACGCCGATGTATCCGTGGATTACCTACAATCAGAACGCGCTCTTCCGCCGCTACGCTCTGGGGAATCTGCGCGACCTGACGCTTGAAGTCTCCAAAGACGCCGCGATGCTCCTCTATCTCAACGGCGCGCAAAACGTTGCGGCGCACCCCAACGAGAACTACGCGCGCGAGTTGATGGAGCTCTTTACGCTGGGCGTGGACAACTATAGCGAAGAGGATGTGCGAGAATCGGCCCGCGCGTGGACCGGCTGGCGCGTCGACCGGCGTACGGATACCGTCACGTTCGATGCGGCACAGCACGACTCGGGGGTCAAAACGTTTCTCGGTCGTACGGGCAATTTTACCGGCGACGATATCATCGGTATCATTTTCGCACAGCCGCAGTGCGCGAAGTGTTTTGCCGCCAGCCTGCTCAACCTGTTCGTGTACAACGACCCGGAGCCGCGGCTCGTCGACGACGTCGCTACGCTCTTGCGGCAGCACGAATTCGAGCTAACGCCGATCCTCGGGACGATCCTAGCCAGCAATCTCTTCTACAGCCCGCGAGCCTACCGCGCGCTGGTGAAGAGTCCGGTCGAATTCGTTGTGGGAACGTACGCTGCACTGGGAGTACAGGCAATCGATCCGCTCGCGCTGACTGCGCTTACGCAGATGGGGCAACGTCTCTTCTTTCCTCCCAACGTTGCGGGCTGGCCGGGCGCGAAAAACTGGCTGACCAGCGGCACGATGATCGCACGGCAAAACTTCCTTACGCGGCTCCTCAACTCGCAAACGCTGGCGGATTCGTCCTGGCTGCAAGGGCTGCCGGTGGCTTCGAGCGCGGCGGCTCGGGGGCTGGAGCAAACGATCCTGCAGGGCGATGCCGCACCCGAGGCGCTCTTCGAACTGGAGGGCTATCTGAGCGGGACGGGCACCGCCGCCCTCGCACCGCTTTCAGTGGAGAACTACGACCAGCGAGTGCGCGGTGCCGCTTATCTCGCGATGTCGACGCCGGCGTACCAGTTAAATTAATCTATGAAACGACGCAGCTTTCTACTCGGCAGCACCTCCGGATTGGCGGTCGTCGCCAACGCCGACCACGTCTTTGCCCGCGCCCTTGCGCAGACGCCCCTCCCCGGACTGCCGGGAGGCGCCGACCGGTGCCTCGTGTTGATCAATCTCGCCGGCGGAAACGACGGGCTCAACTGTGTCGTTCCCCACGGAAACGATCGGTACTATCAGCTGCGTCCAGCGCTTGCAATCGACCGCAACGATGTGCTTGCGATCGACGCAAACGTGGGGCTCAATCCCGGGATGCAATCCGTCAAAGCACTCTACGATAAAGGCATGGTCGGGATCGTTCAAGGCGTCGGATATCCCGATCCGGATCACTCACACTTTCGCTCGACGGAGATTTGGCAGACTGCGGCGCCGGATCGTTACGAACACACGGGTTGGCTTGGGCGCTACTTCGACCAAGCCGCGCCCGGGCGCGAGAATTTGTTCAAAGGCGTGGCCGTTTCAAAAGTACTGCCCGAAGTGCTGGTCTCGGACCGCACCGATATTCCAGCCGTTCCGGGCCTCGGCGAATACGTGATGATGGCCGACCGCAACGTCGCGGCGCGCGGCGCCTTTTCGCGTGAGGCAACCGATTCCCACCTGCCGTTTGCATCGCCGTACCTCGCCCACGTAATGGAGATCGAGGCAAACGCGCAGCGTAGCTCTGAGGAGCTTCCGAGGCTCGTGGCGGGATATAAGACGCAGGCCTCGTATCCCGCGACCGGTCTGGGTCGCAGCCTGGCGCTGGCCGCGCAAATCGTCGGCAGCAATCTCGGAACGAAGGTAATCTATGTCGAACATGGTTCGTTCGACACGCACGTCAGCCAAAAAATGACGCAGAACACGCTCCTAATGCAGTTCTCGAATGCTATCGGTGCTTTCTACGACGACCTCGGCGCACACGGAAACGAGCGCCGCGTGCTTACCCTCACCTTTAGCGAGTTCGGGCGACGTATTGAAGAGAACGGCAGCCACGGAACGGACCACGGTGAGGCCTCCCCGCTCTTCCTGATTGGCGGCGGCGTCAAGGGCGGTCTGTACGGGACGCTTCCCGATTTAAGCGCGACGAACATGGGCAACGTGCGTTACACGACCGACTTTCGCAGTGTTTACGCCACGGTGCTCGAGCGCTGGCTCGGCCGTTCGTCTGCCGCGCTCCTGCGCGGCTCTTTCACGCAGCTTCCAGTTTTAAGCTAAGTGGGTTCCTCGATAATCTTTCTCGGTAGCGGCGGAGCTCGCTTCGTCGTCGCCCGCCAGTTGCGCGCATCGGGGGGAATGTGGTTCCGTTTTGGCTCGACGCAGATTCACGTGGATCCGGGCCCGGGTGCGCTGGTTCGAGCGCTCTCGCACGTACCGCCCTGCAATCCGCGCGAGCTCGACGCGATTGCGCTCTCGCACAAGCATCTCGACCATTCGGGCGACGTCAACGCATTGATCGAGGCGATGACTTCAGGGGGATTCCGCCGGCGTGGCACGCTGCTGGCGCCGGCCGATGCGTTCGACGACGAGCACGTCGTCTTGCCCTACACGCTACGCTTCGTCGAGCGCGTCGAGCGCTTGACCGCGAGCAGCGGTCCGTATCGGGTCGGTGCAATCGAGGTCTTCACGTCGATGCGGCATGTGCACGCGGTCGAAACCTACGGACTGCACTTTGTCTACGACGGACTGCGCGTGAGCTATCTTCCATGCGGGCGCTACTTTGATGGTCTGGCCGCCGACTACGCCGCGCATCGTCCCGACGTGCTCGTCGTTAACGTCTTGCGCTTTGCGGATCAGATGAACGCCGATCATTTGACGTGGCAGGATGCCCGGCGCGTCGTGGCCGAGGTGCGTCCGAAGGTCGCCGTGTTTTCGCATTTCGGGACGAAGATGCTCGAGGCCGATCCACCGCGGCTGGCCGAACAGTTGGAAGACGAGCTCGGCCTGCGAGTCATCGCCGCGTACGACGACTATGTCTTGGATATCGATACAGAAGTGGCAGCAGCGCTTTAGGAACCTCTGATTACTCCGACGTTGTGCATGATGCGTCGGAGCCGCTCGTCGCTCCGCCATCCTGGCTGCGCTCCTGCTGCCTGCCTCCTCGCTCCGCCATCCGGGCTCCGCTCGTCGTGCAGAGCCTCCTCAGCATCACGCACAACGTCGGACTAATCAGAGGTTCCTAAAGCTGCGATGCCTTCGTCCGTGTGGTGGGCGCGGAGCGCGAACGGGTAACTGCGTGCTGCCGCTGAGCTCTTGGCGAACGCTGGGATGGTCGTTCATAGAACCGCTGTACAAATAGACCGATCCATTCTTCGAGGTGGCCGTAACGATGGGTCCGCCCCCGCCAACCGTCGCTTGTTGCGTGTTTGGGTTTCCGCGTATCTGCGTGTCGTTGGGAAAGCTCGAAAGGACATGTCCGGAGCCGCTGTAGGCGCCGATCTGCGCGCCGCCGCGTACGCCGAGTGCCACATTTCCGTGCTCGGAATCAAAGCGCGCGAGACCCGGTTGAAATTGCCCGTTGTCGTAGACGATCGAGCCGTACACGCTGCTCGCCTGAATCTGACGTGAGGTACAGCCCTGGAAGAAGATGTTTCCGGTGGCCGTTCGTACGCGTAGCCGGTCGAACGTCGAGTTCGTTGCGGCGATACGCCCGCGCATCGATTCTAGGAATCCGGTGCCGCCGACGCGGTCGAGCGAGATACCGCCCGATCGAACGTGGGCGACGAATACGCCGTGGTAGTTATCGAGCGTCAGATGACCGGCGCGCACGTGCGCGATTACGATGGCGGTGTTGCGGGGAATCATGATGGTCATCGTGCCGCTCCCTCGTGCCACGACGGCGTCGTGCTCTCCGGGCAGTTCGGGGAGTACAAACGACTCGGCTGGAAGCGCGACGGGCCCGTACTCGGTTTGGATCCGCTGCCACGAGATTTGCAACTGCTTTGGAATGCGGGGATCCACGTCCGACGGAGCTATATGGCGCACGTTTACGGGCTCGTTGGATGAGATTTGCACTTGAGACCGGTCCCACGTCGAAATCGTCACCTTGCCATGGGTGAGATGGACGTTGAGAATGGGCGACGGGCCGACATCGATCGATTGGTCGGCGCGCACGGGCTGCGCGAAAGCCAGACAACACAATGAGGCGAGAAGCGCCACGAGCGCTCCCCGCCGAGAACCTCCGTACACGAGTCCATTGTATCGGCGGAGCGGGCCCTCCATCATGAATTCCCGGTGAACGGAAGCTCCATGAGCGGAAGATCTACTCTGAAAATCGCGCCCCCTGCCGGGGATCTGGCAGCGGTTGCCTCGCCGCCGTGCACTCTGGCAATTGAGCGAACGATGGCGAGACCGAGGCCAGTTCCGGGGACTTCTCGGGAACGCGCTTTGTCAGCCCGGTAGAAGCGCTGGAACAGGTTTGAAAGCTCCTCCGGCGGGACGCCGGGCCCCGAATCGGCTACTTCGACCCAGGCCAACGCTCCCGCACTTCCCACGCGTACGTCCACGCGCCCGCGTTCGGTGAACTTGATGGCGTTATCAACCAGGTTGGCGATCATTTGACGCAAGAGATTCGGATCGCCCCAGACGGTCGGAGTGGAGGTGTGGCTGAAATGAAGCTCGATCTCTTTTTCGGCCGCTCGAGGCGCGGCGTTCTGCGTGACTTCGGTCGCGATTTGCGCGAGGGAGAGCGGTTCCTTTGGAATCTCATCGCCACGATCGGCTTTCGCCAGCGTCAGCATGCCGTTGACCATCGCTGCCAGATCTGCACTCTCGCGCACGATCGTCTCCAAACTCTCGCGGAGAATCGTCTGATCTCGCTCGCCCCAGCGCAACAGCATCTGCGCGTTGGAATTGATGGAAGTCAACGGCGTTTTGAGCTCGTGGGAAGCATCCGAGATGAACTGCCGTTCTCGCGCGAAGGCTTCACCCAGCCGCGACAGCAGATCGTTGAAGCTCTGTGCGAGCCGTCCGATCTCGTCGCGGCGACGCTGCCCTTGCAGCGGGGGAGCGTCATCGAAGGCGCCCGTTCCCGCGGCGACCGCCAGACGATCGGAGCTGATCTCACGCATCTCACGCGAAAGCTCGTTGATCGGTGTTGTGGCTTGTGCTGCGAGGATGATCGAAAGAATGATGACCGCCGCCGCCGTCGTTCCCAAAACGAGTACGATTGCTTCGCGAGCACGCGCGAACGTGCGCTGCAACGTATCCAGCGGCTCGGCCACGTGAATGATCGCGGCGTTCGCGCCTTCAAGCAGATAGCGATCTTCGACCAAAAAAGAGCGACCGCCCAGCGTAAGATGCCGAAAAAGTACGTCGCGGCCGGGCGAAAGACTGGGGTTTGGCGGGATCGTGAGCGCGCCGAGATTTTCGGTCTTCGCTAACGGATACCCCTCGCTCGAATCCACCTGCACGAAGCTATTGGCCGAGTTCCACGTCGCCAGGTTGCTGCTATTGAAGAGAAACTGCAACGTCCCCAGCGAAGAATCTTCAAGCGAGAACGGGGTCGCGGATTGCTGCGCGAACTGCACGATCGTCCGCATCGTCGCGCTCACGGTCGCCTCTGCCTGGTCGTCCAAGATCTGTTGGAAGCGCCAAACGATCAGGCCGCTCATCACCGTCAGTGCGACGATCAGCAGCACCGAATATCCCAGCGCTATGCGCCATCTGAGCGACATGCCCCTCAATCTTTGATCGTATAGCCGACGCCCCGTACGGTCGTGATGAGCTTGTCGTCGAAGCCGTCATCGATCTTGCCGCGCAAATAGCGGATGTAAACGTCGATGAGATTGGAGTCGCCGAGAAAGTCGCTTCCCCAGACGCCGTTGAAAAGCTCGTCGCGCGTATGCACCTTGTTGCGGTGCAAGAGCAAGTACTCCAGCAGAGCGTACTCTTTGGCGGTAAGTGCGATCGCTTTTCCGGCGCGGTGCACTTCGTGGCGATCGCGATCCATCACGACGTCGCGGTATTCGACGACGTTACCCTGCGGAGAACGCTCGCGCAAACGGGCACGCACGCGGGCCAGCAGCTCGTCGGTCGAGAACGGCTTGGTGACATAATCGTCGGCGCCGACGTCGAGCCCAGCGACGCGGTCCGGCACGCGATCGCGCGCGGTAAGCATAATGATCGGCACGCGGCTCTTGGCGCGAATCCGTTTACAGACTTCGATGCCGTCCATCCGGGGAAGCATCAGGTCGAGCACGACGAGGTCGGGTTCTTTGAGGGCCTTTTCCAGACCCGATAAACCGTCCCGCGCGACGTCTACCTCATATCCTTCGTGTTCCAGCTCGAGTTGTAAGACGCGGTTAATAGCCGCATCGTCCTCGATGATGAGGATCCTATATTGGCGCTTCTGCGGCGCTGAGCGATTCTCCATGAAGGTAGATTATGGGACGTTCCTCGGCCCGGACCTGTGAGAAGCGTGCGCGACGGGTTGGGAAACGGTGAAAAGTGAGAGCCACAACGCCGTCGCGCCTCCCGCCGCCAGCCATGCCAGCGTCGCACCGTTCGAGAGCGCCGAGCTCGCCACGGTGGCGATCGTCGTCACGGTATGGACAAAGAGCGAGGCACCGCCAAGGATGAGCAACGCGGCAAACCAGACGGCGACGGCGCCCAGAGCCCCCAGCAGCGCCAACTCTAAGAACGAGAACGGCGGTGCCGGACGATAGGCCGGATAGACGGTTGCGAGCAAAATCGAGGAACGCAGGCCGGAGGGCGGCTCCTCCAGCGCAAGGCCGAGAATGGCGCGATCCAGGCTGTCCAGCGGGCGATCCGCGTCGTGCATAGTCATGATTCCGTTACCTCCATCCCGTCCAGAAGCCTGCGCAACTGCTCCTTCGCGCGAAACAAGTGTGTTTTTACTGTACCCAGCGGCAGGCCCAGAACGCTGGCTATCTCCTCATATTGCCGCCCTTGGAGATGAAAGAGTGTGATGACTGCCCGGTACTTTTCCGGAAGCGCGTCAATCGCCCGGCGTAAGCGCGACGCTTCATCGAGGGCGATCGCCTGCTGCTCCGGTCCCTGGACGGGATCGGCCCGATCGGGGAGCTCGTCGTTTGCGTCATGCTTGCGCCGTGCCAGGCGGTCGCAGCAGGCATGATAGGAGATCGCAAAGATCCAGGTTGAGAATTTGGCGCCCGCTCGAAAGGTCCGCAGACTCCGAAACGCCTTGAAAAACGCTTCTTGCGTCGCATCGCGCGCGTCCTCGACGTTGTGGAGCATCCGGTACGAAAGGTGATAAACGGCTCGGTCGTATCGCTCGACGAGCATTGCGAAGGCTTCGGAGTTGCCTTGCAAGGTCATTGCGACCAAGTCGCCGTCTTCCGGCGCAGCTTTCATGCGGATGCGCGGGAGCTCCGCCAAGAGTGCCGACACGCCAGTCGTACGCGTGCGAGACGGGGATTGTTTCGCGCCGCCGGCGGCCGCCGCTGCCGGGCCTGCCTGCGAAACATGCGGCGCGCCGGGCCGTAAGTAGAGCAGCAACAATCACGGAGGTTCCACCTAAAAATGACCACAATCCCGAACACGACCCTTCCCGGCGGCACTTGGACCGGCCGGAAGCATCCCGCGCTACCAACCGACGAGCGGAACTCCGCTCAGTCGCTCCGTCCCACCTTTGACGGTTGGGGCCCGCGGATCTAAATGTCTCGCGTCTCGGTCGTGGCGACGCTCGTCGCCGCCGAGCTCCTGATCGTCGGCATGGCGGTCTATGCCCTTGGCGGCGGCCCAGCGGCGTTCGCAGGCAGCCAGCACCACGTGGATTTCGCTGCCGCGCCCGTCGAGCCGCTAGCTGCCGGCGAAACCCCGCAGGTAGCAATCGACGACGCAGCCTCGCGGGTTAGCGTCGGTGTTTCGAACGACGGGCTCGTCCACGTTCGCGATCTGACGCAGATGCGCGGCGCCATCTTCTCGACTTCGAGCTATCCGCAGCTGCGCGTCACACGAACTGCCGACGGTGTGCGGATCGAACGCTCCGCACGGCGACATTTTTCCGTCGAGCTATTTGATTTTAGCGCCGAAGCCATCCAAGTGGACGTTCCCAGCGGATCGCACGTCCAGATCGCCCATTGCTCGGGCGCGGACGTCAAGGGCATCACCGGCGGCGTGAACGTGCAGTCGCAGGACGGACACGTAAATTTGAGCGACCTGCGCGGCACGGTAAACGCCAGCAGCGACGGATATCTTACCGCAACCAACGTCCGAGGCGATCGTCTCGCGATGGAGTCGAGTGACGGGCATCTCACGCTCGCGGACGTTAGCGTCGGATCGCTGGTGGCTCGCACCCACGAGGGGCGCATTGAAGCCAACCATCTGACGATCGCCGGCGCGCGCCCCGATGCGACGCTGCACAGCGACGACGGCTCCTTGCGCGTAGCGGGTACTTTCGGGCCAAACGGGTCTTACGAAGTATCGACCGACGACGGTTCGGTCAACCTGCGAGTTCCGCAGGATTCCGATCTGGCCATCGACGCGTCGACCGGCAACGGACGAATCGACGTCGATGGATCTTCGCTCGCGCGTGACGATTCCGCGCGGCAGACAGTACGTCTCGGTGCCGGCTCGGGCACGATGAAGCTGGCGACGTCCGATGGATCGATTCATCTTTACACGAACGGAGATTTCCAAAGTCATGGATTCTGACAACTTTGTCGCTCTTATCGCGGTCATTTGCATCTTCGGAGCGCCCATTGCAGCCTGGATCGTCTCGCGTGTCCTCGCGCACCGGGAACGCATGGAGATGCTGCGCCGCGGCTTCGTACCGCCGCCCAACGCGCGCGACATGCGTCGCGCGATGAAATCCGGATGGAACCCCGGCGCGACGCCGGCGGATCCGTCCGGAAACCGGTATGTTTACGATGACGACTTTCACGCCCAGCGGCAGTTGCGTCGCGGGATTCAAGTCGCATTCATCGGCTTGGCGCTGCTCGTCGGCCTTGGATTCATCGGCTACCATGGGGACGGCCAATACGAATATGGACCGTGGTTACTGGGCGGCTTGATCCCGCTCTTCGTGGGTATCGCGCAGATCATCAACGCGGTTCTCAGCGGCGCGACGTTCGGAGTTCCCGCCGCGCAACGGCGATTCGGCCCTACCTTTGACGCCGGCGCCCCGTCCGAGCATTCGGCCGGAAGCGCGGTGCCGCCCGGCCCAACCTACGGCGGCTGGCGCCCGGGCTCGATTCCGGAGATCGAGAAGCCGGCATCGCCGCCGGACCATCGCGCCTAACTTTTCGAGTCTTGAAAAAAAAATGCCGCCGGGCGGTTGCCGGGCGGCATTAACTTTAGAATAATAACGGAATACTACTTGCAGGTGACCAAGGCCATGGCCCAACCAGCGGTTGTACGAGTCCTGACCAGATATCCATCTGCAGTCCGATCGTATACTTGATAGCCCGCTCTAAGTGCGTCGGCTAGCGATTTAAAGACGATAAGACCTGCCATCTCCGGACCCCTCCTTTCTTGTTACTTACGCTCTCTATACAGTATAACGGCTAGAGTAGCAAGAGCGTTCACCCGTTCTCGAAGAATTTCCTGAAAATTAGCAGAAAATATGATTGGTATGACGATGCTTGACTTGCATCCGCGCGTTGCGGCGACGACGATACTCGAGCGCCGCGAGCTTGCAGATGGAGTGGTCCTCTTGACGCTTCACGCGCCGGAGCTCGCCTATGCAACGCAACCGGGCCAATATCTGATGGCGATCCCGCCGAGCGGTGAAGCGGCCGCAACGGCGCTGGCCGTCTACGAAGCGGAAGACAAGCGCGCGAGCATTCTTTTCTTCGTAACAGGCAAGCGAACGCGCGAGCTTGCGAGCTTGGCATGCGGGGATCGGCTCGACGTGGTAGGGCCGCTCGGCAACGGCTTCGATTGCTCGGGCGACGCGCGCGACGTCGCGATCGTCGCCGGGGGCGTCGGCATTGCGTCGGTCTGGTTGTGCGCTCGCGAGCTGTTGCGTCGAGGCGCTCACGTGCGTCTTTTCTATGGAGCGCGAACGGCGGAACTCTTGGTCGACGCCAAACGATTCGCCGATGCCGGTTGCGAGCTCGTCCTGGCTACGGACGACGGCACGCGCGGCGAACGTGGATTTGTGACCGACGCATTGGTGCGCTCGCGCAAACCCGAAACCATCTACGCCTGCGGTCCTTCGCCGATGTTACGACGCGTTGGGGAAATCGCGAACGGCTTTGGGGTGCGCGCGCAGCTCTCGTTGGAAGAGACTTTCGGATGCGGCGTCGGCGGCTGTTGGGGCTGCGTCGTCCCGCTGACCAACGCGAGCGCGCAAGCACCCAACTTTCCCCCGGCGGAGCGCGGCGGAAGCGACGTCGTGTACGCGCGCATCTGCAAAGAGGGTCCGGTTTTTTGGGCGCACGAACTGCGGTGGTGAATCCACAACCGGCGCTCGCGATCAAGCTCGGAAAACTCGAGCTGGCCTATCCGACCTTGATGGGTAGCGGATGCTACGGATCGGGCGAAGAGTTTGCGCCGTTTGCCGATCTTTCGAAGATCGGCGCGATCGTGCTCAAGAGCGTCACGCGATTGCCGCGTCTGGGCAACCCCACGCCACGGCTCGTCCATACCCCCGCGGGCATGCTCAACGCGATCGGATTGCAGAATCCGGGCATCGAATGGTATCTCGAGCGCGAGCTTCATAAGTATGCCGGCCGGCCGTGCAAGATCGTTGGAAGCGTCGCCGGATTCGAGATCGACGATTATGCCTATATCTGCGAGCGTTTGGCGGCGCGGGACGAGATCGATGCCATCGAGCTGAACGTGTCGTGCCCCAACGTGGCTCGCGAGGGAGAGACGTTCGGCTGCGATCCGGATCTGACCGCCAGAGTCGTCGAAGCGGCGCGCGCCACGACGAACAAGACGCTGATCGTCAAGCTCTCCCCAAACGTGACCGATATCGTCGCGATCGCCCGCCAAGCGGAGAACAGCGGAGCGGACGCGCTCGCGGTTATCAATACGGTCCGCGGGATGGCGATTGACGTGGAAACGTGGCGCCCACGTTTAGGTAACATCACCGGTGGCCTTTCCGGCCCAGCGATTCGTCCGATTGCCGTACTCGCCGTTTACGAAATTGCACAAGCCGTGAGCATTCCGATTGTCGGCCAAGGAGGCATCGAGACTCTCGCGGACGCACTCGAATTTTTCCTGGCCGGAGCGACGGCAATCTCGATTGGAACGGCGAACTTCACCGATCCACGAATTCCCGAGCGTCTCGTCGCGGAGTTGCAAGCCTACCTTACGCGACGCAAGATCGGATCGATTCAAGAAATCGTCGGCCGGGCGCACGTGGAAATCGCGACCGCACATCAGTACGAAGGAGATGAAGGCTGACTGGAATGGCCACTCAACTGATCGTTGCCCTCGATGTCCCGACGGCCGAGGATGCCGAATGGCTCGTGGATGCGCTCTACGAGCTTGACGTTATCCTAAAAATCGGGCTCGAGGCGCTCTACGGCTATCCGGAGCGCATTTTTTCGTACTGCGAAGCGCGCGACGTGCGAACGTTCGTCGACGCGAAGCTGCACGACATTCCGCGAACCGTCGCCGCGGCCGTCTCCGCGCTGGTGCGCCCGACCGTGCAGATCCTCAACGTGCACGCCCTCGGTGGCCTGGAGATGATGCGCGCCGCCGTGGACGCCGCCGCCGAACGAGCGGCGGAACTCGACCTTCCCGCGCCCCACGTCTTCGCCGTCACGCTGCTGACCAGCATTGCCCCCGAGGATCTCAACGAGCTCGGGCTGCAAGGAGGCCCGGGCGAAAACGCGATTCGTTTGGCGGCATTGGCGCGCGACGCCGGCTGTTCCGGGGTCGTCTGCAGCGCGCGCGAGGTGCGCGATCTCAAACGCTTCTTCGGCGACGACTTTCTCACGCTGACGCCGGGCATTCGACCGACGGGGAGCGCGCACGGCGATCAAAAACGCGTTACCACTCCCGCGGAAGCAGTTGCCGCCGGGTCGGATTACATCGTAGTCGGACGCCCGATCGTTGAAGCCTCCGATCCCGTGGCTGCCGCCAAAGCGATCTTGGAGGAGATGAGCGTACGCACGTGAGCGAGCCGCAGCTCGACCTGCAGTCGGCGCTGATGCAACGCGGAGCGCTTCTCGAGGGGCACTTCCGTTTGAGCTCCGGCCGTCACAGCGATCGTTTCGTGCAAAAGTTTCGTATCCTCGAAGACCCGGCGCTGCTCGAACCCGTTTCGCAGTTGATCGCCGCACGGTTTCGCGACGCGAATCCTACCGTCGTCGTCGGCGCAGCAGTTGGCGGCATTCTCCTCGCGTACGAAGTTGCCAGGCACCTTGGAACCAAAGCGATCTTCGTAGAGAAAGATAACGGCGTACCGGTGTTACGCCGGGGATTCGCGCTCTCGGCCGCCGATCGGGTACTCGTGGTTGAAGATGTCGTCACGACGGGTCTCTCCGTTCGCGAAGTGATCGGTGTCGTGCAACGCCGTGGCGCGCACGTCATCGGCGTGGGCATCGTCGTCGCTCGCGCACAACAGGATTTTGGGGTGCCCGCGCACGCGCTGCTGCACTTGCCAATGATTTCGTTCGATGCGGTGGATTGTCCGCAGTGCCGCGCCGGAGAAACGGTGACCGATCCGGGCTCGCGCCGCGCGTGACCGCGCAGGTGCGGCGCAAGGTCGCTACGGGAGCGGACGCAGCCTCCGACCGTGATTTCGTGCAAGCGCTCGGGCGGCGCACGGTGATGTCGAGCGTCGGTAGCCTACGTCACGCAACCGAACCGGCGGCCCGCGTTGCGTTCGAGCGCCTTTGCGACATCGTCGCAGACCAATCGCATGTCACGTTCATCGCACATGAAAAAGGTGAGCGCGTCGGCTTTCTGCTCCTGCTTGACGAGCTTCCCGACGAAGTCACGCTGATCGATCAGGGTTTCATCGCCTACATGGCCGTCGAGCCAAAGTGGCAAGGAACCGGGGTGGGGGGGGCGCTCTTAACGGCCGCCGAGGATGAGGCGAGACGGCGCGGTCTGCCGTTTATGGCCCTCATGGTCACAGAAGAGAATGAGTCCGCGCGCCGCCTCTACGAGCACGCGGGTTATCGCACCGAACGGCGGCTGTTGTGCAAACCCCTGTGACGACCCGCGTTTGGCGGCGCGCCGCTTGGATCGTCGCCGGCGTCGTTTTGGTCCTAGCGGCCCTCTGGTTTGCCGCACATATTCCGCGGACGATCTCGATCTTCGTCATCGCAGCCTTCATTGCGTTCGGCGTTCAGCCGATCGTCGGCCGTTTGGAACGGCGCATGCCCAAACCCGTGGCCGTCACGATCGTCTTTTTCGGGCTGCTCGCGCTCATTGCGATCTTCCTGGTGATCGTCGTGCCGCTGGCGATCAGTCAAACGCAGCTCTTGGCTGCCAATCTCCCGACATACGCCGGCACCGCCCAAGGCTGGCTGGCGGAGGCTCAGAGCTCGCTCCAACAGCATTTTCCGACGCTGAAGCTGCCCGCCTACGACGTTAATACCAGCCGTATCGGCGCGACGCAGACCTCGAGCTTTATCAGCGGCGCGGTCGCTTCACTCGGCACCATCGCAGTAAATACTGCGACGGCTTTCTTCGTTGCGTTCTCGTCGATCATTCTCTCCGTTTTCTTTCTGCTCAACGATACGCAGATCGCCGAGGGCTTTACCTCGATGTTCCCGCCGCGAAAGCGCCAAACCGCGCGCAAGCTTGCGGTGGAGGTGACCGAACTGTTTGGAAGCTACATCTCCGGGCAGGTAATCGTGAGCGCCCTTACCGGCGCCGTCATCGCGACTGCAACTGCCACCATCGGCTTCAAGTTCTCGCTGATCCTCGGCATCATCTCGGCCGTTGCCTACGCCGTTCCGATCATCGGTATGTTGATTGCGCAACTCGTTGCGATTCCGCTCTGCGCGCCACAGGGAATTTGGATGATCGTGTGGGTGCAAGTCGTGATGTTCGCCATGGCGCGGATAAGCGACAACGTGCTCGTCCCCAAGATCATGGGTCAATCGGTGGGCGTCTCGCCGATCGGCGCGATGTTCGCCGTCTTCGCCGGAGGCGAGCTCTTCGGCGTTCCCGGGCTAATTCTCGGGATTCCGGCCGCGGCACTGATCAAGATACTCTGGCGCTATTTCATGGCGCCTTGGATATCCGCGCAGCTAGAAAAGAACTAACCCGGCAGTTATGGTCTCGTGACGACCCCGATCGCGTCTTCGTAGAGGATGCTGCCACACGCGCGCGCCCCGCGCAGTCGGTGTACGTTGGTTTGCGAAGGCAGATCGTTTTGCGCGACCGCGACCAGCAATAGCGCGTGCGCGTGAGCTTGCGCGCAGGCGTCGTTATCCGCGAGGTCGAGCGTCTGGGTGCGCGGAGAGAGCACGTTGATGACGCCGGCACGCAGGCCCCAGCCACCGATTGCGGCGGGTTGCGTTCTCTCAATCCAGCGATAGACGCCGGGCGACGTACCGCCGACGTTCAGCGAGTCGTTGTAATAATCGAGCGGGTGACGCGCGGCAAGATGCGTCGCAAGAACGACGCTGGCCAAGAACGCCACGGCAGTGACGAAGCGCAACCGCATTAGATTCGCCGTCGCCGCTATTGCGACGCCCAGCGCGGCGACCGCGAGTGCGACGTGCGTCGAGCCGTCGTTCCAAAAAAGCGCGAGCACGAACCAGCAACCGTAGAACGTCGAAATCCACAGCAATGGTATGGCGACCGCAGCGTAGCGGCGGGCCAGCGGCGCAAGGAGCAAAACGCCGGCGGCAATCGCGGGCGCGGCGAAGCGCAGCGACTCACCGTTTGCGAGCTGAGCGACGTTGGTTTCATACCCGAACGGCAGCACGAAAAACAGCGGGACCGCAGCAAAGGCAGCCCATCCCAGCGCTCGATCCCGTGGGGCGATCAATGGGCCGAGTAAGGCCGCGATAATCGCGACCAGCGCGAACGGAGAGAGATGAATCGCGATGGCTGCGAGTAGCGCGAACGCTCCCAGGCCGTGCGCGAGGATCGTCGATCCGTAGAAACCGACGCCGGCCATGCTCGCTGCCGGCGGCGCAACGGCGCTCTTCCACAGGATCGCGTCGTGAATCGCCCAAAGGCCGAGAGCGGAAAAAGTCCCGACCCACAGGATCGGACGCGCTCGCGATGCCAGCAAAGCGATCGCTGCAAATATCCAACCTTGTGGTTTGATCAAGGCCGTCAGGGCGGCGCCGGGCGCGAAACGGTTCGCCGACATCGTGCGCAACGACCACAGCGTCTCTAGCCAAAAGGCCGCAAGCCACACGTCGTTCTGAAGCGTTCCGCCTTGGATGGCGAGTGGAAACGCGCTGACCGTCGCAGCGGCAAGCGCGTCGGCCAACAGCGGCGACGTGCTCAACGCTTCGCGCGACCACGCGGCGATCCGAAAACCCAGCAGCGCCAGCGCGCAGAATCCGCACCATGGCAATGCAAACGGGCTGCCGACGGCGTAGAGCGCGCTTGCAAACAGCTCCGATGCAGGCGGATACCACCAATATCGCGTCGTTGCGGTCCAAAGCGAATGTGCGTGAACCCACGCGGCGGCGTTGGGCAGATGGTATGAAAGCGAGTCGCCGTCGAGTAGCGGGCGCGTCAGCTGCGGCCAGGCGACGAGGAGGAGCGCCGCGATCAGCAGGTACGGCGCGGGGCGCGCCGTGTTTTCGCTAGTCGGGTTCCGTTCGTTCAGGCTCCTCCCGGCGGCAATCGCGATGCAAAGGAGCAGCGCCCCCCAGCATGCGCCCCAGTAAAGCGCGTGGACGAAGCCAAGAGCGAACGGGATGGCGACTCCCAGGATGAGCGCATCGCACAGGCGATCGGGAAAGCTGTAGTTCGGCCCAGCGCGCAGTGCCGGCGCGGCCGCATAC
>PMUK01000222.1 GCA_003166915.1 Candidatus Cybelea palsarum
CACTCGGTAACATATCAGGCCCATTGTCTCTAGGCTTTTCCGTCGCCGCTTTAAAAATGAATCTGGAACAGAGGTCGCAACCGCAGGCGCGCGCAATGGCGCCGATGTTTACTGAGCCGGGCGTCGTGGCAGACGGTCTACAGCTTTGCACCGCCGCTAGTTGCCGGTCGTCGGTGTAGAGTCGGGGACAACATCGATTGTGAGACCGGACGCATGGGCCGTCCCCGAGCCGACGAGCAGAAGTCCACAATACGCATCAGTTGCATCCAACGGGACGCGAAGAATGATCGCAAACGGTTTCCAGCCGCTCGTTCCGCTCAGCCAACGATCGCGCATGTTATCGAACTGCCGCGAAGGCCCGTCGATCCGCAACCAGAACCCTACTCCGCCGCTGACGTCTTGACTGCTGAGACATCCCCGGATACGAATCGTCTTACCGCGGTAACGTCCGATATCGAGCGGGGCGGTAAACGATCCAAATGGCGTGCCTGATTGCGGAGCGCCAGAACTCGCTAACGTTAGTTCGTCGGAGCCCGAGTACCCCAACCGCGAGCTCGTGGTGCCGACATACGAGCGGGTGATTACAGTCCACGGCAGGGTGAGCGCCTGCGCCTGCTCTCCTGTCACTGCAAGTGGAGTCTGAGGTGTCGTCAACGCCCGCCGTTCTCTGGCAATCTCGTCGCGCAAAGCTGCGTCCCGAGCCTTCTGCGTCGATCCGGCGAGCAGCAGCGCTTCTTTGAGGCCTTTTTGAAGAACGACGTCGTTGCCGGCGCCTATAGCAGCCGCCGTTGGTTCGACGTAAACGTCAGGACGGATCCCAACGCGCTGCAGCTGGTCGCCGTTAGGATGACGCACCCCCTCACCCGAAAAGTGGAACGAAAGACCTCCCGGAACGACCAACGACGTCACGTCGCCGTCCGCGCCGCTGGTCGGCGTCCCGACAAATAGCGTGTGCGTGGCCGCCCGAAAAAACAGCGCGCTATGTTCGGACTGGCTGATGGCGCGCTCGTCGATGAGCATCACCGTCGGCTTTAGATATTTCCAGCGGTCTGAAGTTGGGAGCAGCTGATAGAACTTCTGAACGGTTGGTAACAGACTAATGTCGCCCAGTTGAACGTCGAGCGGATTGGTGACGAGTGGTGTATCGAACAGCGCCGCCCGCACGCCGGTGGCCATCGTGAGGCGCGGGGCAACCGTCCAGGCTGCACCTCGCGGATAGCCGCGGTTATCGAAGACGATCGCTCGCGTGTTCTTGAGCGCGTCGAACATCGCGTCGGTTTCCGCCGGCTCGATCCTGTCGAAGTCGACGTAGCCGACATTTCCCGGCAGAATGAAGTACTTCGGGCCCGATCTGGCGGGAACAAAGGAGTAAGTATCTCGGCTTAACGTAATCGTTTGACGCTTGCCGCGAAGGTCATGAAATGTAATCGTGATCGGCGTACCCTTCTTACCCGTGAAGGCCGATGGTTCCATGACGGCACCTAACGCGGCAGAGTTGGCAGCCTGAGGCGTCGACTCGCAGAGGTACTTTTCAGCGTTGCTCATCGCCTGACGGATCGGCACGCCGTTCACCGCGTCGATCACATCGCCGTCGCGCAGCTTGGGCGTTCCGGCGTAGCCGACCGCGATGCTGGTGACAACGGCCTGCTCGTGCAGGTACCGGGTTAGGAACGGAACGCCCGCGCCGAACGCGGCCTTCGCGAGGTAGCCGTCGACAAAACCGTGAGAGTCGTGCAGATGGGCGTAGAACTTCATCAAGCCGAGAAGATATGAACGGGAATCAGTCGCGTTGCCTTCGTCGTCGATCGCTTGGACCGCTGCGGCATCCCAGTCGTCGTGCATCAGGCCCGCGTACGGCGAGAAGTAGCGGATTACGTTATAGATGCGCGCGATTGCGAGCATTCGCATCGGTTCGGCTGGAAAACTGACGTCGCTATAGGCCTTCTCGGTGAGCGGCACTGAATCTCGCCGCGGGTAGCTTTGGGTGACATCTCTTAACGTGGACAGCTTGGCGATTGCATCTTCCGGGCTACTCGCAGCCGGCAAAGCGAGGGGCTGACCGATATCTGCAAGATCGCCAGTGCGGTAATCTGCGCGAACGCCGTACGGCATGTTCATCTGGGCAACGGCCGGCGCAAGAATCGTCGGGTCGCCGCCGTTGGTATAGATCGTTGCGTCACCTGCCTCGGAGAGCGCGAGCGCCATGGAAGGCAACGACGTTGCGCCGTCGACCAAAATGGCGAACCTGCGCGGGACTTTGGATTTGCCCATTACGATCACGCCATCGGTAACGGAGTCCAACGCCGAATAGCCCTGGTATTCGCCGCTGCTTTGGCTCGGATAGCCCGCATACGATCGCGAGCGCTCACGCGGTAACGTCAACGAGCCTGCTACGAGGTCGAGAACTGGCGAGTCGGGAGAAAACAAATAGCGCAGTGCGGCGGCGTCGCCTGCGCTCGCTTCCGTCACGCCCCTCAAATCGATAGCGACTGCGCTGCTCTTTGCAGCNNACGGTAATGAGCACGCCGTTCCCCATTTTGTTCGCTGAAAGCCCTCGCGTCCCGGATGAGGGTGGAGCATCAACGTGCGTTGCCGGATCGCCGAGTGGCGCCAACATAGAAGCGATAGCCGCCCGGTACGCTTCGGGGGTTTTTGAAGATAGAATCGCAGGTTCGGCGTGCATCAAGGCGGCATCCCAATCGACCTTGCCGCCAGCAATCTGGGGATCGAAGAATTTGATGTCTCCCCAAAGCTTCATAGCTGCGAGGAGATTTTCCGGTTGCCCTTTGGACTGCGCTAGGGCCGGATCGCCCCAAGGTAGCGCCAAAAGTGCCATGCACAGTACCGACGTAAGCCTTCTCATGTGCATCCTGCGCTTCATCTAAGTCTAAACGTTCCGGCACTTCTAGGCGTGAGCGTTCATTTGCGGTATCGGTTTAGCCGAGGGCAGCATGAATCCCGCCTTCCTGCGTTCACGCAACCGATAGCTCTTAAAGAAGGACGAGCTTTGATGGTCTCGTCCGTCTCAAGCGCTTTCGCGCAAGCCCCTTGGCCTGTCAGGATTTTTGCACGATCTCGATGGTGGAGAGAGGGGGACTCCAACCCCCTTACATGCGAAGTGATTCCGAGCCGGACGTCCGATCGTCGAGGATTCTGCTTGCATCGTTCGCGTGCTTGATAATCCGACTCTGACGCTTGTCTAACGGATCGC
>PMUK01000106.1 GCA_003166915.1 Candidatus Cybelea palsarum
TATCGCGAAACCGAGGCGATGAAGGACGGAAGCGATGCGATCGCCGACTGGCCGATTCTCAATGCGTTGCTCAACACGGCCGCAGGCGCCCATTGGGTGAGTTTCCATCACGGGGGCGGCGTCGGCATCGGCTACAGCCTGCACGCCGGAATGGTCGTGGTTGCCGATGGAAGCGACGACGCACGCGAGCGGCTCTCGTGCGTGCTTACCACCGATCCCGGGCTCGGCGTCGTACGCCATGCCGACGCCGGGTACGATCTCGCCATCGAAACGGCCGACGCAGAAGGCCTCGATTGGCGTCTCTGATCGTCCGCGCAAAGACGATCGTCACCTGCGATACTCAAGCTCCGCAATGTGGTATCGACTTCGACGCGCTGGGGCGTATCGACGANNGAGCACTCCCAGTGTCACCCTGAGCGCAGTCGAAGGGTGGCAAGAATTAAACCTTCACGATTACATAATCGTCCCCGGCTTTGTCGACGCGCACGCACATCCGCTCTATGCGGGAAACCGCGAGCCGGACTTCGCCGCGCGCGTGTGCGGCGAGCCGCCCCCGCTCGGCATGCGGTACACGATCGAGCAGACGCGTGAGGCGCTGCTCGATCCGGAAGCGTTCTATGAAAGAACGATCCGGCCGAGGCTCCACGCGATGCTCGCGCACGGTACGACGACGCTCGAAACCAAAACGGGGTACGCGCTGCATAAGCCGGGCGAAACGGCGCTGCTGGACCTGATTGACCTGCATCGCGACGATGCTGACGTTCCGCGGCTCGTCGCGACTTTTCTCGGCGCGCATGCCTTGCCGCCCGAGTTCGAGATCGAGCGCGAGGAGGGGTTTATCGACTATCTGATCGACCAAGTCGTTCCGGCAGCGGCCGCGCACGGCGCCGTCTACGCCGACGCGTTCTGCGAACCGGGATTCTTTTCTCCGCGGCAAACGCGCCGGTATCTCGATGCTGCGCGCCTGCACGGCATGCGCTTGCGCGTGCATTGCGACGAGATGGCCTACGGCGGCGCCGCCGCGATGGCGGTGCAGCTCGAAGTGGATGCGGTCGATCACTGCAACTACATCCGCGGAGAAGACGTGCGTGCGATCGCGGAGCGCGGCATCGTCGCGGTCGCTTGTCCGGCAACGATCCTCTTTCTCGATCTCCCGCAACTCGCACCGGTGCGCTCGCTGCTCGAGGCCGGCGCGATGGTTGCTCTTGCGAGCGACTATAATCCCGGAACGTCGCCCTGCTTCAATCTGCAGAGCGTCGCGCACTTTGGCCGCCAGCTCTTCGGGCTTTCGGCCGCCGAGGCGCTGTACGCCGTGACTCGGGCGGCCGCCCACTCTTTGCGCCGTGACGCGGGCAGTCTCCGCGTCGGCGGGCCCGCCGACTTCGTCGCGCTGCGAATGGATTCGCCGGAAGAGTTCGGCTGGGAGTTCGGCGGCAACCTCGCCGCCGCGGTCGTCAAGAACGGCGCGCTGGTGTCGTGAGTGACGAGCTAGTACGCTGCGCACGGGCGCTCGTCTCGGGCGAGACGCGAGCGGATTACGCGTTCGTCGTGCGTGACGGCCGCATCGTCGCGAGCGGCAATTTTCTCGAGGTCCGGGATCGAGGGCGAGATCTCCACGCACGCTCCTTCCCGGCCGATCGGCTCGTCGTTCCCGGCTTTATCAACGGGCACAGTCACGCCTATCAAATCCTATTGCGAGGATGGGCCGATGATTGGCCCTTTGCGAAATGGCGCAGCGACGCGCTGTATCGGGTCGTGCCTCGGCTGACGCCGGACGACGTCTACTGGACCTTCGTCGCGGCATTCTCGGAGATGCTGGCAGCGGGAATCACCACCGTTGCCGAGTTCTTCTACCTCAACGGCTCCGGCAACGAGCGTGCCGAAGCGGCGATTCGCGCGGCACGCGAAACGGGCATTCGGCTGATTCTGGCGCGCACGTGGATGGACGCGACCTACGCGCCCGCAGAGTTTTGCGAAACGGCCGACGTCGCCGCGCACCGAACGCTCGAGCTGATGCAACGCTATCCCGATGCGAACGTCTGCGTTGCTCCGCACTCTTTGCACGCCGCATCGCAGCAGATGATTCGAAGCGCCGCCGACTTCTCGCGGCAGTTCGATTGTGCGCTCCACATTCACGTTGCCGAAGCACCGTACGAAGGTGAAGAAACGCTCGCGCGCTTCGGAACGACCCCGATCGCCCTTCTCGACGAGCTCGGCGCGCTCACCGCGCGTACCGTAGCCGTGCATGCGATTCACCTTTTGGAGCGGGAGAAGGAGATGCTCGCCCACGCCGGTGCGCGAGTCGTACATAATCCGATGACCAACCAGTATCTCGGCGACGGGATTTGCGACGTCGCCGGGTTGCGCGCGCTGGGCATCCCGATCGGTTTGGGTACGGATGCGGACGTCCGTCCATCGCTGATCGACGAAATGCGCTCGGCCGCGTTGCTTGCCAAACTCCGAAGTCTCGACGGCGCCGCCCTGAGCGCTCGAGACGCCTTGGCGATGGGAACGCGCGAGGGCGCGCGAGCACTGGGACTGGAAGCCGGCGATCTCGTCGAGGGGGCGCCGGCCGATTACGTGGTGCTCGACGCTTCCGAGATCGATCCGTGGTCGCCGGAGTGCAACGCGCTGGTCTATCGGGGGCAGGATGCCTGGGTTCAGGCGACCTTCGTGAACGGGCGCCGGGCCTACGTTGGCGAGCCGTCGGCGCTGGCTCGGCAGGCTCGCAACCAGACGGCCCGCATCGCGGAGCGCCTCTGCGTGTAAGTACTTGCATTCACGCAGTTTGCTATGGTAGCATCTGCGTGCAAGTACCTACTTGCAACCAAGCGAGCCTATGAAGACGATATTTTTTTCGCTAACCGTCGCCTCCCTCGTTTCGGTGCTCGGCGCCATGCCGGCAGGCGGAGGCGCCGCCGCTCCGGCCCTAGACGCGCGAACCGTCATCGAGCGGATGGCGGCGCGCAATCCGTCGCTGGAGAGTTATCGCGCCCGCGTTCACGTCGACATCCGAATGGTCAGCTTTCCATTCCTTGCCCCCAAGCTCGACGGGACGTCCTATTATAAGAGGCCGGATCTGTACGTGGTCGTCTTCGATCGCATGCCCAGCTATGCCCGAAACTTCGGGCGACTCTTCAACGATGTCGGCAATCCGCTGGCTTGGCGGCGCGATCAAAATATTACGCTCGATGGAACTACATCGCTCGGCGGTCGAGAGATGCTCGTTCTGCGCCTGACTAAAAAGATTCACAGCGACATCCTCGATCACACCCTGGCCTACGTCGATGCCGCATCGTACACGCTCGAACAGATGGAATGGTACTACACCAGCGGCGGCAAGATTACGATGTCGGAGCAGTACCGGCTCGAAGGCAACTATTGGGTGCTCTCGCAGCAGCACGCAATAATTCGCATGCCCTACGTGCGGGCCGTGGCCGATGCCGTCTACGGAACCTATCAAACCAACGTTCCCGTTGGAGCCTCAGGAGCGCGAACGCCGTGATCGAGACGCGTAAGATCTCCGAGGGCGTGCGTTCCGCCTCGCCGGAAGAGACGCGCGAGCGAATCCTCACTGCGGCTCGCGAGGTAATTGGGCGCAAAGGGAAGCGCGGCGCGACGACGCGCGAGATCGCCGAGGTCGCCGGCGTCAACGAGGCCACGATTTTTCGGCACTTCGGCACGAAAGAAGCACTCTTAGTTGCGTGTGCGCAGCATTTTTGCGGGTACTTGCTGCTGGCAGACGTCGCGGCCGGTCTCACGGGAGATCTCTCGGAGGCTCTCCTCGCGCTTGCGCAGCTGATGTTCGCGCGCTTCGAGGCGCTCGGCGACATGATTCGCTGGTCGCTCGTCGAGCAAGAGTATGAGAAGGATATTTTTGCCGAAACGACGTGGCGTCCACAGCTCGCCATCCTCGCGGTCTTGACGGACTTCATGCAGCGCCGCATCGAAGCCGGAGAGCTCGATGGCGAGGCTGAGAAGCTCGCGCTGGTTTTCCTCGGCCTGGTCTTCATGCATGCGCTGGGGCGCAAGAAGTTTCCCGATTCGGTACTTCACCGCGGCGAGCCCGAAGCCGCACTTCGATTTTACATTGACGTTTTTCTCAATGGGGTAAGGAAGTCGTAATGGATACGCGAGAGGCAGATCAAAAGACGGTCGCCGGACAAAAGGCTAACGGTCCCGCCAACGTGCCGGACGAGACGCGTTCGGGACCGGGTAAGCGCGTTATTTTTGCAATCGTCGCGGTGGTCGTGATCGTCATTGCGGTGATTTGGGGCGTACCGTGGCTCACGTACTCACTCTCGCATGAAGGCACGGACGACGCGCACGTTGCCGCCGACGAGGTTGCCGTAACGAGCAAGATTCCCGAACGCATCGACCGGATCTTGGTCGATACGAATCAGCCGGTCCGTCGGGGACAGCTTTTGATCGTCCTGGACAACAAGGACGAGCTCGCGAAACTTCGTCAGGCGCAAGCGCAGTACGATCTTGCGGTTGCAAATCAGCGCGCCACGACGCAACAGGGGCAGGGCGGCGTCTCGCAGGCAGGCGGCGAGATCGCGAACGTACAGGCGCAGGTACCGGTAGCACAAGACGCCGTCTCGCAAGCCAGCGCGCAACTGCGCGCCGCGCAAGCGCAAGTTCCGGCGGCGCAGCAGGCATACGATAAGGCGCAGGCCGATTTTACGCGGGTCGACTCTTTGGTTAAGACCGGCGACGTCGCTTCACAACAACTCGATGCCGTTCGCGCGCAGAGTGCCGGCGCGGCCGCGCAGTTGCGCGGTGCCCAGGACCAAGTGAGCGTCGCGCAGGCGACCGTTGCCGCCGCGCAGGGCCGAGTTTCGGCCGCCAACGCCGGCGTGACGGCCGCATCGGGCGCCTTGACGACGGCGCAAGGGAAGCTTGCGCAAGCATCGGATCCCAGTCAAAGCGAAGCGGCGGGCGCGCAGCTCTACCTCGCCAAGCAGAGCCTGAACTATACGCACATTTACGCGGCGACCGACGGCTACGTCGGAGAAAAGAGTGCTGAAGTCGGCCAGACGATTGGCGCGGGCATGACGCTGATGACGATCGTCCCGCATAGAGTCTACATCACGGCAAACTACAAAGAAACGCAAATGGGCAAGATGCGGGTCGGCCAGCCCACCGATATCCGCGTCGACGCCTACAAGGGCGTGACGTTCCACGGACACGTCGCGTCGATCAATCCCGCCTCAGAGAACACGTACGCGCTCGTTCCCGCCCAGAATGCAAGCGGCAACTTCGTCAAGGTGACGCAGCGCATTCCGGTGCGCATCGACATCGACGACACGCGAACCGAGTTGCCACTGAGGCCCGGAATGAGCGTCGAGACCTACGTCAACGTGAAGTAAACTGCGATGATGCGCAGCACGTACGAGAGCCCGGTCGTCGAGCACGGCCTGCGCCGGGTCATCATCAGCATTGCGGTCATCACCGCAACGCTGCTNNGGTGTCGATCTGGGCGCCTGGATCGTCACCGCCTATCTCATCGCTAACGTCGTCGTAATTCCGCTAAACCCATGGTTTGCGGCTCGCTTTGGCCGGCGACAGTACTTTTTTGGCTCGATCGTCCTCTTCACGATCGCGTCGCTGATGTGCGGTCTTTCCAATAGTTTCGGACAGCTGGTCTTTTGGCGCTTGATTCAAGGGCTGGGCGGCGGTGGTCTGATCTCAACCTCGCAGGCGATCCTGCGCGACACGTACGGCATCAAAGAACAAGGGAAGGCGCAGGGCGTCTTCGCGATGGGTGTGATCGTCGGGCCGGCGCTGGGTCCGGTGATCGGTGGCTGGATTACCGATAACTGGAACTGGCACTGGATCTTTTTCATCAACATTCCGGTGGGCATCATCGCCGCCACGCTAATTTGGAACTTCCTGCGCAATCCGGCGGAGCCCCAATACCGCAAGCTCGATTGGGTCGGCCTGATCTTGCTCTGCGTCGGCTTGGGCTCGATGCAGTTCGTGCTCGAAAACGGCCAGCAGTATGACTGGTACGACGACGCGCGGATTCGATGGTTCACGTTCTTTTCGATTGCCGGACTGGCGTCGTTTGTGTGGTGGACGCTGCGGTCGAAAATTCCCGTCGTGGATCTGCGTGTCTTGCGCCTGCGGCAAGTTGCGGCCGGCAGCGTGCTGGGCGCCGTGCTCGGCGTAAGCCTGTACGGCTCGATCATCATTTTGCCGCAGTATCTCATCAACTCGCTTGGGTTTACGGCGACGCTCTCGGGTGCGACCGTCATGATTCGTGCGGGTGCCGTCATGCTCTTCACGCCGTTTACCGCCATCATGACGCAGCGCGGCCTGATCGACCCGCGGCTCGCCGCGGCGATCGGCTTCGTTTTGCTGGCGGCCTCGAATTGGATGCTTGCCAACATCACGACGCCGCAGTCGGATTTTCACGCGCTGATCCTCCCCTTGATCGTCAGCGGCATCGGGCTCTCGCAGATCTTCGTACCGCTCTCAGTTGCCGTCATCGGAAGCGTGCCCGATAAGGAGGTGCCGGCGACGGCGGCCTTCTTCAACCTTTCGCGCCAGATCGGTGGAAGCGTCGCCGCCGCGATTCTGATTACTCTTCTCGTGCGGGGCTTCACCATCTATCAGACCGGCCTTGCCGGCACGCAAACGCTCGGTCATGCGCCGACGGCACAATACGTGAACTCGCAAGGGGGCGTGCAGAACCGCGCAGCGATGCAGCGTCTAACGATTCTTGTCGAGTCTCAATCGGCGGTGCAATCCTATGCCGACACCTCGCGTTGGACGGCGGTGATCACGCTCGGTCTTGCACCGCTGGTGCTCTTGCTTAGGCGGCCGCGCATCGGCGTGGCCATGAGTGAATAACATGATACGAACG
>PMUK01000228.1 GCA_003166915.1 Candidatus Cybelea palsarum
GGCGTAATGACGTTGGCCCAGTCGGGGCCGTACCGCACCGTAGGAATCGCGTCGAATGGATTCCAGAGATACGTGCCATTGGGGTAACCGCTTTGGGTTGGCGTGTAATACTGCCACGAAACGTGTCCCGCGTCGAGCGTATCCGCCACCGTTCGGTACTGTGTGAAGCACGGGAACGGGCCGGTACCCGCGGAGATGACACGCTTCAAATTAACTGTGGACGTTTTCGTGCCCAGCGGAGAATCGCAGCTCCACGGTCCCGGGCTATACGAAATTCCGCCCGCGCGAGTTAGCGTCCCCGGGTAGTTCACTATCGACAGCTTGTTGGAGATCTCAACGGTGCTTGCAATCAAATCTTGATGGGCAGTGAAACTCGGGCCAAAATCCGTCGGGAAAAAGTGGTCGTCCAATACGTACTGCAGGGCCATGTTCCAGTACGGACCGGCCTCTTGAACGTACTTTGGGGCACCGTTTGGAACGTAGGTGTACGGCGAATCGGGACCAGTTCCGATGGGTGGCCGAAGGCTCGGACACTGCGCTATCTTCAACTTTTCCGGCGGCTCCTGGTAGAATCCGTCCATACGCCCGTAGTCGTAGGCAGTCATTGCATCCTGCCAGCAGTGTGAGATGTCCGTTTTGGAGTCCTCGAGGTTCAGCCCTTGGAGCGGCAGCGAAGCGCCGCCGGCCCTGCCCGACGTTTCGGTGTTTGCTCCGGGGAAACCCGAAAATAAATCGTTGAAACTGCGGTTTTCCTGGATAACGATAACCACGTGCTGAATACACTTGGCGTTGGCTTCTGGACAACGCGTCGGCCTGACGTTAGGCTTGCCATAACGGTCCGTGTCCCGGACCGCCGAGTCAGGAAGAACGGAGCCTTGAAGCGCCGTACTGCCGCGATTCGAGCAGCCAGCGACGGCGGCGCACGCAAGCAGAAGTACAAACAATCCGCGACGCTCAACACGCGCGCTGGTCTTTCGAGTCATAAGTCTACTATACATCACAATCGTCGCTTACTGGCCGCTCGTTTGCGATTTCGGACATTTTACCAGAGGATAAAAACTTCTCGCCGCAATAACAGGTCGCAATCGGCGCCACGTTCGCCTGTGCCGTCATTGAGAAGGTGGTCGGAAGCACGCTCGGCGGCGTTGCAACGGGTTCCATGACGATCGAAACTGTTTAATACGATGCTAATAATCGAAGTGTTAATTANNCCGCGCCCAACCGCGCCCAGCCGTGGCCCAACCGCGACCAGCAGCGGCCCAGCCACGGCCAGCAGCGGCGCCGCCGGTGCGACCGGTTCCGGTCGGACAGCCACCGCGATAACGCTCCACTAACGGCGAAATAACGCATGCGCCTCCCGGCGAACAAAAAAGAAGCTCGCGAGGCGCATTCTTTTTTCCGGGTGCTTGCCAATCTGCAGCCACGAAGGCGGTAGCGATTGCGACTTGATCCAGGGTGAAATTGCACGCTGGAGGCATACCGGCGGCGCAAACCGACGAACTACGTGACTTTTGACAGGCGGCTAGAACATCGAGCTTCCGTTGTTCGACTACGCCGAACGCAAACGTGACCGCGGAAAAGTCGGCGCTTTAGAGATCTTTAACGCGTCTCTGCGATAATGGCCGGAACATGCGCGATCCTCAGGTGATTGTCGTCGGGGGCGGGCCGGCCGGTCTGGTGCTTGCATTGCTGCTCAGCCGAAGCGGGATACGGGTGACGGTACTAGAGCAGGCGGCGACGTTCGCGCGCGAGTTCCGCGGCGAATTGCTTCAACCGGGCGCGAACAGGATATTCGGCGATTTGAACCTTCGCGAGCAGATCCTCGCGCTGGGCTACGTTTTCCCCCCAGGCATGGATATCCGGGACGGCCGCAAGACCATCCGCTTCGAACTGCCGCCGGTCTTCGACTCGCGACGGGGCGACGGAATCATGATCGTTCCGCAGCAAAAGCTTCTCGAACTGCTTGCTGCCGAAGCGTCGAAGCGGTCGAACTTCCGGCTCGTCATGGGTTGTTTCGCACGCGAGCTGTTGCGCGGCGAGGATTGCGTATGTGGCGTTCGAGCGCAGCTGCGCAGCGGCGAAGAAATGATCGTGCGCGCCCCGCTCGTCATTGCATGCGACGGTCGTTTTTCGGCGATTCGGCGCGCGGCCGGAATCGGGGTACGAGAGAGTTCGGTGCCATTCGATCTCGTGTGGTTCTCCGCGTTCAATCCCGGCACTCTCCCGGACAGGATACACCTCAGGATCGCGCGCGATCAGATGTTCGTTGCATTCGCCAGCCGCAGCAATCAACTGCAAATCGGCTGGTTCGTTCACAAAGGTAAATACGCTCGGTTACGCGCGCGGCCATTTGCGGAAACCGTGAGTCACATTGCGGCGCACGTGCCCGTTCAGTTGGATCGCACCGTACGGCAGGCGCTCAAAGGCTGGCACGATTTGTCGCTTCTGCCCGCGGTCAGTCAGGTCGCGGAGACGTGGTCGCAGCCGGGCCTGTTGCTTCTCGGCGACGCCGCGCACCCGATGTCACCGTCGATGGGGCAGGGCATTAACGTAGCGATCTACGATGCCGTCGCCGCGGCGCAGCGCCTCGTGCCGGCGTTTGCCGCCGGGGCATCACTCGATGAGGCCGCGCGCACAATCGAGAAGCAACGGCGCCCCGCCATCGCTGCGACGCAGCGGACTCAAAATATCATTACCGGCATCATGTACGCGCTCGGCCCGAATGCGACGCTGAAGTTCGCGAGCGCCCTGATCGGCCTTGGCGTGCGTACGCGGTGGTGGCCGGGATGCATGAAAAGGGAGGCGGACCGCCTGTTATGGGGCGACCCGCGAGTACGCGCGAATCACGGGCCATGGGCACTCGCCGGCAACAAATCGGCATCCAGGTGAGCGCTCGACGGGCAACAAATCAAGCCACATGATGCGCACGATCGCCTTTCTTTCTGCCCTGTTCCTTTCAACAATTGTCACCTCGGGAGCCGCGAGCGCCGCGCCGAGCGCCGCCTCAATCGGCGCCGCACAGGTCGATGAGGTCCTCGTAAAGGCGCACGTCGCGGCCGGCGGGCCGCAGCTCGACGGTTACGCCGCAATCACGCAATCCGGCACGTTCGTTCAAAATGGCGGCCCGCCCAATCCGTTCGAAGGCGTCGTCGATCTGCGCAACGGCTACTCGCGGATTGCGCTCATCGTCGGCCCCGCAACATTCCTCCAGGGCTACGACGGCACACAGTGGGGTCAGCAAAACGGCGTGCTCGCAATCGTCAGCCTCCCATCGTCGGTCGCCGATGCCGTGACGCAGGCTTACCTGAGCAGCTTCGCCTTTTTTCGCCCCGATCAGCGCTCGACACTCAAATCGGGACGCGAGGAGAGTGTCGACGGCCAGCCGGTATACGTCTTGCGCGCCGAACCTCGCGGCGGCTCTCCTGCCGATCTGTACTTCGACGCATCGTCATATCGCCTCGTGAAGGTCGTCGCGCAGACGGCGCAAGGTCTCGACACGACCACGAACTCCGATTTTCAGATCGTGCAGGGCGTGCCGGTGGCAATGCGCTCGGTGGACGTCAATGCGTCCGGCACGACATCGGTCACGACACTGAAGACGATCCAGTTTTCCACGAGCCTCGAACCCAGTGCGATTGCGCGTCCGTCGTACGTTTCGCATGGAACTCTCGCGGCGCCCGTATCGATTCCATTCGTCAGCGATCTCGTCGGCGGGCTCGGGCATATCGTCGTTCCGGTTTCGCTCAACGATAAGCGAGCAACGCTCGTCTTCGATTCCGGCGGCGCGAACTTCTTGGTTCCCGAGGCCGCGAAAAGCCTTGACCTGCAAGCCTCCGGCGGCATCGCCACGGGCGGCGTCGGCACGCAGCAACAGATGACCGCCTTCGCCCACGTTGCATCGGTCGATTTCGGCGGGGCGCGTCTGTCGGACCAGAACTTCGTCGTCACGCCGTTGGGCTATCCGCTACTGCATCCGCGCAAGGACGTCGCAATCGAAGGTCTGATCGGCTTCGAGTATCTCGCCAACTTCCGCGTCAGCGTACGCTACGCGGATCGCCAAATGGACCTCGCACCATTCGCCGGGCCGGCACCTTCCGGCGGCGTCACGCTGCCGTTCAAAACCGATGGCTCGCACGCCTACGTGCTCGCGACCCTCGATAACGTATCCGGCTACTATCTTCTCGACACCGGAAACGCCGGCAGCATCGTGCTCACCGCGCCGTTTGTGAAAGAGCATCACCTCTTTCCCAAGGGCGGCCTGATCTACCGCTCGCCAGGGGGAGTGGGCGGCGGCTTTTCGGAGATGCACGCCGCGGCAAAAACGTTTGCGTTCGCGGGGCAAACCTACCACGACGTTCCAGTCAGCGTCCCGCAGGTGACTTCAGGCTTCTTCGCAACACGCGGCGTGGCGGGGAATCTCGGTTCAGGCTTCCTCTCGCGCTTTACCGTCGTCTTCGATTACAAGGCGCAAACCGTCACCTTCATTCCAAATCGTAACGTTGCGATACCGTTCCGCGCCGACCGCATCGGGTGGAGTCTCGGGCAAGACGATCTCAGCGGTTTTGAGGTCAACCAAGTCGTGCCGGGCAGCCCGGCTGCCAACGCCGGCATCGCGATTGGCGACCGCATCACCGCGTTTGCCGGAAATCAGGTGGCTGCAGGCTTCGGGTTAGGCGATTTGTCACCGTACTCGACCGGCAGCGCGCCGTTTGTGGTAACTGTGAATCGCGCGGGCATCGGCAGAACCGTCACCCTGACGCCGCACAACCTTCTTCCGCTGCCGCAGTAGAATACGGCGGGTCGACATAAATATCGGAGGATCGAGATGACGTTGAAGAACCGGGCCGTTCTTTCAATTCTTGCAATCGGGCTGGTTGCCGCGGCGACTCCGACGCCCCCGCCCCCGCCTGCCGTTCGCGACGTTAGGACCGTGTATTACGGGGTTTCCGTGCCGGACCCGTACCGATACTTTGAAGATCCAAAAGATCCCGGCCTGGCAGCGTATTTCCGAGAGCAAAGCGCATACACGCGACAGATTCTCGACGCGCTTCCCGGTCGAGCGGCGCTCCGCGCCCGCATTGCGCAACTCGATAACGCTAACGAGGGCCTGAACTCGGTCCAGGTAGTCGGTTCGTACTACTTTTACCTGAAACGAGCTCCGGGAGCGAATACGACGAAGCTCTACCGCCGGCGTGTTGCCGGAGGTCCCGAACGTCTCGTCTTTGATCCGGATACGTTTGCACGATCGTCGATGCAGCACTACACGTTCGACTACTACTCCGTATCGCCCGACGGACGCTATGCAGCGATCGGGACCGCCGAAGGCGGCTCTGAAAAGACCGTATTGCACGTCGTCGACGTGCAGGACGGGCACTTACTATCGGACGTTATCGAAAACGCGATTTACTTTGGTCCGCGGTGGCTTAGCGACTCTCGCTCGTTTTATTACTTTCGAACGCCGGAGCTCGGGCCCGACGCGCCCCAGAGCGCGCGTGACACAAAAGGCGTCGTCCGATTGCACGTCCTAGGGCGCAACCCGAATCTCGACCCGGCTATCTTCGGCTACGGCCTATCGCCGCGGATTCCGTTCGCGCCCGAAGATGCGGCCATTATCAGCGTATCGCCGAGAACGAGATGGGCCGTTGCCGCGATCTACCATGGCGTGCAGAACGAAATAGCCCTCTATGCTGCGCCCGCCTCCCAGGCAACAAATGGGCAGGGGCTCTGGCACAAAATCGTGGGTTACGAGGACGACGTCACCGATTTCGAAGTCGTCAACGATACACTGTACTTAAGCTCGCATCTCGGCGCTTCACGCCATCGGATCCTCGCCGTCGACTTAACTGACCCCTCGCTGGCAAATGCGCGAGTGGCCGTCGCCCAAAGCGGGCGAGTGATCGAAGATTTGAGCCTTGCCGCCGATGGCATTTATCTCCAAGATCTCGATGGTGGGATCCCTAAGCTGCGCCGCCTCGCGATACGCTCCGACGGAACTCCCGGAAGCACCACAGAGATAGCGCTCCCATTCGCCGGTACGATTTCAGAGATCGCAACGGACCCGTTGCGCCCAGGCGTGACCTTCGACATGGAGTCGTGGACCAAATCGCCGTTGTGGTACCGCGCTTCGGCAACGACTCCGGTTCGCGATACGGGGCTTCGAAGGAGGTCGCCAGTCGATTTTTCGGGGATCGTCGCTCGCGAAGTTCTCGCGAAAAGCGCCGACGGGACCGACGTGCCACTTTCGATCGTCCTGCGCGCCGACATCACGCGCAATGGCGAAAATCCCACGCTGGTGGACGGCTACGGCGCCTACGGGATTGCCATCACCCCATCGTTTAGTCCCACTCGTCTCGCATGGCTCGAGCGTGGCGGAATTTTCGCAGAGTGCCACGTTCGCGGCGGGGGCGAGTTCGGAGAGGATTGGCATTTTGCCGCTCACATCGCCACCAAGCAGCGTACCATCGACGATTTTGTTGCTTGCGCGCACTACCTGATCGATAACCGATACACGACGCCGGCAAAGCTTGCCGGCACCGGCACGAGCGCCGGCGGCGTCACGATCGGCAACGCGATCGTGCAGCATCCAGAGCTTTTCCGCGCCGCGCTCGATGTGGTTGGCGATACGAATCCCACCCGCGACGAGTTTGCCGAGGGCGGACCCGCAAATATTCCCGAGTTTGGAAGCGTCACCGACCCGGTCGGATTTAAAGCGCTCTACGAGACCGACCCGTACATACATATACGAGACGGGGTTGCCTATCCAGCCGTCCTTGCAATCACGGGAGCGAACGACCCACGCGTCGCGCCGTGGATCGTGGCGAAGTTCGCGGCGCGCCTACAAGCGGCGACGTCGAGCGGTAGGCCCGTGCTGCTGCGCGTCTACTACGACGCGGGACACGGGGCCCTGGGCGCGTCTCGAGCGCAAACGCAGCCGCTCATCACCGACGAGTACGCCTTCCTGTTCTGGCAATTGGCGAACTGACCGATAAGCCTACTCGCCGTGCAAGGTGCGCGGCTACGGGTTAATGGCCGTGGACGAAATGTCGATCACGCCTTTTTCCTGGGTTATGCGTTTGAGAAGTTTTTTCGAGCCGCCTTCGTAGGCCGAAATCGAATTATCATTGTAGTCCGTCACGTAAAGACGGCGCTGATTATCGACGGCAACCTGCGGAAAGGCGCGGGTTGGCAAGACAAAGGAAAGGCTATCGTTCGGGCACGATTGACTCGAATCGTAATCGATCAGAACGCCCTCGTCGCTGGTGTTTTGAGTTCCGATGTAGATCCTTCCCGAGGAATCGACCGCAACTGAAAGGCCGCCGCCGGCGAACACGGGACTATCGCTCGTCGAACTGTAAAGGTGCCTAACCAACGTACCCTTCGAAAACTCTTCCGCCCCTTCGAAGCGTTTGATGGAACCACTTGGATCGGGAATGCACGTTTTCTTATCCTTGAAATACACGACCGTTGGATTGGGATCGTGGGTGCTCCAAACGTTGCCGTGAGAATCTACGACCATCTGCGTTACGGCTTGGCTCTGCCCGGTCGCGAAGGCAATGCTACCCTTCGTAGTTCCAGCAGCGAAATAGGTCACGCCGCCGCCGTCGTCCCCGACGTAAAGATCGCCTTTGGGATCGACCGTCGCGTAGGTAGGCAGGACGTTGCCGGTGAGGTTTCCCCCCGCGTAGGTCGCGATCGGCTTCTTCGCCTTCCCGCCTTTCTTGGCTCCGGCAGAAAACTCGAGCACGTTCCCAGAGCAATACTGAACGACGTAGAAGTTGCCCGTCGGGCCGGTGGCGAGCGACGAACTTACGCATGGTACGCCAAAGAACTGCTCCTTTGCCGGCACCGTGCCGTTCTTTACGGGCTGCAGATAGACCGCGAAATCCCCTTGAGGGGCCTCATCCACGAAAAACGGCAGGCCGGTGGTTCCGAATGCTGTCGGGCTTGCCACGCCATCCCCTTCCGTGGTTTCCTGCAACTTCAGGTCCGGCAAACTGTAGCGCGCATGCTGTCCGTAGTAGAGGCCGGGCGATCCGGTATTATAGACGTATAGGTACTGCACCGACTTCGTCTTCGCCAGAAGCGCTTCCGGAGTTGGTCCTGTAACCGATGGAACGGTGGTCGCCGCCGAACAGCCGCAAATCAAAAAGACGAACGCGCAAAGCGCGGCATGTCTAACTCGCTTGGTCATCCTGCACTCCTTGTCGGCTAGTCGCCGTCGTCCATTCGGAGCCACCGCGACGTGGAATTCGGTTTAGACTTGGGCAGGACGCTACACGGGAACGAGATTCTGATTGGGATTTTAATCTTCGTAAACGGCTGCGCCTGCGTCTGGAAGAAATCGTCGAGATCGTGGAGATACGGAGAGGCATCCGTAGCGCCGAGGGATTTGAGCCCGAGCGTCTCTTCCGTGAACTTGAGCAGCGTTGCGAACTCGATGTCGGTGTGTGCGACGTGTCCATGCTTTGAATAGGGGGAAACCACCAGTAGCGGTACGCGGAAACCAGGGCCCTGTTGATCGCGGACCACGTACGGCCGCATGTGATCGTAATATCCGCCCCAGTCGTCCCACAAAATGAAGATCACGGTCGAATCCCAATACTTCTTGTTCAAGCCGATCGCGTTGACGACGTTCGCGACCCACCACGGCCCGCAATAGCCTGCCGGCACGCCGGGATGGTCGGATGTGACGAGACCGGGCAAAACCCACGTGACGTCTGCAAGCCCGTGACTATCGCCGACGTCGGTGAGGAACGTGGTTTCCGGCGTGCGAAAGTTCGTGGTGTCGATCCGATTTGGGAGAAAGGCTTCGAACGGAGTCCGGAAGTGGCAGCGGGACATCCAGTTTCGCGACTTTGGCCAGAGGGACGTCATGCTGATCGAAGCGTTCGCGTCGAGCCCATTGATGTTCGCGCACAGCGAGTGCGCGTAGAGGCGCCACTTCAGGCCCGCTTCATCGACACGATTGGCAAGCGACGGGTACTTGAAGCACGGGAATGGTCCGTCCGGCTTCACCATACCCTGCGCATCGAGCAGGGACGTCGTCGTTCCGGCGGGAGAATCGCAGCCCCATGGGGTGTAGGCGCAACCGAGATAGAGAGCGCCGCAATACCCCGAATCCTTGTGGTAGTCCGGTGCGCTAGCGACTTTGTTCGACTGGGCCGAGAAGAGGAACTGGTGGGCCGTGTACGACTCGCTATTGTGGCCCATGAAAAAGTGGTCGCCGAGCGTGAACTGCCGCGCGATGTTCCAATACGGTTCGGTCTGCGGGTAATCAACGTACGAGTAAATCGTCTCCGTGGAGGCTGTCGGCGTGTAGTCGGGATGTGGGGACGCGGCGACGTTAAAGCCATCCATTTTACATGGCGATACTTCGCCGACCTTAAACGGCGGTTGTCCGGCGGGCGGATTGCACGCCCACAGCCACGGCCGATGAAAGTTGTCTGGATCCTGCGTACCCGTCAGAGTTCCGAGGTCGATCTTCGTGAGTGCGATCGTTTTGCCGTCGATCGTCTTCCCGCTCGAGGCAGCGTCGGCTCCGGGGAATGGCTTGGGACCTCCGAAGATATTGTCGAGCGTCCGGTTCTCTTGAATGATGAAGACAATGTGCCTGATCTTCCCTGACGGGAGCGTGGAGCGTTCGACCTGCGCCATTGCACCGGTGGGCAGCGCCGGAAGCGCCGGCCCGGGCGACGGCGCTCGCCCACATGCAACGAGCGTAACCGATACCATTAGGGCGATCCAAAATCCGCGCAGCATGAGACCCTCCGATTCGGAGCAACGTAGCGATATTTGCGGAGGTTCCGGCCAATCCTCCGCGGGACGATATCACGCGCGCGAGTTGCACGAACTCTTTTCCGAGCGCGAGCTCGACCCATTCGTCGACGACGTGGACGCGCGAATGAAGGTTCGCACCCGGGAAGTAGGGCACGACCGCATCATGACGCTCGACGAGGCACTGAAGCATCACTTCGGGTATACGACGTTTCGTCCGCTGCAGCGCGAGATCGTAGAGGCGACGATGGCTGGAGGCGATGTCGTGGCACTCCTGCCGACCGGCGGCGGGAAGTCGCTCTGCTATCAATTGCCCGCACTGCTCGAGCCAGGACTCACGCTGGTTATCTCGCCACTGATCGCACTGATGAAGGATCAAGTCGATGCGCTCGAAGCCAATGGCATTCCGGCAACGTTCCTCAACAGTTCGCTCGATCCGGCGGCGACCGCGCATCGTCTGGCAGCGCTCGACCGTGGTGCGTACCGCCTGCTCTATGTCGCTCCGGAGCGCACGGTGATGGCGGCGTTTCTCACCTCCTTGGCGCGCTGGAGCTTGCGCCGCATTGCGGTCGATGAAGCGCACTGCGTCAGCGAATGGGGGCACGACTTTCGGCCCGAGTACCGCCAGATCGCATCGCTGCGTTCGCGTTACCCCAACGTTCCGATGTTGGCCCTCACCGCGACGGCGACCGCGCGCGTGCGCGACGATATCGAGCGCTTTCTCGAGTTGCGCAAGCCGCGCCGCTTCGTTGCAAGTTTTAACCGGCCGAATCTGCGTTATGCCGTCTTCGAAAAAACCGACGCGGTTAAACAACTGCTGTCTTGGTGTACGGCCCGTGCCAATGAGAGTGGTATCGTCTATGTGCAGAGCCGCAACTCGGCAGAAGAGCTGGCGACGAAGCTTTCTGCGGCGGGCATCTCGTCTCGCCCGTACCACGCAGGCCTCGTGCCGCAGCAGCGTGCTCGTCACCAGGAGCTATTCATTCGCGACGAGATCCGCGTCATGTGTGCGACGATCGCCTTCGGTATGGGCATCGACAAACCTAACGTGCGCTACGTCGTACACCACGATCTGCCCAAGAACCTCGAAAGCTATTACCAGGAGACCGGTCGGGCCGGCCGCGACGGACTCGCCAGCGATTGTGCGCTCTTCTTCAGTGGAGGCGATGCGGCGAAGCAGCGCCATTTCATTCGTCAAATAGTGAATCCGCAGGAACGCGAAAAGGCCGAACGCCTTCTGCGACAAATGCTCGATTTCGCGGCGACGACGCATTGCCGGCGGAGCCACCTGCTGCGCTATTTCGGCGAGGACGCAGTCGCCGAGCAGTGCGCCAACTGCGATAACTGTCTGCAGCCGCCGGAGCGAGTCGACGGCACGCAGATCGCTCGAAAGCTGCTCTCATGCATCTATCGCGTGCGCGAACACGGCGGCTTTTCAAGCGGTGCGCACCACATCGTCGACGTGCTGCTCGGAAAGCGTACTGAGAAGGTCATCGCATGGGGGCACGATCGCCTATCGACCTTCGGAATCGGTGCCGAGCATGGTAAAGGCGAATGGATGGCGGTGCTCTCGGAGCTCATGCGGATTGGTTGCATCGAACAGGGCTCCGAACATAGAGCCTTGTTCGTAACCGAGGAGGGATTGCGTGCACTCAAGGAGCACCGTGCATTCGCTTTTTCCATGCCGCGCTTCGTAGCCAAGACCGAGAAGCGGCGCACCCACCGGCTTCGGGCACTTCCTACCGTCCATGATGATGCACTGTTCGAGAGACTGCGCAGCTTGCGCAAGCGTCTCGCGGACGATCAAGGCGTTCCACCCTATGTCGTTTTTTCTGACGCGACCTTACGCGAGCTGTGCACGCACCAACCGGTCACGCTGCAGGCGTTCCGGCAGATCGGTGGTGTTGGTGACGTCAAGCTCGAGCGCTATGGCACCGCCTTCGTCGGAGCAATACGCTCGTTTGATACGGCCGACGCCGCGGATTAGCGTACCGGCTGTTTAGATCGAGAACTGCCCAAGCCGGCTGTTTTGATAGTCAGCGAACCAAATCTGAAGGCGTTTGCCGCCGCTGGTCGTCAATCCGTACGGCGCGGTCGGAAACTGACCCGAACCCTGTGACAGCGGGAACTCTGTGATCCTTCCTGACGGCTTGATGCGCCCGAGTTGACCCGCGTACGCTTCGGTAAACCAGACGTTTCCGTCGCCCGCCAGAATCGGCGACCCCGGCCCGGCATTGGTGGTGGGCGTGTCGTACTGCGTGATTGTCCCGCCGAGCGTCACGTTCGAGATCTCGTAGATCGTTTGACTGATGGCATTGAACTGCGTGAACCAAAGCTTGCTGCCGGCTCCGACCGTGATGTCTTCTGGAACGTTCTGCCAGCTGTTTGGCGCGATGTCGTACGTCGCGTAGATCGTTCCGTCGGTATTAACGCGCTCGATTCGTCCGCACGTCTGATGCCCACTGCTCTGGTTAAGCGCTCCCTGCTCGCATATCCAGAGGCGGCCGTCCGGACCACTGATGATGCCGTTGGGGGCACCGATGTCCTCGAACGGAAACTCCGTAATCGTTCCGCTCGGTGTGATCCGACCGAACTTATTTGGACTGTGCTCGGTGAACCACAAGTTTCCGTCCGAACCGACAGTTATGTATCCCAGATTAGCTCCGGATGTGGGGAGCAGATACACGGTGATTCGACCGGATGGCGTTATCTTAGCAACTCCGCCCTTCCCCGGATACGCATCGACCGTTGCCCAGAGATTTCCATCCGGTCCATTCACGATTCGCAGTGACACGTTCCAGCCAGACGGAGGCAGCGGAAACAGGCGTACGGCATGCCCCCTCGGCGTTAGCCGGCCGATGCTGCCCGGCGTGTCAGCCGTCGTGAACCAGAAAGCCTTCCGAGGTCCGAGCGAACGGGACGTAATGTAAAATGGCGTGGTACCCGGAATCGAAACGTACTGGATGAGATGCGGACCAGTACGCGGCTGGCCAAGCCGCATTGAGGTGGGTGGGGCGGACGGAAGCGGTTGCACGAGAATCGGGCCGGGCCTCGTCAAGATGGCCGACCACTGATTTTAGCACGTTCGAGAGTCCCGGCATATCGGTGAAATTAGGGATGCGGAGCGCAAACTCTCATTTCCGACCGGGTGTGCTAGACTTCTCCTTAGCTGGAAAATCAATGGAGGACCTTCGTGAAGTCAGGAATTCCCGTCGCTCTATTCCTTACCGGACTTTTCGTCTATACAACACCTAGTATGGCGCAGGATGCCTCGCTTGCGCAAAAAGTGCAGCAAGTGAAGCAGCTGATGCTAGCCAACAAACAGCAGCTTTCGCACTACACGTGGCAGATGCAAGAAACAGTTAGCGTTAATGGCGGCGTCAAGGAGCAGAGCGTATACCAGATTCAACTCGGGCCGGATGGGCAGCAGGTACGAACGCTGATCGCGCAACCCGTCGCTCCGTCGAGCGGTGGGCGGCAGCACGGCATCATACACCGGGTCAAAGAAGATTTCAAGGCGTACGCGCAGCAAGTTGGTGCGCTCGCGAAGAGTTACTCGCCTTTGAACCCGGCGAAGATTCAGCAGCTATACGCACGGGGTTCGGTCACGGTTAAGTCGCCGGGAAGCCCCGGCTATTCAACCATCCGGATTTCGAACTACCTCAAGCAGGGCGATGCGATCGCGCTAACCCTACGCAACAACCCGAAAACGCTGACTTCGATCGACGTTTACTCGTATCTAGCTCAACCGTCTGATTTCGTAACGATGCAGGTGCGCTTCGCGAGTCTGCCCGACGGCACACGCTATGCCTCGACTACAACGGTGAACGGGCAGAGTAAGAACCTCACGATCGTCGATCGGAGCATGAACTTCACACCGCGGACGCGATAGCGAGAGATTGCGCTTTGGGGACCAATACCAAAGGTGCTATTATCAATTTCCCTTCGCGTAAGCTCCTGAGGAGGTCGCCTTATGTCCGCCGCGCAGTCCAACGGTGAAGCGCTCGACCGTACCATCCTGCCCATTCCCGATCGGCCCTTCAAGGGTATCGCAAACCGAACGCTCGCGGGCAGTGTGGCAGACTTTCCGATCCCCGTGCAGGCTCCCAACGGGGCACCGAACATCCTTCTGGTGCTCGTTGACGATGCCGGATTCGGGAACGCGGCTACGTTCGGTGGCTCTAGCGCGAGCCCGACACTCGAGCGGCTCGCACAGGAAGGCCTTCGCTATAATCGCTTTCACGTAACCGCCCTCTGCTCGCCAAGCCGCGCCGCGCTGCTTTCCGGCCGCAACCACCATGCGGTCGGATTCGGTTCGATTGCAGAGTTCTGTGGTGGGTGGCCCGGATACAACGCGATGTGGCCCAAGAGCGCCGCGTCGGTCGCGGAGATATTGCGAAATAATGGCTATAACACCGCCGCCTTCGGGAAGTGGCACTTAACGCCGGACGACCAGCAGGGGCCGGCGGGACCGTTTCGCCGCTGGCCCAACGGCCTTGGGTTCGACTACTTTTGGGGGTTCCTCGGCGGCGAAGCAAGCCAATACGACACCGTGATTACGGAGAACAACACGGTGCTGGGTCCGCCGCAAGACGAGGACTTCTACTTCCCCGATGCGATGGCGGATAAGACGATCCAGTGGATTCGCGGGCAGAAGTCTCAGGATCCCAATAAGCCGTTTTTCATTTATTTCTCGACGGGAGCCAGTCACGCGCCGCACCACGTGGCGGGCAAGTGGGCCGACAAATATAAGGGGAAGTTCGATGCCGGCTGGGACGCTCTGCGCGTGCAAACGTTCGAGCGGCAAAAGAAGCTCGGTGTCATTCCGGCCGACGCGCAGCTGACGCCGCGTAACGAGGCAATGCCCGCCTGGGACTCGCTCTCCGCGGCGGAGAAGGCGCTCTATGCGCGCCAAATGGAAGTCTTCTGCGGCTACCAAGAGAACGCGGATTATAATATCGGGCGAGTCGTCGCTGCCATCGAGGAGATCGGTATCCTCGACGACACGCTGGTTATCTACATCTACGGCGACAACGGCTCGAGCATGGAAGGCACGACGACGGGCTGCTTCAACGAGATGACCGTGCTCAACGGAGTCCCGCTGACCGCCGAACAGCAACTGGACCTCGCCGACGTCTACGGCGGTGCCGCCAACTGGGGCGGCCCCGGCAGCGCCCCTCACTTTTCTTGCGCTTGGGCTTGGGCCGGCAACACGCCGTTCCAATGGGGCAAGCAGGTCGCATCGCATTTTGGCGGGACGCGCGATCCGATGGTCGTCCGCTATCCGAAACGCATTACCGACAAGGGTGGCCTTCGATCCCAGTTCACCCACGTGATCGACGTTGCTCCGACTATCCTCGAGCTCGCCGGAGTTCCGGCGCCCAAGCTCGTCAATGGTATCGAACAGATGCCGATGCACGGCACGAGCTTCGCGTACACCTTCGACGACGCTAAGGCCGTGGAGCGCCACACGCAGCAATACTTCGAGATTCTCGGCAATCGCGCGATGTATAAAGACGGCTGGATTGCGAGTTGTAAGCTCGGTCGCATTCCGTGGGCATTAGACCCCAAGGCCTTGGAGAATTTTGCGCCGGGCGTTTGGGACCCGGAGAAAGACGTCTGGGAACTGTACAACACGGTAGAGGATTTCTCGCAGGCAAACGACCTGGCGCAGAGGTTCCCCGAGAGGTTGAACGAGCTGAAAGCGCTCTTCTGGGAAGAGGCGGAGCAATATAACGTTACGCCTTTGCTCGGTGGAATGGCGAGCTTCTTCGGCGTGCTGCCGCCCGGTGCAGGCAAAACGACGAAGTTTACGTTCTATTCGGGCGTGGAGAACATCGGACCCGGAATGATTCCGCATATCTACGGCACGTCATACTCGATCGAGGCGGATATCGTCATTCCGACCGGCGGCGCGGAAGGCGCCATCGTTGCCAACGCGGACTTCCTCGGCGGCTTCTCGCTGTACGTGCAGAACGGAAAACTGCATCACACGTACAGCTTCTTGGGCATTCCTCTCGTGCAAGACTCGTCCCACCCGATGCTGGTAAAGCTTTTGGAGAAGTTGGGCGACACGAATGCGCTTCTGCGCGGTATGGCTAAAGGCGGGACGATCTCGTCACCGCAACCACTTCCAGCGGGCCACGTAATAGTACGGTTTGAGTTCAGCGCGGATGCGCCGAAACCGGCGACCGGCGGCGCCACGAAACTGCTAGTGAACGGCGCGACCGTTGCCGAGGGAAGGTTGGAGCACACCGTCCCCGGGCGTTTCTCCGGTTACGCCGGTATGGATATCGGCAGAGACAATCGGGCGCCGGTCTCGCCAACCTATAAATCTCCGTTCGCGTTTACGGGGACGATCAATACCGTGACGTTCGACCTAGAGCCGGTGCCGAAGAGTCCTGCGGAACACGCGGCCCTTCATGAAGCTGCGCATCAGACGCGCGTTCTTAACGGAGTGAACGGCTGACCGCAACCGATATCGCCCGCCGGCCACGATCAATGGGGCTCCTCGACGTGCTGATTCTCGCGCAACAGCGCTTTTCGTAAGAGCCCGTACGCTCCGGGACGGGCGCCTTGCTACCATGGCGTTAGAATGACCCAATGCCAGCAAGGAGACCTCATCATGTCCAACGCCACTATAACTCGCTGCCTCACGGCGCTAGCGATCGTCGCTCTCGCCGGCTGCAGCGGCCAGACTCCCAGCGGATCCGGTTTTGCTCCGGCGGCGCCGGCGAGCTCAGCGACCACCACCTCCGCACCGGGACTCCGCTCGCTCTTCCAGCCTCTGGGGGATGTGATCGAGAACACCACATGTCCTGGAAAGGACATTGCCTGTCTCACCGTCGCGTACCACTATCCGGTTCAATACTACTTCTGCTTCATCCCGAGCGGCAGCCAGTGCACCCTCGGCCCGTTCACGTGGTCGTCGACCATTCGTACCAAGAAGGGGAAAGTCTTTAAGGGACTCTCCGCGACCTTCTACCCGAACCCCGGCGATCCGAGCACCGACACCATCGTCGAAACCAAACCGTTGCCGTCGAGCCACGGCGAAGAGAAGTACCAACAGACGATCCTCGCCTGCCGGAGCTCGGGCTGCGAGGGGCCGTACCACATCGGCATCATCACGCAATAGCGTCGTTGCGCGCGGCCGTTCCGGAGCAAAATGGCGCTCGCCCGGCAATAAATTGAATATCTCGGCCAGAAAATAAAGAGCCTCCATGCAATTCTTTGAAGGAGGACTCGTGAGAACATTCGGCAGGGCTCTTGGTTTCTGGACTCTCGGCGTGATTCTCGCGTCGTGCGCTGGCCCGCAATCGCCAATCGCAGGACCCGGAGGGGTAAACCTCAACGCGCCGTCCGCCGGCGTCGGTCGAGCTCGTTCGTGGATGGATCCACAAGCGCAGAGCAAGAGCTTGCTTTACGTTTCGTCCGTCTTGACCGGCGACGTTTACGTCTATTCCTACTCGACGCAGAAGCTGCTCGGCACGCTCACCGGATTCACGCAGCCCTATGGGCTCTGCGCGGACAAATCCGGGAACGTCTGGATCGTTAACGACGGAGCTTCGCAGATCGTTGAATACGCCCACGGCGGCACCAGTCCGATCGCCACGCTCACCGATACCGGCGAGTATCCGGAGGGCTGCTCCGTAGATCCCACGACCGGTAACCTCGCGGTCACGAATTTCTACAGCACATCCGGCGCGGGCAGCGTCTCCATTTATGCCGGCGCTCGAGGTAACCCACAAGTCTACTCGGACCCCGGCATGGCGAACTATCGTTTCTGCGGTTACGACTCGAGCGGCAACCTTTTCGTCGATGGCGTCAACAACAGCTCGTCTTTTGTCCTCGCCGAGCTTCCCAAGGGGAGCAGCTCGTTTACGAACATCAACTTCACCCAGAAGATTGAATGGCCCGGCGGCGTGCAGTGGGACGGAAAATTCATCGCAGTCGGCGACACAGACACGGGGACGATCTATCGAACGAACGCCGCCGGCACGGTGAAGGGCTCGACACGACTCACCGGTTCAAACTACGTCGACCAGTTTTGGATCGTTACATCGAGCGGTAGGAAGAAACACAAGGCTGCGAGCGTCGCCGCCCCGAGTCAGGACGGCAACGTCCTCGGCATTTACAAATACCCCGCGGGCGGTTCGCCCACTACGACAATCAGCGTTTCGGAGCCCTTCGGCGCGACCGTCAGTAAATAATCGATTGAAAAAGAACGTGCGTCCCGAAGGGCGCACGTTCTCTTTGCGCATGTGCCGCGAGTTAGCCGAAGCGATTAAAAGACCGCGTTGGGCGATTCGCCGACGCCTTCCCCGGCGCCGCCGGTGTTCACGGTCTGCTGGAGTGAACCCAACGGGTACGAGTAGACCGTAACATCCCCGCTGCCCGAGTTGGCGTTGAAGAGAAGGTTCTCTTTCTCGTTGAGCGAGCAGTGGAACGGATCGCTCAAACCGCTAACCAGCACCGTGGCACTGGAGTACGGCGGGGCGATGACCAGAATGTCACCCGCCTGGTCATCCGCGATAAGATTCCGCTTCTTATCGATGATCAGGCCGGCTGACTCAACAACGCTGGCGCCGAGCGGCGTGCCCGTGGTCGATCCGCCTTTGAACTCTTCAAGGCTGCCGCCGCTATAGGCGACGAAGAGATCGCCGGACTTGTCGACGGCCGCGCCTTCGACGTCGGCTGCTTGGAATTGTTTCTCGATCGTGTTCGTGCACTGGGCATACTCGTCGACAAAACCTCCTATTATGTCCACGACGTAGACGTTGCCTTTCGCATCCGTCGTAACGTTGATCGGATCGGTCGCACCGGTATAGATGCAGATCGGTGACGAGCCGCCCTTCTTATATTCGACGACGTTGGTCGAGACATTGGCGACGTAGACGTTGCCTTTCTCGTCGACCCAGACGCCGTCTGTGCCGCTAAGGCCGTTGGTAAGCTCACCGATCTCGCTATAGGTCTTGTTCGAGTAGATGAGCACGTCTGATGAATCGGTACTGACGAAGAAATCCTTTTCAACTTTTCTCTTTCCCGGCATCGCGCGCAGGCTTCTCATGAGCCGGCTTTGCGGGCCGCTGAAAAAGCGCGTATCGTTGCCGGCGAGCGTGAGCCCGTGTGGCGCCGCAACGCGTGACATTTGCGATGCAGGCAACGTAGGACCTGCGTTCGGTGCGCCGGAGCACGCCACCAACAACATAACGGAGCAAGCTGTAATTCCGACGGTGAAGATCGGAGCACGTTTCATGTTCGACTTCTCCTGTAATGGCAAGTGGGGGGACGGGGCACTTCGCTACGCGGCGGCACCGTCCTATCAACGCACGTCCGTTACTCGACTTGGAGCGCCGAGCGATGGGATCCGACGCCGTGAGGCGTCGCCGAACCCGAACCGCCCTTTGCTGAGAGAGCGGCGCTGCATCGATCCACTCGACGGCATGTTGGCGTGGGAAGGGACGAAACGGCGGAGAAACTTGTCACCGTCATACCTTCAGGAGGAACGAGGCTTATGAGTAAATCGACATCACATGACCGTATGCTATTCAATCGCGCGGCATTCTTGGCGGGTGGGGCAGCAACGATAAGCGCCGCGCTTCCCGAGCGGAGCCGAGCTGCACCGCCGGTGCCGGCCGGCGTTACACCAGAGCGGCTGCTGGGACGATTGATGGCCGGCAACAAGCGCTTCATCGACGACGACTTTCCAAATGTAAACAGGCTTGCGGAGAAACGAGAACTCCTCCAAGCGAGCCAGGCGCCCTTCGCAGCGATTCTCGGCTGCTCCGACTCGCGAGTCATCCCTAACCTCGTCTTTGTTCAGGGCATCGGAGACTTGTTCGTCGCAAGAGTCGCCGGAAACGTTCCCGACGATTTGGTGATCGCGTCCCTCGAATACTCGGTAGAACACTTAGGAACGAGACTCATCATGGTGCTCGGTCATGAGGGTTGTGGAGCCGTTAAGGCCGTCTACTCAGCGATTGAGACCAACACATCCTTGCCGACCCACCTCGCGGAGATTCAAAGGCTCATGGCTCCTGGGATTGCCGCCGTAGTGCAAGCGCGCGGCACGCAGGACGCGGCAGTGGAGGCAAACGTGCGCGCAGCGGTCGCGAGGCTCCGAACGAGTCCCCCGGTGATGTCGAGCGGTGCAGCCTCCGGTCACCTACTCATCGTCGGAGGAATCTACCGCCTTGGAACGGGAGAGGTTAGGCTAGTTGAGTAGGCTTATGCGCGGCCGCGCGTGCGTCAGCACTTACTCTGGGCGAGTTTTCCAGGAAGAATGCTGATGACTCCGGACGAGGCCGCCCCCATATGCACGTTTTCCAGGACGAAGCCAACTCCGCGGATGGTGGCGCCGTACTTGGACGAAAATGCGGTCGTAGAACAGTATCCGAGGGAATTCCAGAGACTCCCGACGTTGGACGCGCCCTGCATCGTGTACGGCTTCCCTACCTTGAGTGACTTGCTCGCCAGACCGCCGGCAGCCGGGAGTTTCGCACCAAAAATCACGCCGGTCTTATTGAGCACAAACTGTATATAGAAGATCGGGGTCACGGAACCCGCGGGCGGAAATAGGGCCGGATTATACGCCGTCGTGCTGCTGATCATCCCATGGAGGAACTCGAGGCGCCGGGATAGTTCATGCTGCCACCCCAACCACCGAACCTCGGAACGCAAAGAATGCCACCCTTGGTCGAGAGCGGCTTCGCGCCAATACTCGCGTACTGTTTCGTGCTCTTCTGGCCCTTGCAAGCCGGGATTGGCGCAATGTCCGGCGCGGCGAGACTCGCGGGAGCGGCGTTCGTTTGAGTCAGGACTTGGGAGCCACCGCATGCGGCGAGTGATATGGCCGTGACCGCGACGATGAGGTGTTGCCGTGAGGAAAGCATAATAGCCCCTTACATTCAGAAAGGTCGTTCCCGGAACTTCTCGTCGTGACGGACCACAGACCTCTCGGAAGGCATGAAATGACTACTCAGCTCTTAAGGTCTGCGCTCGTGGTAGCGAGCCTCTCTTGTTTGTTACTGGCTGCGTGGCCACACCTCGGCGCTAACGTGGCTGCGGCTGCCACTACGTCGCCCGCGCCCTTTACGCTCTGTAAGAGCACTTACGCGCTGTGCACCACTGCGCGATGCACGCCGATCGCTGGGCACGCAGGATCGATTTCTTGTGGATGCAGCGTTCACACTGGGTATTCCGCAGCAACAACAGCGTGCCGAGCGGTCGCGCAAACAAACGCCGGCAGGTCGATCGTGTCGCGCTATTATCCCGTAAAGGCGTATGCGATCTGCGCGAACGACCGCCCGTGGGCCAATTGCCTGGACTCGCCCTGCCTGATCGACAAGAACGACCCATCGAAGGCAACGTGCACGTGCGCGATCGCGAAGAATCAACATCCCTACGTGATCGTCACAAGTAAATACAGCAAGTCCACGTGCGCGACTGGAATTATTTCGTCGGCAACGGTTCAGGGCAGCGAGCGGATTTCAAACTTCATCCAGGAGCAGAAACTCATACCACCCTTTACCATCAAGGTGCTCAATAGCCCGTCACCGTGACCCGACTACGGTTATTCGCTTTGCTCGCGGTCGCAATGGTGGCGGCTTGCGCTGCTAAAGCCAATCCAGTCTCGAAAATGGCCTTCAGTTCTGAGCAGCGTGCGCAAATCGTCCAGATCGTGCGCGACGCGATGAAGAAGGATCCGAGTATTCTGCGCGACGCGATCGTCGTCGTGCAAGCCGATAACGATCGGATTGAGGCGCAAGCCCAGCATGACGCGCTTGCAAACCATCAAGATATCCTCTTTGACGCGAACGATCCGTTTGCAGGCAACCCTCGCGGCGCCACGACGATCGTCGAGTTCTACGATCCGCGGTGTCCCTATTGCCGGCAGCTGTCGCCGATGCTCGCCAGATTTGTTGCGAAAGACGGCAATATTCGGCTGGTATATAAAGATCTGCCGATCCTCGGCCCCGCAAGCGAACTGGGGTCGCAGGCACTGCTCGCCGCCGCCCGGCAGGGCAGGTACGACGCACTACGTGCTGCACTCATGCGCAGTTCGTCCGAAGACTCAGAAGACTTGACTGAGGCTTCGATCCGGAGAGCCGCCGCAAAGCTTGGTCTCGATTGGCTGCGCCTTCACCAGGACATGGAGTCGCCCGCGATCGCGAAACAACTGGCGGCAAACAAACAGTTGGCGCAGGACCTCGGTATCCAAGGCACTCCGACACTCGTAATCGGGAAAAAGATCGTCGAGGGAGCGGATATGCCGACGATTGCCGCAGCCGTTGCCAACGCTCGTCACGACCACTCGCTGGATCAGTCGAAGGCGGTGGTCCCAGTGAGCGGCACTCGCGGCCGCACTCAGCGCCGCTAGCGGAAGCATCGAGTCCACACCGAACCGTTCTTACGGGAGGAGTGACCCAATGCGAAAGCTTTGCTCGTTTGCAACGGTCGCGGCGATCGCACTTACAGCGTGCGCATCGCCTCTGCCGGCACCGCGTCCTCCGGCGTCAAGTCCTCCTGCCGATGCCTTCCCCGGTGTGCTCACCTGGCATAACGACCGTGCGCGAACGGGACAGAATCGCGCCGAGACGCTCCTCACGCCAACGCTCGTGAACCGCGAACGCTTCGGCAAACTCTTCTCCTATCGCGTCGACGGCCAGATCTACGCGCAGCCGCTGTACGTGCCGCGCGTTCGCGGTCATGGGACGCACGACGTCGTGATCGTCGCAACCGAGCACGACAGCGTCTTCGCATTCGACGCCTTGGTCGCCCGCGCTCCGCTGTGGCACGATAGCTTCATCGATCCCGGCCGCGGTATCACAACAGTTCCCTGCACGAGCCCGCGTCAACCTGAGTGCGATCCGACCATCATGGCGCCGGAACACGGGATCACCGGGACGCCGGTGGTCGATCCCGCAACGGGACGCCTCTACGTCGACGTACAAACCGACGAACGCGGCAGGTTTGTCCACCGGCTGCACGTGCTCGATGTCGCGAGCGGTGCCGAAGTACCCGGCAGCCCGGTCACCGTGCATGCGACCGCGCCCGGCTTCCCCGGAGTGGATTTTCATCCGCACACTGCGTTTCAACGCTCGGGTTTGGCGCTGGACCGCGGAATCGTCTACGTCCCATATGCGTCGAATGACGACGCGCGCGGATGGATGATCGGGTTCGATGCCGCGACACTCGACGTCGTGCGCGTCTTCTGCGTAACGCCGAAGGGCACTCGGCGGGATCTGGGAGGGTGGGGCCGCGCCAGCCGTTGATGACGGCGGCAACCTGTACGTCTCGACGGGAAACGGCGCGTTCAATGCTGCGGTCGGCGGACCAAATCACGGCATGTCGGTTTTACGCCTCGCGGCGAAGAGCCAACTAAACGTCGTCGATTACTTCGCGCCGTACAACGAACGTCCGATGTCGCGGCGTGACGGCGATTTAGGATCCGGCGGCGTCATGCTGCTGCCCGACCATCCCGGGCCCCATCCTCACGAAGCCGTCACGGGTGGCAAAGAGGGCGTGCTCTTCGTGCTCGACCGCGACGCCATGGGCCGCTTCCATCGCGATGGAAACCACGTCGTGCAGCAACTCGACGCCAATCTCCGCAACGGCTATTACAGCAGCCCGGCTTACTTCGGCGGCGCGGTTTATTATGCGGCCAACGGCGCGCATCTGGATCGTTACGCCGTTCACGGCGCGCGGCTATCCGGGACGCCGGTCTCCCAGAGCGATGAGTCGTTCAACTATCCCGGCTCAACGCCGTCGGTCTCCTCCAATGGCGAGCAGAACGGGATCGTTTGGGTCGTCGGAGTCTCCGGCAGAGTTCGTGGCGGCCCACCTGCGGTATTGCGCGCGTATGACGCGCGTGACGTCACTCAGGAGCTTTACGCCAGCGATCAGGCCGGCGCTCGCGACCGCGCCGGCCCCGCGAACAAGTTCTCCGTTCCTACGATCGCAAACGGCCGCGTCTACGTCGGCACGCAGACCGAACTCGACGTGTACGGCCTACGCCCGCCAGCGGTCACTTGGCGACACTGACCGTTGCGCCGATTCGGCCGATGTCGTCCGGCTTTGCGTGGGCGCTGGGCCTGCGGCTGCGCGGCCTGATTGACGCCGCCGATATCGACGCGATCGATATCGAAAGCGCGGTGCAGACCGCGATGCAGTTGCGCGAATCGCAACTGATCGCGGCGCTGACGGGCGCTGCCGCGCGCACGCTTCTCGAACACGGCGAAATCCAACGGGCTCGCGCGATCGCCGAAAAAGCTATGGAGATCGTCGAGGTCCCCGACCAGGCGTACTGGCTTTGCGATGTCGCGGCCGAGGTTCTTTCCGACGACAAAGTTGCGGCGGCCCGCGCCCTCCTCGAGCAAATCGCAAAGGATGCCTCCAACCCGCTCGCCGCCGCATTTTTGCTCCTCTTTGACGCGCGCCGGACCGGCGATGCGCCGACCGCATTGCGCGCCGCCGGTGCATTCCATTCGCTGGGCTGGCAGATCGAACAGGCCATCGCCTCGGAGGCAGGTGGGCAGCTCGCCCGGGCCGCCATTTACGAGAGACTCGGCGCCACGCGCGCGTTGCGCCGGATACGGACCGGAAGCGTACAGCGTTCGGAACGGTCGAGCGCGTCCGAGCTTACGCGCCGCGAACGCGAAGTAGTCGAACTCGCCGCTCGCGGTTATTCAAACAAATCAATCGCCGCGGAGACTGCGATTGGCGAACGCACCGTCGAGACCCACCTTGCGGCTGCCTATCGTAAACTCGGCGTGCGCTCCCGCGCCGAACTCGCGGCTTTCACGTGAAGACATGAGCCGGAGGCGCCCGCAAATCGCGGGCGCCTCCATGGGGCACGATGTTGTAACGCGTGACTTCACTACGCCGGTGGCGTCGCCTCTGGTCCCGGCGTCGCGTTCGGCTTAATGACGATCACGTCGTGCATGCCTTCACCGTAATGGAAGGCACAGCCGAATAAGTAGGTGCGGGCCTTCGAGAGCTTGATCGTCACCGATTTGCCCGGAGAGATCGGACCACTAGCGAATCCCTTCCCGAAAACGCCGTTCCCGTGAGCCGAGATGGGGAGGTTCGGGTTCGCCGGAAACTTCGCAGGCGGTCCCTTGATTTTCTTGACGTAATCGAGCGTATGGGTGATGTTCTTGGAAATATTCATGAGCGTAATCTTCGTGCCGGGCGAGAAACCGAGGGCTTGCGAAAAGCTCGATTGCGTGAATCCTCCCAGCGTCGCGCTCCAAAAGGAGTCGTCAATCGTTCCCAAACCCTCGGTCGGCAGTTCCTCGCCGATCGTATTCTGCGGGAGCGTTGCGGTGATCATTAGATTCTTATCGAAGGAAGGCAGCAGGACCGAACCGTCCCCGGCCGCGCTCGGTGAGCTGTGCCCAGCGCAAGCAGCGAGCATGGCAGCACCTGCTGCGAACAAGAGAGCCGCGATTCGTTTTGACATAAAACCTCCAAAAAGTTTCGGTTGGTAGAGATGAGCCTATCGGGTTGAGATGAAAAAAGTCTAAAGTGAGCGGGAACCCCGACTAATGCTCCAGGGCTTGGACGTTGTTGTCGTTGTCGTCGTTGAAGAAAATCTTTGTGTTGGAATCGTTCGTTCCCGTGGCGACGATACCGAAGAGCGCTCCAGCCGCACCCGTGTCGACGTTGCGTACGTCCAAAAGCTTGCCGGCGGCGGATAACTCGATCATCAGATTCTTCCCCGCGGGATCGAGCGTGTTGCCGACCACGAGATTACCGTCGGGCAGCAGAGCCATGCTGATCGGCCCATTGAGCGGTTTCCCGGCGAAGACGACGCGCGCATCGCCGGCCGAAGGGCCTGAGAATTTCATTCCGCCGTCGATGGCTTTGATTCCGCCCTTCGGGATCTTCGAGACGTTCTTGAAGGCGACGACCGTGTTGTTTTTGCCATCGGCGAAATAGAGCGTATCGCTGCTCTCGTCGTAGGCCAGGCCCGACGGGGCCATTGCGGTTCCGGGCACGCCGTGGTTGACCGGAAACCCCTTTGCGATGACGTCGTAGGTGAATTTGGAGCCCAGATTGATACGGACCACGGTACCCGTTCCGGCATTCGTAGCGTAGAATGCCGGCGGTCCGGCTTTAGTCTCCGCGTAAATTTGCCCCCATGGTTGGTTGAATGGTTTGCCCGAGATATTCGTGACGAGCTTGCCGCCGGCGGAAAGCACCGGATTATCGTTGGCGACCATTGCAGCAGCCCAGATGCCGTCGCCGGTGTCAAGCGCTAATGCATCGCAGCCGACGAGCGTCTTGTCGGACGACACGTGAGCCGGGGTCGAGCCCGCAACGGGATGCAAGGCAACGATCGAAGCGCCCGTTCCCTGTTTGTTGGACTTTGCATTGAAGTTGCAAACGACCAAATCGTCTTTCTTAAGGAGTCCGGAGGTAATCGGGGCGACGGTCAAGCCGTACGGGTTCTGCGCTCCGTTCTGCGGATCGACGGTCGAGCCGATAACGACCTGCTTTTTGAGCTCCTTTAACAGCGAGACGTCCGAAGAAATGGCGTCGCCTGAGGGAGCGTTGCGCGAAAGCGCCGGTTGGGGAGCGGCCGGTGTAATGCTGCGACCGATGCCTGCGTTGCAGCCGGCCATGATAAAGAGCGCGGCGAGCGCAAATGCGCCGTTGCGTTGGAATTCCTTGGGAAACATAAACACAGAAGCACCTCAACGGTTGGCGGCAGGGGTTTCGTCGCAGTTTAGGTGCTCGGTGTAAAGGAAGTCTGAAAACGTAGCGAACTCACGTAGCCGGAGCCGCCCGTAACGTCCAGCTAGCCCTTACGGGCTAGTCGCCGCCGTTGTAATGATCGTGGCATAGAAATTGTTGGCATCCCAGTAGCCGTGTGCCACGATGCGGCGGCCTACAGCCACTCTTCCCGAGAACTGGTTGTTTAGCGCGGGAGTGTCGTCAACGACGACCGTCCCCGTACTTTGCTGAACCGTCACGAGATGACCCTTGACGATGGTTATCGTGCCCGCAATGACGGCGTGACGCTTCACGTCTCCGGCGCACGTTCCATTCGGGGTCCACGTATCTCCCTGCCAGGTACCGCAGGCGGTGTCGATATAGGGGGGCCCCTGAGGGACTTGTGCATATCCCGCCGTCGACAGTGCCAAGCCAAAGAAAGCGCTTGCTATTAAAGAACTAAATATTCTCATGCCGCTGTTTTTTCCTACGCAACGCCAACTCAACACCGAACGTGCGCTCGACAGCGCGTCTAAGTGTCAATGGGGCGAGGGTTAGTGTGGACGGAGCACGAGCGTGTCGGCCGCGCTTCGCCGAACCGCGGCGCGACCAAATGGAAGCGCTTGGAGACGGCCGGCGACCCAGGCGCGCGTGAGATCCGTGTAGTGCGCGGAGCCCGGCTCCCTCGACTCGCCGCTCGGAATCGCGATGCCGCCGCGGTCCCAGTCACCGACGTCCCATACGGCGCGGAAGCTCTGCGCGAAGCCCGGCTCCTGCAGGCGAATCGTATACTCGTCTCCGGCACCAGGGAGCCACGCGCCGTTAAGAAACGCGAAGTTCATCGGCGCGAGCGGATGCTCGATCCGCATGCCTCCGGCCTCTCGCCATACGCGGCGCTGCGCGAACGCAAACGAAAACCACCCCTCGAGGTCCGATTCGAGGTCGCGCGCAGCCGCGTCGTCGACGCCTCGCAACTCATTGAGCCGCGCGCTAAACTCGGGGGCATCCCCGAGCACCGCAACACGAAGCATATGCTCTAGCGCTGCCGCCTGCGAATCCGGCTCGTAGCGGCCGTTCCATCGGCCGAGCACTGCGAGTACGTCCGCGCGGGACTCCTGCTGGGGGTGCGCGCGGACGAATCGCACGACGTCGCGCGCAATCTCCAGATCGATTGGTGAAAGTGTGTCGAGCTGCATCCGCTCAAAATACGCGGCGTCGTACCTCGGACGCGAGTGGAGCAACTCCACAATGCGATAAGCGCGGTACGGCGGTTCGAACTGCGCGGACAAACGGAATGGATAGGCAGAGGTGTACGCCTTATTATTGGCAGAGGCGAGGATGACGTCGCGAGCCGGATCCTTTCGCGGAAGCCGCGCGAACGGAATCGGCGCGAACACCGTGCGCAAATCGGGCGCGGGGTGGACGTAACGCCCCCACGCCGGATCGTCGGGGACCAGACCGGCGACGTGGAAGGCGATCCTGCCGCTGCGATCGGCAAGGATGAAATTCTGCGGCGAGCCGCGGTAGTTTGCGATAATCCCCAATGCGGCGTCTATGTCGCGCGCGCGATCGAGCGCGAGCACCGTCGCAATCGTCGAGCGCCGTTCCGTGTAAATCGGCCACCGCACGAGGGCAATCGCGGAACCTCCTTCCTCATCATCGGGCACCGAGAAGTCACGCGACGTGCGATAGTAACGTGCGCTAGCGTCGCGCGAAAAACGCACGCGGAAACGCTCGGTAACCCAGGATTTCCGGTTGAGGTGCCCCGCTTCGAATGCGCTCGTCGTTGCCATCTCGGCGTTCGTCAACGCCCAGGCGACGCGCTCGTTGTGCCCGAGGAGGACCCCCGGAATCCCGGGAATCGTCGCGCCGGCGGCGTGCACTTGCGGCGATTCGATGTCGACGACGTACCAAATGCCGGGAATCGTCAAGATGAGGTGCGGGTCGTTTGCTATTAGCGCGTGCCCATCGACGGCCCGCATCGAACCCGCAGCCCAAGCATTGCTGCCGATTGCGGGCCGCTGCGGCCGCATCGCCAATCCCACGGTACCGCAACCGCTCTCGGGCGCGGGTGCGCGGGGCGAGTTTCGCATGCCGTCGATCGTCACGTCGTAACGGGCATCGGACAACGGGAAGAGGCTGTCGAAGCAGCGCGGTCGCTGCCGCCAAACGGCATCGCGCGCGAAGATGTCGTGCCATGAGTCGGCGAGCTCGAGCGAGACCACGATGGAGACTGCCAGGGAATCCTTCGGCGTCCAGGGCGCGGGCTGGTAGAGCAGCATGCGGAACTCGACCGGCAGCGACTGCGTTACCGCGGCCGAGTTGACCCCTTCGCTGAATGCGACGATCGCTTCACGGTCGTGCGGCGCCATCGCGCGCAGCTGGCGCTCGGCGATACCGTTGATATCGACCGCGCGCTGCGCCCTGTCCAGTGCGAGCGCCTTCGCTCCGAACACCTCGGCGAGCCGGCCGTACGCGTAGCGACGGGTCAAATCAAGCTGGAAGAGCCGATCCGAGCCCTGCACGTAACCCTCGGCAAAGTACAGATCGTGCTCGTTTGCGGCCCGAATATGCGGGATGTCGCGCGTGTCGCGTTCGATCGTGACGAGAGCGTCAAGCCCGGTCGCCACGATGCTGCCGCGCGTCGCGGCGCTTGGATGCAGCCCCGCTTCGACATTTGCTGCGTACGCGCCGGCGCTCGCGACGAAGCAAATCGCGAACGCCAGCACGTGGCGTTTCAACGCGCCGACGACCGCTGCCGGCGGCGTGGGGTCGGCGCTTTGGACGACTCGAGGATCGGGTCGCTCGAAGAAACCCACGTAGATTTAGCGCCCGCCGCGACCACCGCGTGACGGGCTACGACTTCGTGGGGGTCTTCGTCAGGCGCACGCGTCGACGCGCTTTTTGAGGAAGCGCTGCTCCACGGGGTTGCGAGCCAGCGCGAGCGCAGTCTGAAAGTAGTCGCGAGCGATCGCGTTGTTTTTGCGGCGCAACTCGAGCTCGCCCCGAGCTGCATAATAGAACGGATACTCGGCCAGCCGATCGCGGTCGTTGACGGCATCGATCGCTTCCAAGCCGCTTTGAGGCCCGCGCAGCTGCGCAACGGCGATCGCGCGGCTGAGCGCGACGACCGGAGAGGGCGCGATCTCCATCAATGTGTCGTAGAGCGAGACGATCGCCGCCCAATCCGTCTCCTCAAAGCGCGGCGCATCAGTGTGGACCGCGGCGATAGCCGCCTCGACGTGATAGCGGCTCAGTTCGGTGCCGGATGCCGAACGTTCGAGCCACGCCCGGCCTTCGTCGATCATTTCACGATCCCAACGCGAGCGATCCTGATCGAACAACGAGCTCAAATCGCCCGAAGCGTCGAGACGGGCCGGCAAGCGAGCCGCGTCAAGGTACATTAGCGCACAAAGCGCGAGCGTAGAGGGCACTGCGCCCAGCGGATGTTCGGCGAGCTGACGCGTGAGCCGGATCGATTCGCAACACAAGTCCGTGCGAATGACGGCGTGGGCCGACGCGCCGTGATAACCTTCACTAAAGATAAGATACAGGGCCCGCTGAACCACGGGGAGCCGAAGCGCAAAGTCGGCAGCGTCGGCGATATCGAAGAGCACCCCCGATTCCGCCAGCGTCTTCTTGGAACGGCTCAAACGCTTCTCAACTGCCGCGGGGCTACTAACGAACGCACTCGCGACCTCTCGCGCGCCAAATCCGCCGACGAGTTGCAATACCAGCATCACTTGTGCCGGCGCTGAAAGTCGCGGATGGCAGCATGAAAACATCATACGAAGCTGGTCGTCTTTGATGCCTATAGGATCGAACATCTCCTCGACCGCGTTGGCGAGGGTCCACTCGGTTTGCAGCAGTCGTCCCAAATCCGGCGCAAAAGTCAGGGCGGTACGTTCGCGCCGCAGTACGCCGACTGCGCGATTTTTCGCGGTCTTCATGAGCCACGCGGATGGGTTTTCAGGAATGCCTCGGAGCTTCCAAACCTCCAGCGCTCGGCAGAAGGCGTCTTGGACCACGTCTTCTGCCAGCGCGAGATTGTGAAGGCCAAATGCCCGCGTGAGGGCGGCGACCATACGTCCCGCTTCGCGGCGGAAGAGATGGTCGCTTAGCTCCATTTTACATATCCATTTTCATGACGGGCCGTACCTCGACGCAGCCATCTACGTCGAGAATCGGGCAACCGCCCGCGAGTTTCGCTGCGTGCGCGAGAGAATCGGCTACTACAATCGTGAATCCGCCGACGAGATCCTTTGCTTCGGCGAAGGGACCGTCCGTCACCGTAGCCCCTTTACCTTTGACGACCTTGCCCTCGGTCTCGAGCGGCTGCCCGGGATCCTTCAGATTGCCGCTGGCGGTGAGATCTTTCATCCAGGCAAGCCATTTCTGCATGATCTGCTGTGACTGGTCCGGACTCTCGCCTCGTTGACCACCGCGATAGAGATAGAGAAATTCATTCATAACGGTACCTCCTAGAAGAGTGTAATACGGCCTAGACGTTTGAGAGGCTCCGAGGCGGACATTTTCACCAAACATTGGTCCGAGAATCCTGTCGGGCGGAACAGGGGCCGGCCCAGAATTCCGGAGAAGTCACGGCGATGGAAACAATTTCATCGCGATTTCAAGAGCAAGTTCGTTCGGTCATCACGGACCGCCATCTGCTCGGGCACCCCTTCTATGTTGCGTGGTCGAAGGGTGAACTCTCGTACGAGCAGCTCGGGCAGTACGCGGGTCAGTATCTACATTACGTGTTGGCGGAGCCGACGTATTTGAGTGCCGTTCACTCAAACACGCCGCACTTTGCAAGCGATGGAAGGAGCGACCTAAGCTCCCGGCAGGCAATCCTCCAGAACCTCATCGATGAAGAGCTCGGCCCGGAGAACCATCCGGCGCTCTGGAAGCGCTTCGCCGCAGCATTGGGACTCTCGGAGGACGACCTCGCTGCCGCGGCGCCTCTGCCGGCGACCCACTGCCTCGTGAAAACCTTCACCGATCTTTGCCGAAATCGGCCGTACTACGCAGGCTTGGCCGCGCTGCACGCGTTTGAATCGCAAGTGCCGGCGATCGCGGCCGTCAAGATCGATGGGCTCCGGCGATACTACGGGTTCACCGATCCTCGCGAGTACGAGTTTTTCACCGTGCACGAAGAGGCGGACATCTTCCACTCCGCCGCCGAGTGGCGTTTGATCGAGCGGGCCGCCGATGCCCCGGCAAAGCAGGCGGAGGTTCTGGCAGCGACAACCGAAGCGTGTGAAGCACTTTGGAATTTTCTGGGCGGCGTCTACAAGGAGAGTTGACGCGTCGGGAGTTCGAACGCGTGGTCGACGAAGCGTTGGAGTCGCTTCCAAAACGGTTTGCCGACCTCGTTGAGAACGTTCTCATCGCCGTCGAAGAGGAACCGACCGCCGAGGACCTCGATAGCGTCGAGGACGATGCTGACGACGATTCGGAACTTCTGGGCATCTACCGCGGCGTGGCGCTTACCGAGCGAACGCACGACATGCCCTTGTTACCGGACGAGATCGCCATATTTCGTGGCCCGATCAGCCGAATCGCCTCCACGCGGGAGGAGGCCGTGCGGGAAGTGCGCGAGACCGTTATTCACGAGCTCGGCCACTATTTCGGCCTCGATGACGACGAGATGCCGCATTGATAGGGGCGCTCGTTCAGCCGTGCCCGGGAACCGAGTCGAGCGCGCTAGCCAGATCGGCTACGAGGTCCTCCACCTCTTCGATGCCCACCGAGAGGCGCAGCAGATCGTCGGTGATATCGAGCTGCGCGCGCTGCTGGGGGGTGAGCGACCCGTGCGTCATTCTGGCCGGGCTGCAGATTAGCGATTCGACTCCCCCCAACGAGACTGCGAGCGCGAAGATGGAGGTCGAAGTTGCGATCGCACGGGCGCGCTCGGGGCCGCCCTTCGGACGGAACGAGACGATGCCGCCAAATCCGCTCATTTGACGCTTTGCGAGTTCGTGCTGCGGATGCGCGGCAAGACCCGGATAGTGGACCTCCGCGACGTCACCGCGTCCGGCGAGAAACTCCGCAATGACCTGCGCGTTTCTCGAGTGTGCGCGCATGCGCAAGCCGAGTGTCTTCGCTCCGCGCATCGTGAGATAAGCATCCCACGGGCCGGGCACCGCGCCCACGCAGTTCTGGTGATAGGCGACTTGCTCGGCGATCTCGCGATCGTTCGTGATGACCGCACCGCCGATAACGTCGCTGTGTCCACCGATGTATTTCGTCGTCGAATGAACGACCATATCGGCCCCCAACGCAAGCGGCTGCTGCAGAAAGGGCGACGCAAACGTATTGTCGGCCACGATTAGGGTACCTGCCGGCCGCAGTCGCGCGAGGGCCTCGAGATCGCAGAGCCGCAAGAGCGGATTGCTCGGCGTCTCGAGCCAGAGCAGCCGCGTATTCGGCCTCGCCGCCGCCCAGGTTTCGCAAGCATTGCTCGTATCGACGAACGTCACGTCGATGCCGTAGCGCGAGAGAACCGTCGTAAAGAGGCGATGCGTGCCGCCGTAGATGTCGCGCGTTGCGATGATGTGGTCGCCACAGGAGAGCAGCGACGTCGCGCCCGCGACCGCGGCCATGCCTGAAGCAAAGGCCGAGGCGAACGTGCCGCCCTCGAGCGCGGCGAGCTGACGCTCCATCGCGCAACGCGTCGGATTTACGGTTCGCGAATAGTCGAAGCCCTTCGTCACGCCGATTTCCGGCAGCGTAAACGTCGCGGTTTGATAGACGGGAACGATCGTCGCTCCCGTTGCGGGACACGCCTCCTGCCCGCTCCAAACCGCTCGGGTCGAGAAGCCGAGCGGCGAAGGGTGGTTCGATCCTCCATTGCGCATCAGTTGCTCCGGACAGCCGACGTAGCGGGCGTTCTGGTAAGTGGTTCTAAGATTGCTCGCAACGCATTGGGCTCGGCTAAAAATGCGTCGTGACCGTGATGCGATTGGAACTCGAGATACTGCGCGTCGAAGCCGTAGAGCGCAAATCGCTGCGCCGCTGCCCGTACGTCCTGCGGGCGAAACAGCCAATCCGACGTGATCCCAACGAACGTCAGCTTGGGTTTTCTCGCGCCGCTTCCATTTAGGAGCAACTCTCCGGCATCGCGCACGTCGAAGGAGTCCATAGCGTGAGTGAGCGTGGCGTAGCTGGCGGCGTCCATGCGAGCTTCGAAGAGATCCGCCTGACGTTCCAGGTAGCCCTCAACGTCAAAACACGCTTTCCCACCGCGATCGTCGCGGCGGCCGTGGCGCTCGTTGAAGAGCTCTTCGCTCTTGTACGAGAGCATCGCAAGCTTGCGCGCGAGACGCAGACCGCGCACCTGGTCGAGCGCGAGCGCTTCTCGCTGCAGCGCGTTGAGCGCGATACCCATCGCGCTGTGATGATCGTGCGCGCCGACCAACACCGCTTTGCCGATCCGTTGCGGTGCATCGAGCGCCCACTGCAACGCGCGCATACCGCCCAGCGATCCGCCGATAGCGAGCTCGACCCGCTCGAACCCCAGCTCGCGCAGGGCGAGCATTTCGGCCCGCACGACATCGCGAACCGTGATCCGCTGCGAGGTTCTCGTCGAGCCATAACAACTTCCCAGCGCGTTGATGCCGAGCACGCACCACTCGCGCGGGTCAAAAAGCGCGCCCTCACCAACGATGCCCGGCCACCAGTCGGCCGCGCGGCTCGAACCGGTCAGCGCGTGTTCTACCAGAACGACGTTTGAGCCGTCAGCCGCGGGGGTGCCGTAAAGAGTGACGCGTTGCTCGACGGCTGGAAGCGTTTGCCCGCAATCGAGCCGCAGTGCGCCAATAGCCACCGTCTCCTCGCGCATCAGGCGTTCACCAGCGCCTGCATCGAAACGTTCGTCAACGCATCGTCCCAGATCGCATAGTTGGGAAGTTCAACGGTTCGGGAAAGCCGGTCGAAGAACGGCTCGGTGCGGCTCGCCGTTTCGAGCGAGTTCGAGCGGCCACGCAGATCGAAGCCGCGGCCCTGGCCGAGCGCATGCAAGACGGTGACCACGTCACCGAGCACGGCCGAAGCAGTCGCGGCGCCGCCCGCACCAATGCCGCGCAATATGAGCCGGCCGGCGTCGCGCGCGACAACTTGCACGACGTTCTCCGCATCCGCGGTGCGCGCGAACTCGTGGCTCTCCGCGACAAGAACCGGCGCTACCTCGGCCAAAACGCCGTCGGGCGTGCGGAGGACCGCGGCAACGTGACGGATTCTAAATCCCAGCATGCGGGCGCGGGCCACGTCGCGCTGCGTTACCGAAGAAATTCCGGTTCGCGCAATGCGCGGAGAGATCACCGCAAGACCAAAAGCCAGTTGCGCGATGACGGCAATCTTGTGCGCCGCATCGACTCCCTCGACGTCGTTGCCCGGATCGGCTTCGGCATAACCAAGCCGTTGCGCTCGAGCCAGCGACTCGTCGAAACCGGCGCCTTCTTCCATGGCTGAGAGGATCGCCGTGCACGTCCCGTTGACGACACCGGCAACCGAGAGAATCTCGTCTCCCGCCAGCGCCTCGCCAAGCGTTCGTACGATCGGAATTGCACCGGCTACGGCGCCTTCGAAACGCAACGCCGCGCGGCGCGATGCCGCCAGGGCCTGCAGTCGCGGGCCCTGCTCGCCGAGCAAATCCTTATTGGCCGTGACGACGTGGCGGCCGCGCTCGAGCGCGCGCTCGACCAGCTCGGCGGCATCGGTCGTTCCGCCGATAACCTCGATAACGAGATCGACGTGCGGATCGTCGACGACGGAGCGAGCATCGCGCGTGAAGAGACGGCGTTCGAGCGCGCTCGAACGCCTCTTTAATGAATCTTGAATCGCGATCGCGCGAAGCTCGTATCGAACGCCGCTACGGCGTTCGATGATATCGCGCTCGCGTTGCAGACGATCGGCTACGTTTGAGCCGACCGTTCCGCATCCGAGCAGTCCGACCCCGACGGTCGTTTTCATATTTCCAGGCCTCCTGTTGCGATGGGAAAGCGAGGATAAACGCGCCCCCCGCCGTGGTGGCGAGGGGCGCGAGAAGCATTTTTGGTTTCCGGACTTAACTTGCGAGCTTCACGACGACCCTGCCACATGCATACGCATGCCGCACATCGAGAACATCATTATGCCACTCGCAGGTTGAGACATGGTCCGAAGATTAGCATCTGCGCGGGCTGCTGTCAAGGAAAGGTAAGAATCGTCCCGTGAGTGGGTAAAACGCTTGGATGAAGATTGCGGTTTTTGGCTCGGACGCTCGCGCGGTCGCCATCGGCAAGCTCCTGGTCGATGCGGGATATCGCGTCTGCTTCGGCGATGCGGCTGGCGAGAGTCAGGCCGAGGCGGCGGCCCGGCAGGCGGGGGGCGTCGCGGACACGCCCTACAACGATGCGGCCTCGTGCGAGATGTTGATTTTCGCCGGCTCGCGCGCCGATCTCGACAATCTGCTAACGGTAGCGGGCTGCATCTCGCCCAACGCAGTGGTCGTCGACGCCATGGAAGGCACGGATGGAGACGGGGCGGACGTGCTCGTCCACAAACTCAATACGCACCGAGTCATCCGCGCCCTGATCGTGGCGCCGCAGGTTAATGCCAACATTCCGTACTGCGGCGACGATGCCGATGCAATGACCGTGTTCGAGGAGGTCTTTCGCACCGCGGGGTGCCTGACGACGTATCGTGGTCCCCTCGCCAAGGCCGGCGAGATCACTCTTCCAGGCACGGAAGAGACGGGCGAAGCGTCGTTCAAAGGCGTCAAATCCGCGAATACCGTTAGCACGTAACCGCGAGGCAGGCTCCGTCTGCCCGCCGGCAAACGCTTTGCCGGCAAATCCATGGCGTTCGCCGTTGCTCAGTACGAAGTGCCGGTTGCCGAACCGTATCGCCTCGATCTTACCGTGAGCGTGCTGAGGCGCTTGTCAACAAATCTCGTGGACGTGCTCATGCCGGAAGGCGTCTATCTGCGCGTGCTTGGGGATGCCGATCGACCGATGCTGGTACGGGTTTCTTCCCAGCAGCGGGGCACGCTCTTCGTGAGGCTCGATGGCGAACGCCGCGCCCACCGGCGCGCTCTAGAAACGGTGCACCGAATGCTCGGCACCGACCGCACGCTCCGAGAGTTCGACCGGGGCGCCGAGCGCATCCCATGGCTGCGCCCGCTGGCGCTGCGCATGCGGGGCGTCAAGCCGCCGCGCTATCCGACGCTTTGGGAGGCCTGCGTGAACGCAATCGTTTTTCAGCAGGTGAGTATCCATGCCGCCAGCGCGATCCTGCGACGCTACGTCGTCGCACTTGGTTCGCCATTCGAATTACGCAATGGACCTGCATTGCACGCGTTCCCGGACACCGAGGTCACGCTTCGCGCAAACGATGACGTGCTGCGTGCCGCCGGTTTGAGCACGAACAAGATCGCGGCGTTACGCCGCGTCGCCGAGGCTCTCGTCTCCGGGACGCTTGACGAGCGAATGCTGGAAGAACGTTCCAGCGTTGAGGCGGCGGCATTGCTTCGCTCGATCAAAGGCATAGGGCCGTGGACGGCAACGGTCATCCTGCTGCGGGGACTCGGCCGGCTCGACGTGTTTCCAATGAACGACTCAGGTGTCGCCCGCGGCTTAACGTTCGTGGGCGGCTCGCCACCGCAGATCGAGAACGTGCTCGACGTACTCGGATCGCAGCGAGGAATGCTCTACTATCATCTCTTGCTCGCCCGGCTCGAAGCGCGCGGCGAGCTTGGCCCTAGGAACCTCTAAGGAACCTCGGATTAATCAGAGGTTTTCTAAGTGCCGTAGCGGCGTTGACGTAGCGCGTAGTCGTCGAGCGCGGCTTTAAGCTCGACCTCGCCAAAATCCGGCCAGTACGTCTCGGTCGCCCAAAACTCCGCGTAGGCGGCTTGAAACAACAGGAAGTTCGAGAGGCGCAGCTCGCCGCCGGTTCGGATGACCAGATCGGGATCGGGGAGGCCGGCCGTGTACAGCCGGCTTTCGACCGCGTGCTCGTCGATAGAGTCCACGTCGCGCAGTCCGGCATTTACTTCGCGAACCAACGCGCGGACGGCATCGCCGATCTCGCGGCGCGCTCCGTAGTCGATTGCGAGATTGAGCGTCACCTCATCGTTGCCGGCCGTCTTCGCGACGAGCTCGGCAAGAGCGCCGCGAGCCGCGGCGGGAAGCCGGTCGCTTCGCCCGCAGAGCCGAACGCGTACGCCTTCGCGAGCAAGGGTGCGCAGTTCGCCGCTCGCCGCCGCAATGCACAGGCCCATCAGCAGCTCGACTTCGCCGGACGGCCGCTTCCAGTTTTCCTCGGAAAAAGCAAATGCAGTGACGATCCGGATCCTCGCCTGCCGCGCGGCCCGCAACGTTCGGCGCAGCGCCGCGACGCCACGCTGGTAACCGTACGCGATCGGAAGCTTTCGCTCGCGCGCCCACCGACGATTGCCATCCATGATGATCGCAATGTGATGCGGGATCACGTCGTCGCCAGCTTCGGTCTCGTGACCGAGGTCACCGATCGTTCGTGCACGTCGCGCACGACCGACTCCAGCTCGTCAACGTATGCGAGAAAACGTTCGCGGCCTCGTTTGGTGATGCGATAGATCGTCGACGGACGGCCGGCTCCCCGCTGCTTATCCGTCGCCACGATTCCGACTTCCGCGAGCGCGTGAAGATGCCGGTTCAAATTGCCGTCGGTCAAATCGCACGCGCTCTGCAGCTCCGTAAAGCACAGTCCGTCGGGATGCGCGATCAAACACGTACAGATCGCGAGCCTTCCTCGCTCGTGAAAGATTCGCTCGAGCCCGGCGTAGGCAAACGGCGCTTGTGGTGACGTACTCACGAAGCGCGATCGAGCCAGATCAGATAGCCGATGGCGAGCTGGCCTGCTCCGAATCCAATCGGCATCACCCACCAGGCGAGGGCAACGGCGTCGAACGGGCTAGCCAGAAATACCATGGCGAGCAGCGCGAATCCGACCGTTACACCAAACGTCGAAGCCGGGATCGCGCCGCGTGAGGCGAAAAGTCCGATCGCATAAAAGGCGAACCAGGTCCCCGGCAGCAGCGCGAATGCCGAATGCCCGACGAGCGCAAAGGTAAGCGCGCCGCCCAAGACGATGCTCGGTGCAATGGAGAGCGCGGCGGTACGAAAACGACTGCGAGCGCCGGGTGCACGGTGCTCGAGGAGCCACACGGCTACCGCGCCGTAGTTGAGCGCCAGCGCGACGGCTAAACACGAGAGCCAGATCGTGAGATAGGCGTGCAACCCCTCCGAGGTTACCGGCATCGGCACGATTCGCAGCTGAAGAAACGCGACGATAAATGCTGCGATGCCGCTGCCCGCGGCTGCGAGACCCGAATAGCCTTCGAAGCGCTGCAGCGCCGCGAGCCGGTCGCGGACTTCCGCAAGATCGGAAAGCGCTCGCTGCAGTTCCATTATTTACTTTGTATCACAAAGTTGCCTTCGAGACAAGAGCGAAACGTCCAGAAAACGAAACGGAGCGCAGAATCGTATGATGGCTTAGCCGCACGTCGCGGCGCTTACGCTGGCCCTACCGGGCAACGCTCACGGCGACGGGATAGCTGATCCCGTGGCTGATCGAACTCTCTAACGTAAGATTCGAGGCGGCATAGATCGAGACGCCGCTTGGACACGAGTTGGTCACATATAAGTTACCAGTCGTGCTAAGGGTCATGGCGCTCGGGCATTGGATGCCGTCCGACTGGACGGCCACGCGAGCCAGCGTCGTTTCATCGTACGCGCTCAGGGTCTTTCTCGCATAGTCGAGGACGTACAGGTCGCCCGCACTGGAGATAAGGGCGATCGGCTTGGCCACCCCTTTCGTGATCTGCCGCGGGTGTTTTCGCTTCTCGAATGGATAAATCGAGATCGACCTGCTTCGCTGATTGGCCACGTAAAGGTTGTTGGCCGAATCCACCGCCAGCGACGCCGGCCCCGCCACGTCTTGTTTGAAAGTCTCCATCGGCTTGGTTTTACCGGGCGCGTACATGGTGACAGTGTTGCTGTCAAAGTTCGCGACGTAGAGGTTGCGGCCGCTATCGAATGCGAGCGCCTCGGGGCCGCGAACTCCCTGCGTGAGCGTTTCCGCCGGTGATGTGGATCCTCGCGCGTAGATGGTGACCGTATCTCCGCCGTTATTTGCGACGTAGAGCTTGCCCGAACGATCGATCGCCAATGCAAACGGCCCGTACACGCCGTTGACGATCGTTCGCGCGGGGTTACTGTTACCCGGCGAGTAAACCGATACTGTGCTGGTAAGGCTCCCGCTGGGAGTGCCGTAGTTACCGACGTACAGGTTTCCCGCGTTATCCAGCGTCAGCGAGTTAGGAAAGGAGATGCCGCTCGAGATCGTGCGGCCCGGTGACTTCTTGCCGGGCGCAAAAACCGAAATCGTGCTCGCGTAATAGTTCGCGACATAGAACGTGCCGCTCGTCATGGGAACCCCAAGGCTTCCAGCTTGCGCACCAGTACGAGCGAGCGACGCGCTCGGCGGGATTCCTGCGTCTTTGCCCGCGGAGCACGCAACAAGCAGTAAAGTGAGGAGTAGTCCCCTACAAAAAAACCCGCAGCGCGGCATTCATAGCCCTTTCTTGACTAAAAACGATGGTGAACGAAAACAATGGCCAACCTTCGCCGCAACGCGGAGGTCCGCCTAGACGTACGCCACAACGGCCACCGACGCCGCGGCGGTGATGACGTCTTCCAGCAGTCCCGCAGGTACGCGTCCGATCAGTGTAATGGCCCGCGAACGGATGGCCAATCCGACGTAAGCCCCGATAATGGCGGCGACGGCGCCGGCCAGCGCCGGGCCCGCAACGGGCGTACCGCTCAGCGATGCCACCGTCCATCCGCAAAAGGCTCCGCTGCACCCCCGAGCGATCAAGCCGGCCGGACGCGTGCGCGCAGGGGTTTTGGGATAAAGGTCGCCGACGTATTCGACGAGCGCGAGTACGCCTAAGGCATACGCCAAAGGTGAATCGCGCCGCATGAGCCACAAGACGGCCGGAGCCGTGAACGTGCGCAATCCGGCAAGAAATCCCAGGAGGATTGCGACGAGCACCCCGGCTACCTCCTAACGAAGTAGAGCAATGAAGGGAAGCTGGCGTTCGCGCCAAGGTTCCGAAAGCCTCGCCCCTCTTTTTGGGTTGCGAGCGATGAACGAGGATGGGTCTGGTCACTCCGTGCCGGTCCAAAGGGCGCCAGGCAAGCAAGGGCGTAACTCTACCAGGCGCGGGAGCCGCGCTTTACTTTATAAGAGGAGCCCCTAGTGAAATATTTGCCTCGCTATATTCCAGCACTTTTTGCATTTGGTCTCATCGCTTTGAGCGCCGGCCCGGCGCCTGCGTTCCAGACACCGGAGTGGCAGCACGGCAACGGCCAAAACCTTACCGGGCAGTACTCCGGATCGGTAAGCGACAGTGTTCTCGGCTCGGGCACGGCCATCGCTAATTTCGCTGGCGACGGCGGCGGCCTCGGCGGCTATTTCGTCTTCACGTTTGGAAGCGCGAACTACGATAACCCGACGATCGCAAGCGGCGGCCGTGACGGTCTGCAGGCCAACCGCGGCCGGGGCGGCCACGACTATGTATTTGGCGCTTTCGAATCGACGATCGCCAGCACGGCTTGTGAGTTTTACTACTCCGCCTCGTACAGGTCGTCGGACAACGAGCTCACCGGAAGCTATAAGGCGGTCAACGGATGCTCTGGTGAAACCGGCATCTTCACGCTGACGCAGCAGTGTTACTACAGCAGCGGTAGAGAACAGAACGTTCGTCGCGAGGCCGGCCTCGGTCACTGCTAACCTTTCGTCATCGAAGTGTCAGAATAACGACGTGAGGGCGGTCGCGCGAGCGACCGCCTCTTCTTCGCACATGGCCGCCCCTGCAGCAAAAAGTTGTGCAAGTTCCGTATCGGCGAGCCGCCGCGTAAGCGCATCCTGAAGGCCCTCGACTATTGCAAGATCGAGATGGATCCTTTGCCAGCCGGCCACGCGAAGCCGTTCCTCGGCGTATCCGATAAGGACGGCTGCCTCAGTTGCATTGCGTTCGGCCGCCAGAGCTGCGACGTAGGAAATCGCAGACAGCATTTCGATGGGTTGATGAAACTTCGCGGCTAACGCAAGCGCTTCGCGTGCAGCCGGCTCGGCCTTCGCGCGGTCGCCTGTGGCCAGGTAACAGGCGGCCACCTCTCCCACGACCGATACGACGAGTTCGTCATCGGCAAACGACTTCGCCTCGATCAGCTGCTTCGCCGCCTCGTCATAGTTTCCGACTTCAGCCTCGAACTGCCCCAACCACGTCAACGCTCGTGCCGTCTCGTCATCGCGGCCTAGCGATCGAAAGATCGCAACGCTTTCGGCATACATTCCTCGGACGCGCTCCACGCCGTCGGTCAAGAAGCTGCGCGCACATCGTCGCAGCACATCTGCAAGCAGCCGCTGGTCGCCACACTCGCGGGCGAGCTGCAGAGCGTCTTCCGCAGCCGATTTGGCTTCGCCTAATCGTTTTTCGCGAGAATGCTGATTGGCGACTTGCGAGACTGCGCGAGCTAGTCCACGGTCGTCGCCAATTTGCCGGTAAAGCGACTCCGCCGCGAGTGCCTGCGCGAACGCATTTTTCGTCGCGCCCTGATTGTTATACAACATCGAGAGCGTGTATCGCACGCGCGCCTCGACGACTGCCGGCAGCGGTGCGCCGTCGCCCAGAGCCCGCTCGCACCACAGCGTACCTTCGCTCAAAAGTGAAAGCCGCAGAAAGACGGGCGCCGTGTCGCCCGCAATCTCGGCGCCGAGCTCGCGATCGTTCTCTTTGCCGACCGTCCAACTCAAGGCCGCGCGGAAGTTCGGCAGCTCGTTTTCTAATCGCGCCAGCCAGTCGCGGCGAGGATTCGTATCCCACTCTTCGTAACCGTCACGGGCGATTGCCGCATAGACTTGCGCGTGTCGCTGCAAAGCGCCCCGCATTTCGCCGATTTCCTCGAGTTTCTCGCGGGCAAACTGACGAATCGGTTCCAGCAAACGATACCGGGGATCCGCTTCCTGCATTTCCCTAACGAATAGAGACTTGTCAACCAGCGATGAGACGAGATCGATCGCGCCGACATCATCCGTACCGCAGAGCGCGATCGCACTTTCGAGCGTGAATCCGCCCATGCAGGGGGCGCTGCGCCGCAAAAAATCCTGCTCTTCGGGCGCCAAGAGATTGTAGCTCCAATCGATCAGGGCGCGCATGGTTTGCTGGCGCGGTTGGCGATCGCGCCCGCCGGAGAGCACTCGCAGCTCCAGGTGCTCGGAGAGCTTTTCAACCGATATCGTTCGGACGCGCGCCGCGGCGAGTTCGATCGCCAGCGCGATTCCGTCGAGTCGCCGGCAGATGTCTTCAACGAGCGCCGCGTTCGTCTCGATGCGGAAGTCTCGGCTCGCCGCGCGGGCGCGTTCGTTGAAGAGTTGCACCGCGGAATCGAGATTTAGTCCCGACATTTCTTAGACGTTTTCGCCGCCGACGTTGAGCGGTTCGCGGCTCGTTGCTAGAACCGTAACGTAGCGGCAACGGCTTATCATCGCCGCCACAACGCGCGCGACCTCGCCAATCAGATGCTCGCAGTTGTCGAGAACGAGCAGCAGCTCGCGTTCTTCCAGATATTTGAGGAGCGCCTCGAGCGGCGCGACACCTTTGGCCTGATCGACGCCGAGCACCGAGAGCAAGACGCTGATCACGAGCGCTTCGTCGGAGATGGAAGCGAGGTCGACGAACCAGGTGCCGTCTTTCCTATCGTTGAGCACCGATGCCGCCGCCTCGAGAGCCAGTCGCGTCTTCCCCATACCGCCGGCGCCAACGACCGTGACGAGGGCTTCGGTTTCGAGAAGCCGTTCTATCCGTAGAACGTCCTGCTGCCTTCCGACGAAACTCGTCGTTTGCAGCGGAAGATTGTTGGGCGGCGTTTCGAGCGCGCGCAGGGCTTTGAACTCGGTGCGCAGCTCCGCACCAATCGCCTGAAAAACGCGCTCGGGCGCTTTGAGGTCGCGCAGCGCAATGGTGCCGAGTTGGCGCAGCGTTATCCCCGGCGGGAGGCTCCCCGTTATAAGATCGGCGACATCTCCCGAGACGAGAATCTGGCCGCCGTGACCGGTCGAGACCAGACGCGCCGCGCGATTGACCGCCGTGCCGAAATAATCGCCGGAGCGTTCGTCGGCCTCGCCTGCCGCAATCGCCATCCGAACGCGCAACTCGTCCACATCGGCGAAGTTCTCGCGGCCAAGGCGTCGCTGCGCATCGACCGCCGCTTCGAGCGCCTCACCGACGCTCCAGAACGCGGCGCAAAAGGCATCGCCGATCGTCTTAAAAACGTATCCTCGCCGCCGTTCGATCTCGGACCGCACGATCTCGTCATGCCGTCGTACGGCATCACGCATCGCCTCGCCATGGGCGTCCCACCGTCGCGTGCTTCCCTCGATGTCGGAGAATAAAAACGCGACCGTGCCCGAAGGAAGAGCCGCCAGGGGCTTGGCCTAAACGTCTTTTCGCTTATGTCGCGTCAAGCTCGTTATTGGAACAACCTGCTTGGAGAGCACGGCGACAAGCTCCGCGCGACTCTTGACGTCGAAAGTCTGGAAGAGCTGGGCGAGCTGGTTGCGGACGGTGTGCGGGCTACGTCCAAGCTTCTTGGCAATCTCCGCGTTACGCTGGCCCTCGCGCAATAACGCGAGCACTTCGCGCTTCGCAGGTGGGATGCGCTCGAGCGGAACGACGGTCGACATTTTTGAATCGGAGATTCGGCGGGCGATCCAGCTATTCGGCCAGGGTGCGATCTTGTGAGCGGCCCGCTCGAGCCAGCGCTTGTCGCGCGTCGCTTCGAAAAGGCCCATCGCGCACAACGCGGCCCGCCACCCGTAATTAAAGTCTTCGAAGATCGACCACGCTTCCGTAAGCGCAGTTTTTCCTTCTTCCGTATCGCCGAGCCGAAGCCAGGCGATGCCCTGCGAGTAGCTTTCGAAACCGCGAACGCGAGGATCGCTGCCGTACGAGAACATCGGGGTGACCGATGACTTAAGCGAGCGAAAACGCGCTAAATATTGTTCGGCCACCGCAGGGTTTTCGTTGGCGTGCAGCTCGGCGAGAACCAGGAGCGCCTCACGCTCTTCGCCGGTCACTTCATTCCACGAGATGCGTTGGGCGATCTCGCTGGCCTCCTGCAACTGCTCGGCGGAAAAGGCCGTTTCGCCGGTATTCCGGGCGAGAAGCGCTCGATCCAAGTAGCACAGGACGCCCCAATGCTCGGACGGCGCCAGCGTGCCTGCCTTTTTGAAGGAACCGAAAGCGGCCAGTTCATTGCCCTGCAACTCATCGACCGCCGCAAGGAAACGGGTAACTTGAAAGTGCTCGAGTGCGAGCCCCGTCGTCCAGGGCAGCGCGTTGTAGGTATGACGAACGCGCGCCGCTACGTCGTGCAGCGGCATCTCCCGGCACAGCAGGGCAAGCGTGAGGAGCGCGTTCCCGCGGAGGTACTCATCAGGCATTTCCGAGCCGTCGAGCTCGTCAAGGGCCTTTTCCAGCTCTTCGACCTGCCGGAGCACGTCGCTGCGCCGCAACGCAATCCACGAAAGCATGATGTGGGCCCTGGCTCGGTTGTTCGGATCGTTCGACCGCAGTTGGACCGTCGCGGCCTCTTCGGCCGTGCGATGATCGTGCTGCATCCACGCGATTGCAGCCGTGTAGAAGTACGCTTCATCGTACAGGGAATCGCCTGGCAGTAAGTCGTCCAGGGCACGATTGATCAGCCTTTGTCCCGCTACGTAGTCACTCGTGTATCCCAAAGCGGCGCCCAAAAAAACGTCGCGGGCTACACGAAGGCGGCCGGAATCCTCGGGAAAGTCCGAAAGCGAGCCGATGACATCGAAAAATCGGCGCTCGCGCGAGGCTAGCCGCGCAGCTGCGATGACGCCATCGGGCGTCTCGTTGCCGTCGATAATTTGATGGCAACGGTCAAAGTCTGCCGCTCTTAGAGCGCCTTCGAATTCGGCGTTATCGAACGTCGGGACTGGTCGAACGGTTGTCTGCATCGATTCCGATCTGCGGGGTAAAGCAAGGGACGGTCAGCCCGGCAGTTCCCCGTCAAGTCGGGCCCTTTCTATGGTACCTTCGTACCGGCCTTCGGGCAAGGATTTTTTCCCGAATGCCGGCACGAGGTGAGGAGTTTACAGGATCGAGCCGCCTACCGAGGA
>PMUK01000007.1 GCA_003166915.1 Candidatus Cybelea palsarum
CGGGAGCACGTGAATTTGCTGATGAAAGAGCTCGCCACGGATCGCGCCGAGCTTCGGGCGCGCGATGCGCGCATCGCCGATCTAGCATCTCAGGTCGAGGATTACCGCCGTCAGCTCGCGACGGTGATTGCGCGCGCGATCGCAAAGAACCGCGTGCTTGCGGTGAAGACACCGCGCCATAAGATTCGAGCGAAGCCCAAGCAACGAATTAGCCTTAAGAAACCAGTATCATCGAAACGGACCCCACGCCGCCGAGTGAAGAGGAAAACCCATGGATAACGTCCCGGAAGTCATCGCGCTGCTGCGCAAACACACAGAGATGGAACGAGAACTCACGAACGACAGGAATTCGGCCGTGAGCGCAGAACGGGACCTGGAGGTCATGTTACGGCGCCTAGCCGCGCACCCTCTTGGGCTCAGCCNNGGCCGTGATTGTGCCTACCGTCCGGAGTCCATGACTGCACCGACGCCGGACCGTACCTCGTCGACGACCTGTGGCAATTTACGCCTAATGCTGCGGGAAACGGCGGGACCTGGACCTGGTATCCGACGCCTTCAAAGCAGTACTACGCGGGCGGCTGTTTGCCTGGCGTTGTCGGCGCCGCGGCACTGGGCGGCCGAGTGGGCGCATCGTACTGGACTGATGCGAATGGGAGTGTGTGGGTTTTTGGTGGCTTAGGGTTCGGGGCGAGCAACACCGCGACATGTCAGACGGTCGGCAGTAGCCCCGTATCCGGATACCTAAATGATCTTTGGAAGTATACAAACGGGCAGTGGACGCTGGTGGCCGGCCCGGCAACGTTGAACCAACCCGGGTCCTACGGCAAACAGGGGGTCGCCGCGGGCACGAATCTTCCTCCCCCGCGATTCCATGCGGCAGCTTGGCAGGACTTGCGCGGAAACTTCCGGATGTTCGGCGGTGCCAAAGGGCCATACGTTAACAGTTTGTCCGCCTACAACGATCTATGGGAGTTTGTCTACAACACAAAAACGTGGATATGGATTGGCGGCTCGCAGGGCGCCGTGCAAGTGGGAGCAAATCACGTGGGGCCCGGTCCAGGACCGCGCGCTGGCGCTGCAGGCGGCGCGATCGGCTTTGCCGATTTCTCGGTGTACGGCGGGCTTGGCGAGAATGCCACCGCGCCCGGCCCGTTCCCCAATCCGCTGAACGATTTTTGGCAGGGCGTTGGGGTCGTCTACGACTGGCCGTAGGCAGAGACATAGAACAAGCGCTATTCCGAAGGAAGACAATCGTGATTCGCCCTAACCGTGGCAGCGATCGCGGGTATCATGTTACTCAGCACTTTGCGCCTCGCCACGTGCCGTGCCCTAACGGGCGTTCCTCGCCGCTACGTGGCGTAGTCGATGAAGGTAGGAGGGGATCGATGTTCGAGATAAAGCGTCTTCGTTTGTCGCCGGCGCAACCCCGAGTCGCTCAACCTCATCTCGTTAGGTGGCGTGAATGATGCCGGTCGCTGCGAGTCTTCTTGCCCTTGGTTTCGCTGCCACGGACGCGCACGACCTCTGCAAGCCTGAAGCCTTTGACGCTGATTTGCTTGGCTACTTTGTCGGGACCTATGACATAGTCGGACGCGACTATTGGACAGGTCGACCCTTTGCAGGCAGCGCAACTGTCACGTTGTCCGATACTCTAAACGTAACGTGGCGAGACGCCCGAGGAAAAATCTCTGGCATAGCTCGGGAGGAGCGATGTGGCGAGGGCCCGCTTCCCATACTGCATCTGGTGTATCGGGAACACGGAACCGACATGGACTGTCTATGCCTTTACAGTTCTGAGCTCGACAACTACCCTCGGATCACCTGTCAACTCTGGCGTGCTAATAAGGGGGCCGCTAAACCGCCAGGTTTGCTGGCCCTCTTTTATCGCCACACCGATGACCTCTAACAACAGTTGGAGCGATCGCGGGTCGCAGGTTACTCGGCCTGCGGCGTCGCCCTTCGGGCCGCCGTCGGTTGGCTGGAAACCCACATCCGCCTAGAATTATGCTTGCGAAACAGACTGCTGTTGCGATTGCGTAACTGACATTTGCGTGGCTCTTGGAAAAGTCGCATCAACCTGCCAGAGCGGCCCAGTCACTTCGTTGACCGATGTCGCGATTTCCCGATTAATTACCGCGTAATCCCCCCCGCTTGGCGACAACCGTCGCCCGGCGGGTGCGCGCTTTCGGCGGTCCGACACATCGGCTGGCGCGCTAGAGATTCCCAATCGGTCCCTCAAGACTCGGCGTGGATTGTTTCACTCGGGTCGTTTCACCCCCAACTTTGTTACGGTCCCCGACACCGGTTTTGCGCCGCGACTTGGATCTCGACCTGATGCATTCAGAACTCGATGAACTGCTATGCGTCGCCGCGTCCGTCAACGACGGCTACAGCTCGTCGACTTATCTGTTGGAGCGCCTTGGTGCAGCCGCCCGAGGTTCGCGACTGCATCGGGCCGGTACGCAGTTCAAACAATTGTGGGGCGCTGTGTATCTTTGCGATTACTCCGCCCAAGAGCCGTTCCGGCGTAGCGTCAATCGGTTGCTGGACCGCGGCGAGTCGATCCACCAACTGGCCCGGATCATCCATACCGGACCGATTCGCTCCGATCGCGGTCGACGCCGTGAGGAGAAGATCCTAATTTCCGGTGCGCTCACGCTGTTAACCAACGCCGTGATTGCCGACAATACGTGGAAGTTACACCAAGCCATTGAGCGCCGTCGTGCTGCTGGCAGGGATGTTCTGCCCGATGCAATTCTCGCTCACATCTCGCCGATTGGATTCCGGCACATCAACTTTCATGGAGTCTATCGGTTCCCCCTGGACCGATATCTTGATCGCCTCATGCCATCCGCTTTGCCTCAAGCCATCGTCGTTCGCGGGTAACCCAGTTCGAATTTATCCACAGGAAACCACATCAATTTGCACGAATCCGTAAACACCCCCAACCCGCACGGGCTAACTTAACCGATCAACACCGGACTGGTTTTGCCGAGCGCCACAGAGATAGGAACATGCAGACTCAACTCAACTGGGTAAACCCAACAGTCGTGTCACC
>PMUK01000134.1 GCA_003166915.1 Candidatus Cybelea palsarum
CGCCGTAGGTCGTGCCGTACAGTGTGCCGTTGAGGTTGAGGAGCCGCGCATATGGATATTGACCATCCTCGCCGCCCTTAAAACTGTACAGCACGTGCTCGACACCGGATGCGCTCACCGAAAAGACCGTACCCGCACCGCTCGTGCCGCCTTGATAAGTTGTTCCGTAGAGCGTGCCGTTGACCGCGACCAACCCCGCATATGGATGCGCGCCGTCCTTGCCGGCTTTGAACCGGTACAGCACGTGCTCCTCGCCGGTGCTGCTAACCTTGAAGACCGTTCCCCACAAGTAGCCCCCACCGCCGCCGTAGGTCGTGCCGTACAGCGTGCCGTTCAACGGCGTCGGGCTAGCGTAGGGATAGCCGGCGTCCTCACCCGACTTGAAACTGTAGAGCAGCGCGTAGCCGTTGGCCTCGGGCATCGCCAACGGAGCAAGCGGCGAGGGGGGGTTCATGCCGCGCGCACAACTCGCGACAAACGCGCTGCAAACGATTGCAACGAACAAACGCATGAATATAGGTCCTTTCTACGTTTCGAAAGCGACGATTTGGTTGGCTTCGCGATGGTTCGTCCAGAAACGCGCGCCATCGTAAGCGAGCGCGCGAGCCGCAAATGGAATGCGGGCGAGGTCCGTATAACCGCCGGTCCCGTCGCCACCGATTTTGCCCAGGAAATAGTCATCGCTCTCTTCATCGTCGGTCGTCACGACAAAGAAGTTTCCATCCACGTAACACTGACCGCAGATTCCGCGCGGCAGATCGATCTCGCGCACGACGTTTCCTTGTTCGTCGAGGCCGAGAATCCGGCGATTGTACCACTGACTAACGTAGAGCCAGGTTCCGTCGTAACTAAGCTGCGAACCGGTTTTGTCGGGACATTCGATCGCGTGCTGCGTTTTGAAACCGTGCCCGGGAACGAAACGGCGAATGATGCGATCGTCTTCCTCGCCTTCGCCGCAGATAACGCGTATCTCGTCGCCGACGACCGTCATGCCCCACGGTTTACCCGGCGTCTTCTCTTCTTCGATAACGGTCCATTGGCGCGGATCGAGCGCGTAGAGGCGATTCGTATCGATCGATCCCATCCAGAGCTTATCACCGTCGAACGCAAGCGACTGCGGGCGCGGCGCCGGCGACGGCAGCCGCAGCGCTTCGGTTACATGATGCACGCCGCGAACCTTGTCCTTTTGGTCGCCCGCAACCTCTCGGCCGTCCAACGATCCCAGCCCCTGCCGATAAAAGCAATCGAAGCCCGCGTTAGCGAGCCTCGATTGTTCTTGCGTTTACGTAAGCTAGTGCAATGGACTGAGCCTTTCACTTACTACATAATAGTTACCACGAATCGGTTCGAGTTAAACCATTTTCGTCCTCCGCCCTGAATTTATCCTGAGCCAGGTCAATTAAGCTGATTTAAGGATGCACCGAACAACGATACGGCCCGCGCAACCTCCTCTTGCGAAATGATCAACGGCGGCGCGAACCGCACGCTATTCCCGCCCGCGCTTCCAATCAAGAGACCGCACTCTCGCGCCGCTGCGACAATCGCCCCGGCTTCATAGGGCGCCTGGACGGTCAGGCCAATAAGCAGTCCCATTCCGCGCGGCTCTCCAAGAATCTCCGGCCGAGAGCGCGCCAAATCGGAGAGGCCTTCGAAGAACTGCGCGGAGCGCTCCCGGACGCGGGCATCCAAGTCGAGTTCGTCGCGAATTCGAAAGTGCGCCAGCGCCGCGGCGCACGGGACCGGCGACCCGCCAAAGGTGGAGCCATGGTCACCCGGTGCAAATCCTCCGGCGGCGCGCTCGTTTGCGAGCATCGCACCGATCGGCAGGCCGTTCGCCAGAGCCTTCGCCATCGTCACGATGTCCGGCCGCACGCCGAACTGCTCGAAGGCGAACAGGCTTCCCGTTCGTCCCATCCCGCATTGGACTTCGTCGAAGATCAGGAGCGCGCCGCGCTCGTCGCAAAGGCGGCGTGCGCTCTGCAGGAACTCCGCCGTCGCGGCGTTCACGCCGCTCTCGCCTTGCACGGGCTCGACGATAAAGGCCGCCACATGCGCGGCGATCGCGCCCTCCAACGCGCGCGCATCGTTGAATGGCGTGAATGCAAAACCGGCGGGAAGCGGCGCGAAGCCCTCCCGGTACGCGAGGTTGTCCGTCGCCGCAAGCGAGCCGAACGTGCGCCCGTGAAAGGAGCCGGTGCAGGCCAGAATCGTGCTGCGCTCGCGTTGCCCACGCCGATACGCCCATTTTCGCGCGAGCTTGATCGCCGCTTCGTTGGCTTCGGTGCCGGAGTTACAAAAGAACACCGCACTCATCGCGGAGCGCGTGACGAGCTCGCGCGCAAGCCGCTCCGAAGGTTCGTGATGATAGAGGTTGCTGGCGTGCACCAGCGTTTGTGCCTGCGCCGCAATCGCTTGCGCGATCGCCGGGTGCGCGTGGCCCAGCGCGCAGACCGCGATGCCGCCGATGCAATCGAGGTAGCGCCGCCCCCGGTCGTCGATTAGCTCGCAGCCTTCCCCGGCGACGATCGTCAGCGGCGCACGTTTGTACGTATCGAGCAGCGTCACGTGCGATAGTTCGCGTTGATGCGCACGTAATCGCGCGATAGGTCGCAACCCCAGCCGGTCGCTTGCGCCTGCCCCAAACCGAGGCGCAACTCCAGCAAAACCGTCTCGGGCTCGAGCTCGCGGTGCGCTTCGGCTTCCGAAAGCAGCTCGATGCCGCCCACGCCGACCCATGGTTTACCGTTTGCGAAGAGCGACCAGCGCTCCGGATCGAGCTGCGCGCGCGCCGCGCCCGCCGCCGCGATGATCCGTCCCCAGTTCGGATCCTCGCCATAGAGCGCGGTCTTCACTAGATTGCTATTGATGATCGCGCGCGCGATCCTGCGCGCCTGTTCGACGTCGCGCGCTTGCGTTACGCGCACTTCCAGCCTCTTGGTCGCGCCTTCGCCGTCGGCGACCATCGCCTTGGCCAAATCGAGCGCGACCGCATTGAACGCGCCCGCGAAGGCCGCAGGAACATCGGCACCTGCCCTGAGCTAAGCTTGCCCTGAGCTTGTCGAAGGGTCGAAGGGTCGAAGCACGGGTGCGAACGCGTAGACCGCATCGT
>PMUK01000039.1 GCA_003166915.1 Candidatus Cybelea palsarum
GCCGCTCGCATCGAAACGAGCCGACGAGTTTAGTCGCCAGCATGAAGGAAGCAACTTATGACAAAGACCCTTGGACTCGCACTCTGGATTGTGCTTGCCCTCACTCTGGCCGCTCAATCTGCGCAACCATCTTGGCTAGTATTGCGCGTGGGAGCCCCCGTTTACGTTAAAAATGGCGAGGACGACACACATGCAGCGGTTTCTCGGAGTATTGAAGCTTACGAAAACTGGGCAGAAGGCGGCCCCCTAAGTGCGTGCCGGACGGTCCCAATGGGTACAGCGGCTCACGTGCTGGACATCTCAATAAATCACGGAGCCCCTCTTGCGCCGGAGCAAATAGTCCTTATCCGTGCAGATAATGGCACGTGGCGTGGCTATACAGACGCATTGGAGATCATGCCGCGCGTACCAGTCGGAGCCGTCCTCACTGTTTTTATATCAACCCAAACTCACGGCGACGATAGATTTTGCTGCGGGATAGTACACAAGGGGCCGCAACGTCCGGTCCGGTGGGCGGTGGGGATCGCGGTAGCACTTCATGCTGATCGCGTTTCGCCGAAATGGGTCAAGCGGAACGGCCAACCTTCGGCCACGGAATCTCTGGTTCTGTAGCCTCTTCGACTTCAATATCTGGCAGATATACGTCGTTTATGCTGAATACTTTAAATGGGCGTGTCGCTCCGGAACCGAGGCGCATTTCAAAGTGTGAGAGAGCGTACAAGCCGGTTGGCGCGTTCTTCGGGACATCCAGGACTATGTAGTCGATATTACTTTGTTGGACTTGGCGCTCATGGTCGCGGCTCCTAAGCGTGAAGGCCTCGTGCGCGTTGCCGCCTTGATATTCGGCGTAGCAAATTATACCTATGGGGATGTCCGCGCCATCTGTTGATTCCAATAGAATAGGGACCTGGCAAATGCGACCCTTGGAAGCCTTTAGAACACTAGGCATCCTCTTCCGTCCCCCATCGTGCCCTGGCGGCCTTGACTGCGATCGCCCGGCGCTCCTCAGCCGTTAGGCTTGCCGCCCGCGCCTTGCCGCCAACTTTCCGCCTTTGCGACCGAGCGCAACCGCGTGAGGGTTCTTCTTAGCGGCTGGCGGCTTGACGGGTTTGGTAGACCTGGGTAGTTCCTGGCCGGTCGCGATCGCCACAATCCTGGCGGCGCTTAGGTTGTAATCGCCCGGGGCTTTCCTCGAGCGTTTAGGCATAGTTCAAGCCTAGCACGACCGCTTAGCGAAGCCAAGGCTTTTAGGCTTCCGACAAATATCTAACTGACCCCGCTACCTCTCTAACCCGGAGGCTTGACAGCCGTGGTATTGAAGCCACTTTCCACGATTGGATGAAGAAGGGCGCCGACGGCATCGAACCTTACGCGTCCGTTTCGCGAAGACGTCGATCGGTCAAGTGCTCAGGCTGTTGTGAACCTTACGGCGCGGGCATTGGCCGGCGGAAACGGCAGCTCGCAAGCGACTTGGTTTCTCGAGCGCCGCTTCCGGGATGAGTTCGGCCCGCACGTGTTGGTCGGCGGTGTCGCCGACGCTGCGCCGATTCAGATCGAGAACGACCTCAAGATCGCCAAGGCCCTTCGATCCAATTCCGAGGCGGTCAAAAAGATCCACGAGGCCGTCGCCATGGTCGTTGCCGCCGATGCCAAGCAGAACCCAAAAACTGACGGACAGGTCGACTAGAAAGCATCAGTTGCGCTCTCGGCAAGGCGCTTACTAGCGGTTGCACGCCATTTTTTTGAGGGCCTCGCGCGTGCGCGCGCAGGTTGGTCCTCAGCGATTTGCCCTAGCCGCCTAGGATCGTTGCCTCAAGCGGCGCCGAGCGATGCGTACAGTACGTACTGGCGTGTACTGTCTTGTAGAGCGCGCCGCGTTACCACGACCCGCCGCCCCGCAGCAGCGCAGGGCGCTACTACGCGCGAGAATGAACACTCGGACATGCCGCGAGGGACTGCTTTGTGCTGCGTCGTACCCGCGCGCGCGCGCTGGGGCTCTGGAAACCTCTGAAAATTGTGAACCTGGTGTATTTAACGCGAACGCGTCTCGCCGGGCCGTATCCAGCGCCGGATATTGTCCGAGCGCACCCACACGGTTGGCGGCTTAAGAGCAATTACATCGATTACGTCATTATCGGTTACGACCAGGTAGTGCCTGAGATCCCAGTTGGGATTGATGTGTGGATTACGTTTCTTGAATTCCTCAAGGAATTCCGATTTATCTTTCTCGTAGAGCCAGTGGCCGATGACTCCGCTTCCAACGAGGGCGTTTACATCATCGAGGGCAAAACTTTCATCCGTCTTGCGGTAGATTAGATAGCGTTCGAAATCAACGTTAATGCCGACATCGTTCTCGTCCCGAATCCGCACGATCAGCGAGGAGAAATCTCTCACTTCATCGACATCGGGATGTGCCAGCACAATCTCGGTGTGAAGCGGCGTAAACGTCACGGGCTACGCTTTCTAGAGACCCTCTCCGAAAGCCGCCCTTGCACAGCGACGTGGGCCACCGATCGGCGCCATGGCTGCGGAGCCCTGGCCTAAGGGCGCCTTTGGTCCTGGCATCCTGGTTGTTGCGATGGAACTGAGGCGCTGCGCCGAACCTTGCTAGCCGCCGATGCGTTCATGCTTCAAGAGAGGCACCCGATGAAGATTTCAGCTCTTAGCTGCTACGTGCTGTGCAGCTGCGTGGCTGCGGCATTGCTAGTCGGCTGCGGCTCATTTGCGCAAATCCGAATGGCCGCGTCGCCGCCGGCCCCTACGCAGTCAATGTCGACAACTTGACACTTCAATCGCAATAGCGAGGGCCGCCGAACTCTGCGGGTGGTACGAGCAGCGGCGGGACCGTTTGCTCGTTATCGCTTAGACGCGAACGCTTTATCGTGGCTCAGTGAAGCGTGATGCCGGTTGGTCCGCTCAATCCGCTGGTGATCGTCGGGGTCGTCCGCTTTCCCGTCGAGGTGTAGGTCGTCACGGTGTTGTTGCCATAGTTCGCGACGAAGATCTTGCCGTGCGCATCTACTGACACGCCTTGGGGCGTGCTGAGGCCAGTGATCGTCGGAATAGTACGCTTTCCATCCGGCATGTAGGTCGTCAGGATGTTGTTGCCGGATTGGTTGACGTAGATCTTTCCCTTCGCGTCGACCGCCACGCCGAGAGGCAAGCTACTTTTTCCGGTGGTGATCGTTGGAGTGGTCGGCGCTCCCTTCGAAGTGTAGGTCGTCACGTTGCCGCCGGCAAAGTTCGTGACGTAGATTTTGCCCTTCGCGTCGACCGTCACGCCCCAGGCCTCGTCTATCCCTGACACGATCGTTGGAGTCGTCTGCGTTCCATCGGGTTGGTAGGTCGACACGTAGCCTGAGCCACCGCTGCCACCTTCCAGGTTCGCGACGTAGATTTTGCCGGAAGCGTCCACTTTCACGCCGACGGGATGGTCGAGTCCAGTCGTGATCGTCAGGGGGGCACCTGTTCCGTTCGGATAATAGGTGGTCACCGTGTTGGTCAAAAAACTCGTGACGTAGATCTTGCCATGCCGGTCGACCGCAACGCCAACGGGATAGTCCAGTCCCTTGGTAATCGTCGGTCTGATTTTGTTTCCCTTAATCCCATACGTCGTCACGCTCCCGGTCTTCGACGCGGGGCCGCTGTTGGTGACGTAGATCTTATAGGCTAGGGGCGCTGCATTCACCGCGGCGACCGGGAATGCCGGGCCGACGACAGTCGCGCCATGCGGCTGTGCCCCGCCGGTTCCGGGCGCGCTAACGATTGGTGCTGTGATGCTGCTTGCGCTACAGGCGCTGAGTAGGACCGCGGAGACAAGCACTAGGAGAAAGCTTAGATGTCGCATGGTTACCCTTCGTCAGTCGTTAGACCGTCCGCGTACAGATTTACCTCCACAGTGAGAAAGCATCGGGTAGTCCGCTCGTGTGGCACGCGCTCTCTTTGCTACCGTAGCCGTGTAGCTGCTAGATATCGTGGCAGGCTTAGAAGACCTGCAAAAAACTTAAGAATTGGCTTGCGGCGCCGTGGCTGCGGAGTGGGCCGATGCGGCTTTGCTCCTGGTGGCTTGGCTGTTGCGATGGTACTAAGCAGGCTGAGCGGCAAACGCAAACGCGAAACAAGGCCGCGTCATCGTGCCTGCGGAGAGGCAGCTCCCGTTCTGCATTTCGAGTCGAATCTGCGAGCTGAATTTGAAGTTTTGCGCACCCTCGTAGATGACCATTTAGGGATAATCGGCCCACGCTGCGTATAAGGTGCGCGTGCGCGCGCGCGCGTTGGGACCTCATTGAACTCACGCTGGCAAGCCGTCCTCGACGTACCTTACGTGAAGGGCACCGATCCTACAAATGCGTTTGCGCGAGCGCTCGCGTTTGCAAAGCTCGGCGACATATCGAAGGCGCAAGCGGCGCTCGCCGAGGTGCCGGCCGCACCGGTGGCGTTTCCTTCGCGAATAGCGACCGAAGACGCGATGCGCCTCACGGTCCAGGCGCAGATCGCACTCGACCAACACGACGATGCTCAGGCACTGCAGTTATTAACGAAAGCATCGCACGATACCACGCGCGGTGGTTGGCCCGCCGGCGGCGTGGAGATGCCGACGCTTTACTATTATTCACCGCACATGGCGTTGGCCGAGCTGGCGATGAAAATGGGAGACACCAACGTGGCCCGAGCTGCGCTTGCGGCAGAACTCGCAGCAAGTCCACGCTCGAGCGCGTCCATGCAAGCACTGGAGCGTCTCGGCGGCAGCTCCAAGTAGTTGAATCTTACTTCTCGCTGCGAATGATGGGGTAATCGGCCCGAGCCGCATATCGCGTATAAGGTACGCGTGCGCGCGCGCGTCGAGACCCGGGGAAACGCGTGCGATGCCGTCCACCTACATCGATGCCGTCAGCATGTATCCGGCCGTATTCACGCGCGGCTCTTGCTCGCGACCGCGCAGCGACTCTCCACGACGCCGAAGGAGAGGTCGCCTATTGCGACACCGACTCGCTCTTTATCGTCTCCGCCAAGCACGCGCGCCTCGTGCGTTGCACCAATAGCCCCTACGTTCTGCCCGATGGCCAGAGCGGTACTCGCTCTTTCGCGGACGCAGGTGAACGACATTCTCGACGACCTCGCAGCGTTTAAAGTCTACGACCTCGACGGGTCCTCGTTTAAGATCGAGGACGTGAACAGAGACGAAGAGGGAGACCGGCGTGAGGTAATCTTCTTGGGGTCGCGCGAGAAGTCGTATTGCTTAGTAGCAGGCAGCCCGCGATCGCCTACAGGCCACCCTGCCGACCGCGCCCAACCCCCAGGAAGCCTAAGCTGTGGGAGGTTGGTATGACGCTGTGTATTGCCGCCATTTGTCGCGATGAGAACAAGGAAAGGGCGGTTGTAGTTTCCTGCGACCGCCGGGTAACGGTCGGCTTTATGACCGGCGAATGGGAATACAAATTGCGTCAACTAACCCCGGCGTGGCTTGCTCTAATGGCTGGAAACTTACCCCTAAGCCGCGAGCTAGCCTCTGGTATGCAAACGTGGCTGAGGGACAAAGCCGACGAGATCGACCAGCACAATATTATTGAATACCTTAGGGTTCCCGTTGATTCGCTGCGCCGCAGTCTCCATGATCGCTATGTTCAAAAAAAGCTCGGTATGAACGCAGGCGACCTATTTAAGATTGGCAAGTCCTTACCCGAAGCGATCTTCAGTGAAATAACCCAGGATTTGACGAAGCTAGAGTATGACGTTGAAATGCTCTTAGTAGGGGTCGTGGCTTCGAGAGTTGCTTATTTAGAATATACGCTCAATCTAATACCATTGAGGAATGTTCAAACTTTGGAGCAATAGGCATTGGCGCTGACCTAACCGAGCCGTCCATGTATCAACGCGGATACCATGAATACTGGAGAATGCCGCACGCTATGTACGCAGTTTATGAAGCGCAGCGGTAAGGCGGCATGGCTCCAGGAGTAGGGTCAGAGTTTTTCTTCTTAGCCTTCACGCGATCCGAAAATATCTAGCACGATGCTTCTCCCTGCGGACAAACCAAGAGAAGATAGACTTCTTTGAAAGCATTTACCAGGACACGCGGTCCCAACCCCTCCCGGTGACGGATATACCAACTGGGTTTTGGGATTCAGCGGAGCAAGCTGAGGTGTCCGAGGAAATCATCGAAGAATCGAGCCCGGTACAAGATGAAAGCGAAGAATAGTATTTTTTAGGCGGCCTCGCTATCCCGCAGAACGTCCGGCAGTTTTGCAAGACTTCTCCCGGGTCCCAACGCGCGCGCGCGTACCTTACATGCAGCTCGATATATGCAGCTCGATATTTTCCCGCGGCTTAAGGCTTCGAGAGCGGGTCCGGCTTCATCGTATTGAGGTCCACCGGGACCGAGACGTGCTCTTCGACGATCAGCCACTTGCCGTCGATCTTGCGAAGGACGTCAGTAACGCGAACGACGATCGTCGTGCGGGTTTTGCCGCCCATATTGGCGCTTACGCGCTGCGCGCTATGCGTGTAGGCGACGTCGCCGCCCGCGCGCGCACGCGCGTGAGGACGATCAACGCTTAAAAAGCCGCGAAGGCCTAGCCGCTGCTGTTCAGCGGATAGTCAGACACTTCGGGCGTTGCAGCCCACGCCAGCATCAACGCCTTTGCGATAGACTCTTCCGTGCTGCGAGGAGTCCCCCAGCTGGGCGTGCGCGGGGAACATGCGATAGAGCAACTCGCAATAGGAGTTCCATGCGGTCGCAACGCGCGCGTGAGCGAGGGTAACTCACCATGCCACTTCGATGAGACCTCGCCGTCGGCCGGGATACGGGCTGAGTAGCCAAGTCGAAGCGGATGAGGACAAGGTCGTCAAACCCGCTTCGTCTTCGTCGAACACCCTCTGCTGTGCGATAGCCAGTGCGGAGTTTCTACGTGCTTCAATTGGGAACATACGTGGGGCAGACGGTCGCGACAAATACCAAACGTCCCCGTTTATGCGCGCTTATCTATCCCTTCATCCGCACACGCGGCGGGAGGCGCAGCAAACCTACGGAATCCCATTCAGACAGTGACCACGGATCTATTCAATGATCAGGGGCGGCCAAAAATCAAGTGGTCGGTCATGATCGCCAATGCCGTGCTAATAGTGCTCATCCTCGGTGCCAGTTTTGCGTTCCGAGAAGAGAGGACCGCCGCCGATCTACTGCTCCACTTGCGACTACAATGGATCGCGCTCATCGTAGTCCTTCAGGTCGGAACCTATTTCTTCACCGGCGGCGCGTGGGATATGGTCTTGAGGCGCTTTTCTGTGCACACCAATCTAGTCGGCATAGCCGCACTCGGGGTCGAGAAGGTGTTCGTTGATCAGCTCGTCCCCACGCTCGGCCTTGGGGGCAGCCTGATGATCATGAGAGGCCTCATAGACCGTGGAGTGAAGCGCGGCGAGGCGATTGCCACAATGACGATCGATGCAGTAGGTTACTTGGCCGCGTTCCTCCTAATGGTTGCGTTGGCCGCGGGCTTACTTTGGTTCGAGCCGGGATTCAGCCCCACCGTTCGCAGCTTCGTCCTCTCCTTCACGATCGCACTCGTTGTCGTGGTCGCAGCAGCCTGGCTAGTCGTTCAGCGTGCAGAATTCGCGCAATGGCCGGCGTGGCTCCTACGCTTTCGCAAAATTCGAGAACTCGCGGCTGCGACAACCGAGTCGCCACAGAACCTACGCGTCGGAGCAAAGGCTAGCCTGTGGGTGGTGCTACTCGAGTTGACCGTCTTCGTGCTAGACACGGCAACGCTTTGGGCGATTTTCCAAGCGCTCGGCGACCCGATTTCCCCTATCCATGCGCTCGTGGCTTACATGCTAGCCTCGGCCGTCGCTATGCTCTCCGTGATCCCCGGCGGGTTAGGCTCCTTCGAAGCCGCCGCGCTCGCTGTACTGCACGTCTTCGGTTTGCCGTTCGCAGCTGCCGCTGCTGGAGTAGTTCTGTTGCGCGTATTCACCTGCTTGCTCCCCATGTTGCCGGGATATCTCATTTTCCGCTTCGAGCTCATCGTGCACAAAAAGGTGGGTGCGCTTCGTCGGACATCGGAGCGGGGGGTATAAGTTCATCGTCTGCGCTTGGGGCCTTGATCGCAGACCTAGCCGATCACGTGATGTCACGAAGCGCGCACATTGCGTAGCTCACTCCCATCGAGCCGATCGTGGCGTGCTGGCTCAATAGGCGAGAGTACGCCAGCACGAGGACCCGGTGGAGTTGACCGGGTCTCGTG
>PMUK01000100.1 GCA_003166915.1 Candidatus Cybelea palsarum
TTAGTTTCTCATTCACTCTTAGCAGGTTGCGGAAAAATAGGTGCGCGGGGAATTTATTTTGACGAGGTTTTCAGCTATCATAGAGACAGGCTTCCTCGATACTTTCTCTGAGGTGCGGTCTTGCGTTCAAAAGATATTCAGCGTATGGCAATGTGGACGACGGTCTCGACGGAGGACTTGGTTCCCGACGATCACCCGTTGAGAACCATACGAGTCATGGTGAATGCCGCGCTGGAAGAACTCTCGTCGGCGTTCGCCAGGATATACTCGCCGTTCGGGCGCCCCTCGATTGCGCCGGAGAAGCAACTGCGGGCGGTGCTGCTGCAGATGCTCTACACGGTGCGTAGCGAGCGGCTGCTGATGGAGCAACTGCAGTACAACATGCTCTTTCGCTGGTTTGTGGGCCTGAGCATTGACGAGCCCGTCTGGGACGTTACGGTGTTTACCAAAAACCGGGAGCGGTTCTTGGACGGAGAGATCGCTGAGCGATTCTTCGAGGCGGTGCTTGGGCAAGCGCGGGGAGCTGGATTGCTGAGCGACGAGCATTTCACGGTCGATGGCACGTTGATCGAAGCCTGGGCTAGCCACAAGAGCTTCAGGCCGATCGACGATCAAGAACCGCCTTCCGGTGATGCCGGGAGCAATCCTACCATCGATTATAAGGGAACGAAGCGTAGCAATACGACGCATCGGTCGTATACGGATCCTGATGCGCGGCTCTATCGCAAGAGTGCAAACACCGCTGCCCAGTTGGGATACCTTGGGCACGCGCTGATGGAGAACCGAAATGGCTTGGTCGTTGATGGACGCTTGACGCTGGCCACGGGAACCGCTGAGCGGGAAGCCGCTCTGGACATGATCGACGGCATCGCTGGATCGCATCACACCACCTTGGGGGCCGACAAGGGATACGACACGGCGGACTTCGTGGCCGCGCTGCGCGCTCGCGGCGTGACACCGCACGTTGCGCAAAACAACACGAACCGACGCAGCGCTATCGACGACCGGACGACGCGTCACGAGGGATACGAAGTCAGCCAGCGCAAGCGAAAGCGCGTCGAGGAGATATTCGGATGGGAGAAAGTCATAGGCGGTATCCGCAAAGTTAAAGTGCGCGGATTGGCTCGCGTCGGCGCGCTCTTCACCTTCGCGCTCGCAGCTTTCAACCTCGTCCGCATGCATAATCTCATCCCGGTTATCACATGATGACGGGATCAGTGTCTCCTGAAATGGGCAAAAAACCTCGAAAACGGTGCGAAAGCACCGAATCCCGGGCGGCTCCCTACTCGAAAATGCCTATCCAGCAAGCGATTTGTGCCGTTTTCCCATCTATTTCCGCAACCTGCTAATCCCCTAACTGCGCTGAGGGCAGACCTTTCCTGAAGTCGTAAACGTAGATTGAGTATCCGATGCGAGCATTGGGAGTTTGGCTACGCAACCATCCCCAAGTAGGGCCAGCAATTGCTGGACCGCCGAAAGCCACGTCGCGCTGACCGCGACAAGACAGTTTAGCGACGTTCGTTACTCGGATTGACATATCCGGGCCACGGTAGCTGCACGATACCGTAGTAAAAGGGATATGCCAAACCAAAATATGCGGTGCAAGCTCCCCGAATGCCGCGAGCTTGAAGGAAGGCTTTCAACCGCTTTGTGTCCTGGCCCCAATCAATGTTGGAATCGAGCAAATACCGCGGACCCTGCGTCGGTCCTCCTGGGAACGCGTTAAAGTATGCGAGGTAGTTTGGATAGATCGTCGCCGATTCCACCACCACGATGGCCGTGCAAATTATCATAGCTGCTTTTAATTGCCGTTCAGGCAAGTTGAGCGCAATAAACGCTTACAGTAGCGGATAGATTGGAAGAAGAATGCGGATTCCAAGATCGATCGGTGAGACGATGCATGCTGTCGCGTAGATTGCCGCGGGGACAACCACAACGTATGAGTCCGCTGCAATACGCCTTCGACCCAGTATCGCAAGGGCTGTCACGGCCAGCGCGACAAAAACCCCGACGGGAGTCTTCACCGCGGCTACCGCAGGATAAAAATACCATCGTCCATGTTTAAACGTCGAGCCAAAGGCGTATGCGAGATGACCGCCCGCCGCCTGTGCACGCCAAGCATCAATGACCTCGCCATAGTGATAAAACGTCCCGTGATAAATGATACCCATCGCAATAACAGCCGTTAACAAAGCCATCGCACAACCACGGGCAAGTACTTTTGGATCGGGTCGGCGCACAAGGCAGAGTACCGCGAGCGCCGGCAGCACGAGAACACCGGAAAGCTTCGTACAGACGGCGAGCGCCACCGTAAGTCCCGCCACGGCGTAGTCGACAAGGCGCCCTCTCGCCAGAGCTCGGTTCCAGCAAACCACAGCCAAGAAGAAGAAAAGCGCAAGACAAAGATCGTTCGTCGCATATCGCCTATGTGCGAGAACGTTTTGGTCGAATGCAAAAAGGATAAGTGCGATGACGGCTGCAAGTCGCCCGGCGCGTCTCTCGACCCAAATCGTAAGAATAAGGGCGAAAAACAGCGTCAAAGCAATAGTGGTGCAGCGGCTAACCATAAGAATCGTATCGGGGCTCAGCCGATTATGATAGAGAAAGTTTGCTCCAAAAGTGTATTGGTCTGCGTGCTGCCAGGCCGCACTCACGTTCTATGGCGTGCTGATCGCGGCGGGCGCCGCGTGGCGCGACGGTACTCCCGGACTCTTCCGGTGGTTGCCAAGCCAGGCACTTTTGTTGATGGTCGCCTTTGTTGCCATTGCGCTTGCGTTTGCTGCCATTGCATGGCTTGCTGCCGCGCTAGGAATGTCAAGTCTGTTATGGCGCCCCTCCTCACGGCCGCGATTTGTGTTTGGCTTGGTATCGGTTTGGCTTCCGTCGTTCCCCCGCGAGTACTTACAGCCCGAGCGCGATTTTAACCGCTTCGTCTTCTGCCCAATCGGCGCCCAGCTCCATGATGGAGTCGAGTTTTTGTCGGAGTCCGTCGCGAAGGGACAGCTTGATCCGATCGTACTCTTGCTGTTCGGTGTATTCTCTCCTTGCCTGAAGGGCGGTAAGGCGAGAGTCCACGTAGCCGAGCAGCATCGCCGCGCGTTCGCGATTGAGCTTTTCGTCATGACCTTCCGGGTAATGCTGCAACGCCCCGATTGCGGCAAAGTGCTGGAGGACACACGCTGTCAGCACGGTTGCCTTAACATCTCTGGCGGCCACCAGCGCGTCTGTTGCATGGGCGCGAGCATCGTCGAAGCAGTCCATCGCCACGAGATAGGCCGCCATGTTGCACAAGACATTCGCGGCTGAGCGGCGATTGTGCCAGGCTTCGTGCCCGGCAAGCGACTCTTCAGCGCGTTGCAACGCAGCGGCAACGTCGCCGGCGGCGAACTCGATCTCGGCTAAGTTCCCCGCGACCGACGCCGCCGGTCGTTCGAGGTTCAAGGCGATGTAGTAGGTAATCGCCTCCGCGTAAAACAGTCGAGCATCGTCAACGTCGCCACAACGAGAACGAAGTGTGCCGAGGTCACTCAAAGTCAGCGCTTGCAATCGGCGATTATCGAGCCGGCGCGCGCCATCGAGCGCTTTCTGAAGAAGAGCTTCAGCCTCGGGGGTGCGCCCAAGAGCTCCCAAAGCGCTTCCCGCGGCCTGCCTGGCCCGCGCCAACTGCACGTCGTCAACGTCTTGTGCGTTTAATACGCGTTCGGCTGCGGCGAACGATCCCGCGTACTCACCGAGAGCGCCACAGAGCTCGGCGTCGGCAATATTGAGATGATTAACGGCTGCCGCGGAGACCTGTGGATCAAGCAACGAAAGCGCCAAGCGCACCCAGTTCCGACCTTCTACCGCCGCCAGCGAGTACCAAGCCCGAGCGAGTGCGCCAGCTATAAGGGATCCAGTCTTGACGTCTTGCTTCTCGACGAGAGACCAGTCGAGGGCCGCGCGGCAGTTGTCTAACTCGGCTGACGCGTCGCGGAACCAAGCGCGTTCGTCGGCAGCGTACCAGTCGCGGTCGAGCCGCTGAGCAACTTGTAGGCAGCTGAGCGCGTAGCGCTGCGAAATCGCCTGGCGCTCGCCGCGCTCGGCAAGTTTTTCCAGCGCGTACTGCCGAGTTGCCTCGATTATATGATAGCGGGCCTCACCTCGCGAGAAGTCCACCATAACCATCGACCGTGAGATCAGTGAAGAAAGTAACTCCAACACGTCTTCACCCGCAAGGTTCGAGTCGGCGCAGACAGTCGTTGCAGTCTCTATCGAGAAACTACTTGCGAAAATCGAGAGTCGATCAAACAACAAACGCATCTGCGACGAAAGCAGCACGTAGCTCCACTCAATGACCGCACGCATCGTTTGATGCCGAGGAACGGTGCCATCATCGTTAGGGATGAGCAAATCGAAAATTCGATCGAGGCGGTCCACAATTTGCAGGGGCGACAGAACCGTCGCTCGGGCGGCCGCAAGCTCGATGGCTAGAGGGAGGCCATCCAGCCGGCGACAGATTTCGATGATGGGCGCGATGTTTTCCCGCGTCACCGCGAAGGATGCGTCCGCCGCTCGCACGCGTTCGGCGAAAAGCGCAACGGCGCCGAACTTCAGCGCGTCCTCCGGCACAATATTTCGTTGCTCCGGAACTGCCAGAGAAGGAATTCGGTACACGCGCTCGCCTGCAACGCCCAGCGCTTCGCGGCTGGTCGTTAAAAACGTGACTTTTGAGCAGTCGCGCATCAGCGATCCTACGACTCTGCGCGTCTGACCGATGACGTGCTCGCAGTTATCCAGGACGATCAACGCGTGCTTCTGGGAAAGATGTCCGATGAGCGTTCCCAGGAGAGGCGTCCGGGGCGATTCTTGTACGCCCAGCGTGCCTGCTAGAGCGTGGGCCACAAGCTCCGGGTCGTTGAGGGGCGCAAGCTCGATGAACCAGACGCCATCGGGAAACTCGGTGAGGAGCTGCCGTGCGACTTCGATGGCAACGCGCGTCTTTCCGACACCGCCCGTTCCGACGACGCTGACCAGCGGCGCCGTCTTAACCAGCCCTCGAATTTCCCTTACGACGAGGTCACGCCCCAAGAATGAGGTGAGCTGGCGCGGTAAATTGTGAGTGGGAGCGGCTTCTTGCTCTTGAAACCGCAAACCGCGCGCACGGTTCGCGGCCTCCTCTAGCGTCGCGCGAACATCGGCGGACAGAGCGAGGGCGTCAGCCAAACGCTCCAGGGTCTTGGGATACGGCACCTTACGATAGCCGCGTTCCAAGGCGCTGACGGCCTGCACGCTTACGAGCGCCTTATCCGCGAGCATCTGCTGAGAGAGGCCGGCCTGCAATCGAAGGCTCTTGAGCAGCGCCGCAAGCTCGAGCGCAGCCGATCTTTCATCCGGTGCGTTTCTTGACGGTTCCAAGGACCGGCTAGTCCACGCGCCCTACCGGGCCGCTTAGCTTCCGGGCTCCGGCGCGATTCCGAAGGGCGCGTCGCTCGAACCACCGACCGGATATTTGTCTTCGATCTGCCCGCTCTTCGGCGAGACGACGTCGATATAGCCACCGGCGTCGGCCACCCATAAATTCTTGTAGTGTCGATCGAAGTTGATGTTCACCGGATCGACAAAACCAGTGGCAAACAGCGCGCAATCCGACGTTTTCTTGCACTTATATATTCCGGTGCCACCGACGTAGTACAAGTTGCCGCCCCGGTCAAACGCCATCCCGCCGGGAGCCGTGATCGACGACACGACGACGGCACCGCTTCCATTACAGCCGCTAAACTCGACGATCGAACCGCTTCCCACCGTAGGATCGTAGAAACTCCAGTAGCAATCGCCTGAATGACTGATGGCAACGCCCTGCCCTTCGAGAATATCGCTTCCGTACGTGAGCATGCGAGACGGCACGGCTTGACGGTTCAGGTAGACGCTGACGCTCCCGGTTGCGCCACTCGTCGAGCTCTTGTTCGAAACCGCGACTAGCTTTCGGCTCGGATTCGCATCGACGTTAACGGGAAGCTGATCATAATCGCTGAGGGATGAGACCGGACCCTTCGGCATCCCATGCTTCGTTTGATAGACCAGGACGTTCGATGCGCCTTCATTTGCAACGTACACCCAGCCGTTGGGCGTCGCGACGGTCCCATCGGGTTCCACTAAACCTTGTGTCAACGTACACTTGAGCGTGAACCCGCTTCCGCTCCCGGAATAGACCTTGACGTCATTGCCGAAAAGCTGCACGGTGTAGGTGAGGTTGGCGCCGCCGCCCTTGCCACAGTTTCCACCGTGGCCTTTGCCGTTGTTATCGGGAGAGGCGCCCGCCGGCGAAACCGGCGCGCCGCCGTTGGCGGGTGACGGTACGCCCGCACTGGAGCCGTTGTTGCAACCGCTTAGTACGGTCAGCAACGCGAGTGTCGCGAGCGAGAATTGGCGAACGATGCGAATCAGCATAGCCTCTACTCTTTCAAAGGGTGCGACGTTAACCCTATTAAAATGTGCCCGCCCCGCATCTTCCGAGAAAAAGATGCGAGGCGAGCACATCGCGAAGCTCCGGGACGATTTAGATGGAGTTCGTAATGCTAAGGTCGGCGTGCCCGATCACCTTACCGTGCTTGTTCGTGTAATCGAACACAGCCGTGCAAGAACCGGTGGTCGTTCCCGCAGTTACGGTCCAATCGTCGCCCGAGCCCTGGGTGACGGTGGCAATGCCTGAGGCGCCGCCACAGTTGTCGTACTCGCTGAGCGTGCCCTTTTTGTCTTTCGGCGTGCGAACGGTCACCGTATCCGGACCCGTGCTAGACGCGGTGAAATCGACGCTGCAAGGAGTCACGCGCACGCCGCCATGCGCTGGGCAGTGTCCCTTTACGTCGGGGGTAAGCACCGGCGAATGACTGATCTGTGAAGATATACCCTGGGCAGGGGCGGGACCGAGCGCCTGCGACCCTCCGCAACCGGCCAGCATCGCAGCGGCCACCGCGGCTGCAAGACCAAAGGAGAGAATCCGGGGCGAAAACTTCGATTTAATCACTCGACTGTTCTCCTGAAGAAGCTCTTGGTAACGGGTAGGGGCCCGCTAACGGGGAGGAGTCTCCGTGCGCAAACGCCTCTGCCACTTAGGTCGAAGCCTAGCACGACAAAACCGGTCAGTAATCATACAATCGGGGGTGTGTTGGAAACTGTGTGATGGTCTGTGTGGGATCAGTCGCGCGCGATCTTGTAGTGCCTCGAGGCAACCTGGCACCCTGTTCAATACTACCGCTGGATTCGGTCTAGCCCGCTCAAACCAAGACGCTGGTAACGTTTGAAATACCATTAGCTCGAACCCGCGCGCAACGAGTCGAGCTCCAGTGCCGGGTGCGCACGTTCTTAACGATGGCCCCGCCCGTGCACGACAGGGCCGCGTTGTAGTCGATCGTGCACCCCAGACGCGCAGTCCGAACGCTTTCGAACGCCTCACTTGCTAGAGTACCCGGGAACGGCGCCTCCGCTGGATGCCTTCAGCCGGGAGCGACCGATACAACCCTGGCGGTTCCCACTTCGGCCCGCTCTCTATGATTAAGGATCAAACATTTCTCATGAATACCTCGATCTCGCTAAAATACGTCTTAGGCAGCATCGCGGCTGTCGCTATCTTCGCCGGCTGCAGCTCCGGCGGCGCGCAATCAGCATTCGCGCCACCTGCAGCAACCCAGAACGCCCCGGTGGCCAATCCCAGCTCGCCGTCGTCAGCCAACGTCATGACTCCCACGATGCCGGGCAAGGCTGCGATAAACGTGCAACCCGACCATCAGCCTTCGTGGATGTCTCCCAATAGCAAGAAGCAAGCGTTGCTCTACGTCTCCGACCAAAAGACCGACGACGTGTACGTGTACTCGTATCCGAAAGGTAAGTTGGTAGGAACGCTGACCGGCTTCGCTGCGCCGTACGGTCAATGTGCCGACAAATCCGGCAACGTTTTCATCACGCAGTTCGACGCGTCTGAGGTCACGGAGTACGCGCACGGCGGCACGAACCCAATCAAAACCCTCGACACTCCGGGCCAATCTCCCGTCGGCTGCTCGGTCGACCCGAAGACCGGAAATCTCGCCGTCGCGACTTTCATCTCGGACAACTATCCGGGCGGCATCTTCGTCTTTGCGCATGCCGCGGGTACGCCGAAAGTATACCAGGCGCCGGGAATGTACTATTACTTCCCCCCGGCCTACGACGATCGGGGCAACCTGTTTGTCGAGGTTGAAGGGCCTAGTTCGGGCGGAACCGTCGTCGAACTTCCGCGCGGCAGCGGCACGTTTAAGGCGCTTTACCTTAACGTGACCATCCACTTCCCAGGCGGCGTTCAGTGGGACGGAACGCATGTGGATCTCGTCGATCAGTCTTTCAGTGCTTCGGCTGGCTCCGGAATCTATCAAGTCCAAGTCAAAGGCAAGTTCGGTACGATGACCGGCGAGTTCGCGCTACCTGGTTCGTGCGGCTTCAGCGATGTCGTTCAGCCCTGGGTGCAAGGCTCCAGGATCGTCGCGCCGGATACTTATTGCGGAACGGTCGGCATCGACTCCATTCCGGGCGGAGCGAATCAAAAATACCTGACAGGCGCCCAATATCCCATCGGTGCGACGGTCAGCGAAGCCAAGATATAGATCCTAGCGTCGCCGAAGGTTCGGAGATCGCGCAACGGGCTCGCTTAGGCGGGCCCGTTGCCGAACGCTTCCGTACGAGCCGGATGCTAGATTGGGGCATGAGCGATTCTCGGAAGAACACGGCGACATCGTCGACTTCGTTGCATTGCGCGTCGCAGCCGAAGAGGAGCGCTCAAAAGGAAGCTACCACGTTTTCAATAGGAGAGGAGAGTATTTCGTGCGACAAACAAATTGGCGCTTAATCAGCGGCGGTCTGGTTTTTATGGCCGTAGCCGGGGCATTCTTTTGGGTCATGGCGGGTCAGATGCCGCGATCGACCGACCCGAGCGGCATGATGCAAGAGGTTGGACAGGTTTCCGGCCTGGTCGGGGTCATCGGCGTGGCTCTGCTGGTCGCGGGGCTTTTCGGGTGGCGGGGCCTCTCAAAGAAGCGCAACGGTGCCGAATAATCGCAGGCCTCGGCCGATTCTGGCGATTGCCGTATCGGCGGTCTGGGGTATTCTGGCGGTGCCCGGATTCCTGATAGCCGCGGTCGGGGCGCCGATGGCGTTCGATGCGCCGGGGTCGGATGCAAATCCGCTGGTGTGGGCGATCGTTTTTGGCTTCGTTACGTTTCCCGTTGCGTGCGTCGCCTCGATCGCCGGTTCGTGGATGACGCAGAGAATGAAGAAGGTGCAGCTCGCGGTCGCGTGCATACCGTTACTGCCGATCGTCACGATCGTTGCAGCGATGGCACTATCGTCGGAGCCTCAATCGGCTGGACCGATGACGCGGGCCCCGACGCCGCGGGCGCCGACGCCGCAGGCCTCGTCTCTCATCCCAATCCCGACAGTGCCACCGTAATCGCCTGGCTAAAAAGCAAGGCACGCTCTGTGGTCGCCGGCGAGCGCATTCCCGAATGGTCGCGAATCGGCGGATTGTGGCGGCCAGTTCCCCGTCTGTTTGGGAAGCGATGCTTGGCGGCGCTCGGGCCTCAGCCGTCGACGTACATTTCGTTCCGCTTACCGTGGGCGCCCATCTTTTCGCTGCCTGCCCGAACCCCCACTACGACTCGTTGGGAGTTACGTGGATTGACGTCATCGCTATTGACTCCAAGAAATCTTTCGCAGTGCTGCGATTAACGCAGCGGCGCGGTCACCGTACCGCGCGCGTGCAGACCGCGAGACAGCCGATGAACCTCGTCTAACCCTCCTAGCACCTGAGGTCTCGACGACGTGTGCGTAGAACCTCACTCCCATGGACGACGCAAAGAGGCTGGCTTCCGCTCTAAATGCGCTGGTAAACTTACGGCAGTTCTCAAACAGTAAAGCCCGCGCTACGGCGCGTCAGGAACCTGCTGTGGATTGGCCCGCGACCAAACTGCATAACGCGGAGTTTAACCCCGAAGTCGATGGCTTTGAATCATTCGTCATGAGCGATGGCAGCCGGTGCGTGTGGATGCCTGGGCGCTTTCGCTACGCTGCGGCCAAGTAATCGCCGAGGATCCACGCGACTGCAGCAATCGCCAGGTTTTCGGTGCTTTCGGCCCAGTTGAAGTGACTGTGCGGATTTGCGAGAAGCGCCGGAAGCCATATCAGTAATCCGAAGAGCACCAACATTACCGTGAGGAGTCGAGAGGCCAGAAGAGCTTGACGCGCCGACACAATGGCGATGGCGGCGAGCGCGAAGGCAATCGTGGTAGCTATCGCCCAGAACGTTTGCCCGGGAGGGATCCACTTTGGAACAAAGCCGGCGGTGGCGTCCAGATAGAAGGCCTGCTCGAGCGCGAACGAGACAACGCAGATGCCAAAAAATATGCGCCCGACCCCGGCTGCGCGCGCCGTCGAAGTCAGCTTGCCCGAGGCTAAGCTTGCATAAGCGATTAGCGCTCCCGAGGCATTAGAAAATTGCTCGAAGAAGTTGCCCCAGTTATTGTAGATCAGCGGAGCCGCAGCGATGCCCGGTATACAAAGCACCGCAACTAGGAGGTAGAAGGCCCCCAGCACGACCGCGGCGAGCTGCGCCGTTCGGCGCCACTGAATCGCAATTCCGCCGGCAATTAAGGCCGCAGCAACAATGTAGACGACCGACTCACGGTAGGGGGCTTTCGCCAGCGCCGCAAGCTGCGGCCAGGTGTTGACATCGTGCCAGTATAGCGTCAGCGCTCCATAAATAATGGCTGCCGCGCCGTACGCATGACGCCCGAAATCGCGTGTCACTCGTTCCGGTCTCCCGTCGTGTAAGACAAACCCTCTAGCGTGTACCGTTTCACAACCCGCGAATGTGACTTCATGCCGAGGGTCTTTCCCGAGCCAGATGAAGAAGGTCTGATTCGCTGGGCGCACCAAGAGGAGGGCTCATGAAACGCTTACCACGCATCGTCGGAATCCTCGTCACCGCGGCGCTCTTTGGCTGCGCCGGCAACAACGCCATCTCTACCTCGCCGCCAACGGTGGTTGCGCAGCAGCGCCCCACGACGAGTGAGTACAAGTCACTCTACAGCTTCAAGGGCACGCCGGATGGCGCAAGCCCGTTGGCGGGCTTGACGGCGCTCAACGGCGTCTTGTACGGGACGACGTTGCAAGGTTCGGTCAACTATTGCTCTGCCAGCTGCGGAGGCAACTACTGCTATCTCGGCTGCGGCACGGTTTACAAAGTGGGCGCGTCCGGTGCGGAGCACGTCATCTACAACTTCTCCGGTGCCTTCAATAGCGGTGACGACGGTGCGTGGCCGTATGCGGGTCTGCTGGCGTACAAGGGGATGCTCTACGGCACCACCGGTGGAGGTGGCGCGGGCGATCATGGGACCGTTTTCGTGGTGAGTACATCCGGCAAGGAAAGCGTGCTCTACCGGTTTGCCGGTGGTACCGACGGCGGTTTTCCAGCTTCGGGATTGACGGTAGCGAACGGCAAGCTGTACGGCACGACTGTGGTTGGCGGCGGCTCGGGATGCGGCGGTGCCGGCTGCGGGACCGTCTTTGAGGTCGGAACGTCCGGCGGGGAGCGCGTGCTCTATCAGTTCAAGGGCGGCTCAGACGGCCAGCGGCTATATTCGGGTCTAGCGCTCCTCAACGGTAAACTCTACGGCACCACGTTAGAGGGCGGCGCGGGTTGCGGCACTACTGGATGCGGAACGATCTTTGAGATCAGCAAATCGGGAAAGAAGAATACACTCTACACGTTTGCGGGCGGGGCCACGGACGGTTCCTTTCCGAACGGCTTGACCGCCGACAACGGCGTGCTTTTTGGCACGACGGAGGGCGGCGGCACGAAAAGTTCCGGGACGTTCTTCCAGGTGACCACAGCAGGCAAAGAAACCGTGCTGTACAGCTTCCAAGACATTCCCGACGGGAACCTCCCCGGAGCAAATCTGCTGCTTTCGAAGGGCGCCTTTTACGGCACGACCGTCGGGGGAGGCACGAAGGGTCTCGGTAGCATTTTCAAGATGACGCCGCAAGGCGCGGAGAGCGTGCTCTACAGCTTCGCGGGGGGTGCCGACGGGTCGGATCCGGAGGCGCCGGTCGTTGCGCTAAAACACAAAATCTACGGCACGACCTATCAGGGAGGCAGCGGAGATTGCTCGGGCAGCCAAGGAGGATGCGGAACCGTCTTCGACTTGAAGCTGTGACGTTGAGCCGAAGTTACTTCGTCGAGCGAATGTAAGTGACGGCCGAATGGCCGTTGGTATCTTTGACTTGGATTTGCTCGGTGTCGAGTTTGCTGCAAGTGAGGCCTTGCGGGACCACGATCCAGGACCCGCTCGTTGTGATCGGGGTTTGAACGACCCAACAGGTTCCGACGGTCGTCTCGGCGGTAAATAGGCCCGTGTAGCCGTCTTCCAACGCGATCAACGTGAACGACGACTTGATCGATTCTCCCGCTGGGCTCGATGCCGTTCCGTTGGGAGTTAGCCGGATCAGGTTAGGCATGTAATAGTTGGGCGTGCAGGAGACCACGCCAAGAGCGATGGCGAACGTTATGAACCGACGATCGACCCTACTCATAAAAAACACTTCCGTCTTTAAAGAGGGTTCGCTACGGCGAAGTCGCTTTTTTAGCCTTCAAAACTTGCGCGTTTGCGTATTATTTTTCGGTGAGCGGGCGCTTTACCCGCGGGCCCGACCTCCCGTTAGAGTTGAAACGTCGACCAGTCGTAGGGGGTGAAACCACGTTCGACATCGAGCCAGCCGGTACGGTAAGCCTTACCGATGCCTTCTTCATCCTGGAAGCCGGCGACGGTGACCGGCAGAGTCTGCGCGGGCCGAATATAGCTCAAGTCGGTCACCGGAAGCGTGCGCACGAACCTTTCGAGAAGTTCGTTGCCCCCCGAGGCGCGCGCAAACTCTTCGGTCGTCAGGCGGGCTATTGCTCGCCTGGCCAGCGATTGAAAGTACACGTTGTGCATCTCGGTCTCGAGAATCTTCCGCTGCATCGTTCCGAACACGCTGTATGCAATCGCGACGGCGTCTCTAATGTCCACGTCCGGTTGGAACGGCGGGTCCAGCAACACGACGTCGGCCGCCTTTGAAACCGCATGCGCGATGCCCACTGGGGAGTTGCTTGCGACGCCCCCGTCGCAGTACTCGTTGATCGTACCGTCTGGTCCCGGGATAAGCACCGGATCGAACACAATTGGAAGCGCTGCCGAAGCGAAGATCGCGCGATGCAATAGGTCCGGCGTCGCCTCGCGCACGACGGTTTGCGACCCCAGGGAGAGCCGGAGCGCGTGCACGACCTTCTCGGGCAGTTCCGTGCCGGCGCCGCGCGGGCGCAGAAAAAAGTACTCGGGCCGCTGCAACGTGAGGTTCGTTACCGCCCATACCATCAGCATTACGAGTGGCGTCGTGGGATCGACGTTGCGCACGATCCAGTCGTAGACCGGTTTGCTTTGCAAGACACCGGTCTGGTTTTTCGCTAATCTTGCCAGCTGAACTACCGACGCGCCCCGATCGATGAGCCCGCTCTGCGAATCGCGCAAGGCTTCATACTCCGGCTTCGGACGCATGAGTTTCTCGGCGCTGATGCCGTACCAAAGGTCGTGAAGTTTGGTGTATTGGCCGGTTGCAACGAACCAGCCGTTGAGCGCCCCGATCGACGTCCCGCAAACGATCTCGTACGGGAGGAGCGGTGACCCATCACTCACGGCACCGCGGGCCGCCAGCGCGCCGACGAGGCCGGCCTCGTAAGCGCCGAGCGCGCCGCCGCCGCTAAGCACGAGGGCGCGATCGAGCGGTTCTACTGCCGGCGCGTCGCCGCCCGAGATCCCCAGCAAGGATGGTGCGAGCCCCGATGCGCCAAGGGCAAATAAGAACTTGCGCCGTTCTATCGTGGCCATTCGCCCTTCTTGGTTAAGGACCGCACGATATCCCACCACCTTACGATCGTTGGAGGCATTCCGGTGCAGGCATTGCATCTATAGCTGGCGATGCGTTATACGCGGCATGCGTTCCTCGCCGGCACTGCAAGCGCGCTTGTGGCATGCACGGAACTTCCGGGAGTGCATCAGGTGCCGGGAGTTTTTCTTCCGGCGGCCATGAAGGACCGGCGCGTGGTCATCGTGGGTGCCGGTGTCGCCGGGCTTACGTGCGCCTACCGTCTACGACAAGCAGGCATCGCAAGCCGCGTCTTCGAGGCGAGCGATCGCGTCGGCGGACGAACGTGGACCCTGCGCAACTATTTCGCGGAGGGCCAAATTGCCGAACATGGCGGAGAGTTTATCTCGCTCGGCCAGCTCGAGGTCCAACGGCTTGCGCGCGAGCTTGGCTTGCGGCTGATCAACGTCAATCGCCACGAGCCGGGACACGACACGTACTTTTTCAACGGCGTTCGCTATACGGTCGACGAGGCGCGGGCCGACTACTTCGCGCACATTCGCAAACCGCTCCACGCCGCGGCGCGTGCGGCCGGCTATCCGACAAAGTACGATCGTTCGACGCCGGCGGGCCGAGCGCTCGATCGCACGAGCGTTGCCGATTGGATCGAGTCGAACGTACCCGGCGGTCAAAGCTCGAAGATTGGTGCCCTGCTCGCGAACGGCTGTGTCGGCGAGTTCGGAGCCGATCCCTCGCAGCAAAGCGCGCTCAATTTGATTTATCTGCTCGGCTTCGAAGGGCCTAACGAGTTCAACATTGACGGGACGAACGAGGCGTTACACATCGAAGGCGGCAGCGATCAACTCGCCACGCAGATGGCGGCGGCACTTCCCTCCGGTGCCGTCGAGATCAATACCGCGCTCGTCGCACTGCGCGAGCGTTCGGACGGGTCGCTGATCTGCACGTTTGCGGCGGAGAAGCACGTCTTCGATGTTGCCGCGGACTTCGTCTGCCTTGCGATTCCCTTCACGACGCTGCGTAAAGTGGATCTGCGCCGCGTACGATTCTCGCCGCTCAAGCGCATCGCGATCGAAAATCTCGAGCTCGGCACGAATGCGAAGCTGCACATGCAATTCCGTCGCCGAATATGGAACGCAGAGCGCTACGACGGCTCCTCTTACGTGCAGTTTCCCTACGAGGAATCGTGGGACGTCTCGGCGGCACAGCCAGGCAAATACGGAATTCTCGTCGGCTTTCCGGGTGGGCGCCGCGGGGTGCTCCCCGCCGCCCCGCACGGTCCCGCGCCGAAAGCAATCGCAGAAAAGTACGTCGGCGAACTCGATCGCGTCTATCCGGGAATCGCGAAACTCTACTCGGGCGTCGCGTACCTCGACGTGTGGGCGCACGATCCGTGGCACCATGGGGCGTATTCGTACTACGGAGTAGGGCAGTACACGCAGTTCGCCGGAATCGAGCCACTGCCGGAGCGCAACGTGTTCTTTGCCGGTGAACAGACATCGTATAACGACATGGGGTACATCAACGGCGCGGTCATCTCGGGCGAGCGCGCCGCGAGCGAGATCGTGCGAGTCGGTAGCTGATCGTTTGCGCCGGCCGCTGCCGTCGGCCCTTGCCATCGCGGCGCTCGGAGTCGTCTTTGGCGACATCGGGACCAGCCCGCTTTACACGATCAGGACCTGCTTCACGAGTGCGAAAGCGGCTCCGACGGTAGAGAATGCGGTCGGCATAGTCTCGCTGCTCATTTGGACCCTATTCTTCGTCGTTTGCATCAAGTACGTCACCGTTTTGATGCGCATCGATCACGATGGCGAGGGCGGGATTCTCGCCTTGCTAGCGCGCGCCGAGCCTCCGAAGCTATTCGGCGTTCCGATGCATGCCGATTGGATTCTCTGGGTTGCCGTGGTCGGAGGAGCGATGATTATCGGCGACGGCATGATCACGCCCGCAATCTCGGTGATCTCCGCGGTCGAGGGACTGAGTATCGCCACGCCGGCGGCCCAACCACTCATCGTTCCGATCTCGGCCGGAATCTTGCTGGGCCTGTTTGCCATTCAATGGCGGGGAACGCAGAGCGTTGGAGTCATCTTCGGCCCGATCATGGCCTTGTGGTTTGTCGCGATGGCCGCGGCTGGCCTGATCGCGATCGCCGCCCATCCTGCGATTCTTGCGGCGCTCAATCCGCTCCACGCGGCGTGGTTTTTAACACATCACGGCATCTTCGGGTTTCTCATCTTCGGCGCGATCATTCTCGGAATGACGGGCGCCGAAGCACTCTATGCCGACATGTCGCACTTCGGTCGCATTCCCATAACGCTCGCATGGTACGGGTTCGTCTTTCCGGCGCTCATTCTGAACTATGCCGGCCAGGGTGCGGTCATCGCTGCCAATCCCAGAGCGCTCGATTCGCCGTTCTATGCGCTCACGCCGGGCTGGACACTGTTCCCAGCGGTAGTCTTAGCTACTGCCGCGACGATCATCGCGTCCCAGTCGTTGATATCGGGCGCATTTACTCTGACCGAGCAGGCCATAGCGCTCAATCTCTGTCCCAACATGACGGTACTGCATACATCCAAGGATCAGCGCGGGCAGGTCTACGTGCCGTTCGTTAACGCGATCCTGGCAATCGTTTGCATTCTGCTCGTCGTCACGTTCCGCAGCAGCGACCGGCTCGCGGCGATGTACGGTCTCGCCGTCTCCGCGACGATGCTCGCAACCGATATCGTATTTTACGTTGTCGCGACCCGCGCGCTGCGCTGGAAGCCCTTACCGGCCCTGGCGGTAGCCGGCGCTTTCGCACTGCTCGATGCAACCTTTGTTCTTGCGGGTCTGCACAAGTTCATTGACGGGGCATGGCTGCCGCTCGCCATCGCCGCCGTCATTTCGCTGACTGCCATTACCTGGCTCATGGGACGGCGAGCGGTAGCGCGCGAGCTGCTCGGGCAGCGAGAGCCGGTCGAGAAGTTCGTGGCCGAGCACGGCGCGCTGGCATCGCCCCCGAAGGGCGCGGTCGTTCTTCTCAGCGGCGATCCTACCGGCGTCCCTTTCGTCAACTCCCATCGCTGGCTCGAACGGCTCGTGAGCGACGAAGTCGTCGTCTTGCTAACCGTAAAGAGGGTGGCGCGCCCGTACGTGCCGGAAGATCAACGCGTAACGATCGACGAGATCTCAGCGCGGTTTGTGCGCATTCGCGCCGACTTCGGGTACATGGAGGCGCAAAGATTGGCACCGATTCTCAACGCTTGCGGCGCCGCAAACTTGAATATCGACAAGGACACGACGTCGTTCGTCTTCGCCAATCCCGTCATCGTTGGAAAGAGCCGCGGCGGATTGCCGCGTTGGCAACGGCGATTCTTCGAAGTGCTGCAGCGCAATTCGCGCACGCTGGCTACCGAGCTCGAAATCAAGGCGAACCGGCAAATCGAGCTCGGCGTCGAGGTCGCAGTCTAGCTAACGCGCCGCATCGTGGGACGATCTAGGGCGAGATTTGAAAGACGGTTCCGTTATTGGTCGCGCCGCCAGCCGCCGTAACGCCGTAGAGTATGCCGTTGAAATCGGTCAACGCCGCGAACGGCGCTGCGCCGTCGCTGTCCGAGCCGAACGTGTAGAGCACGCGCTCCTTGCCGGCCGTGGTCATCCCAAAAGCGACGCCCTGGCGGTGCGCACCGCCTTGCGTTGTCGTGCCGTAGAGCATGCCGTCGAGAACGATCAAGCCCGCAAAGGGATCGACGCCGCCGCTGGCCGATCCAAAACTCTGGAGCACATGTTCTTGCCCTTGCGTGCTCGCGCTGAACGCCGTGCCGCTATCGTGTGCCCCGCCTTTGTACGTCGTCCCATATAAGGTCCCGTTGAGGGGGATGAGCCCCGCATCCGGGCGAGCGCCGTCGCTTCCGCCTCGGAAGCTATAGAGCACGCGCTCCTTGCGGGCGCGGATGCTAAATAACGTTCCATCGCCGTGCGCGCCGCCGGCAGACGTCGTGCCGTATAGCGTACCGTTGAGTGCGAGCAGGCCGGCATAGGGATGAGCGCCGTCGCCCGGCTTGCCAAAATTGTAAAGCACCCTTTCGTCGCCCGCCGTGTTTATGCTGAAGACCGTGCCTGCCCCGTTCACGCCGCCGTTGTATGTCGTACCGAAGAGAGTGCCGTTCAAGACGGTCAATGTCGCTTCGGGATTGCGCCCGTCCGGTACGGCTGCTAACTCAAAATTGTAAATAACCCGTTCCGTGCCTTCGGTATCGATGCTGAAGACGATACCTGCGTTTGTCGCCCCGCCTCTAAAGGTAGTGCCGTACATCCGCCCACCGAGCGCGACCAAACCTCCGAAGGGTTCGGAACCGTCCACTCCGTTGCGAAAACTGTGCAGCACGCGTTCCTTGCCGGCCGTACTAATGCTGAAAACGGTCCCGTCGTCGTAGGTTCCGCCGGTATACGTGGTGCCGTAGAGCGCTCCTTTTAAAACGATCAAACGCGCCGTCGGATCGCTGCCGTCGCCTCCGTCGAAATCCACGAGCGTCTTGTAGTTTGCGGCAACGTCGCCGGTGGAGGTTGGCGCTGCGGGCGATCCGGTTGGAATCGCCAAGCCGGAGCAGCCGACCATGGCGAACGATAAGGCGAAAACGCTACCGATAGATTTCATTTCGTAAGTACGTCGCTTTTCATCGGTCCTCTACGGCTTTCCCGGAGATGGGCCGCGCGTTCGCGCGGCCCATCGTTTCGAGGTTTAGCAGCGGGGCTCGCGCCACGCCGATTGTCCCGTTATTGGTACTACTGTACGCAAGACTCCGTAGCGTTGCTGTACATGGGCTGCATCGTGTAGGACTTCTTGCCGAACGGGTCGTTGGCAATGTCTTGCCACGCGCAGATGTCGCCGATTTCGCCGTAGCTGAAGTTATACCAACCCGTGCCCGGAACCGGGTCGCTGACCGATTCGCCGTATTCGTGGCCTTCGACGATGGTCACGCCCTCGTCCACGGCGCTTTCATCCTTCGGAGCGGTTGTGAAGTTTGCACCGCAAGAGGCGCCGGCATCCGGCATGTACGGAAGGTTCGTGTACGAAACGACCTCGGAGCCCTTTGTCGTCGAGCTGTGATACGCGCAGAACGACGTGCCGAAGCCTTGCGAACTGTGGCCGTGCGGCGTTGCTACGACGTACGAGGCGTTAACGTCGTAGCCGAACTTCGCTACGCCAGCAAGGGCTTCTTGTGCGACCTGAGCATCGGTCGGGCTTGTGGGAACCGGGTTCGTATTGTCAAACCAGGCGCCGCCGAGCTGGTGCTTGGGATTCGTGGGGTAATTCTTAACACTACCGACGATGTCGTAGTATTGGGTATAGTCGCTGTTGTGAACGCTTCCACCCTCAACCTTGGCGAATTCTTTGAGGAGTTTTGCAACGTGGTCTGTGTCGCCGTACGTCTTGTAGCCCCAGAAAATGAGGTAAACTTTGGGACTCAAGAGCGTTGGGCCATTGAAATAGCTGAACAAAACGCCGCTGGCATTGGGAGCCGTGTGGGCGCCGTAGCGCGTCGGCATATAATGTGGAAGGTGCGTCGCGCCGACTTGAGCCGACGTCGTCGAACCGCTCGTGGGCGCCATGGCGCTGTTTCCAGCGCAGCCCACTATTGCGAGCGTTGCCGCGCATCCTAAAATGCCGACAAGCCTCGAGTGCCTATACATACGCAATCAACCTCTTTTAAAGGGAGTAGCTAGGAGTAGCTAACAGGTAAAGAGCGCTCGTTCAGCGCGAACGCGTACCTCCCCTCCGAGCCTACTCGCCTCGCTTGCGGGTTACTCGCTCGGGAACGCAACCGGCGGTGCGACCGAACTCGGCATCGGAAATGGCTCCGGTCGCAGTCCGGGACCAGGTTGGCCTTCATAACCGTTGACCAGCGCGCCGCCGAGCTCAACGTCGTGTGCCGTTGCGTCCACGTCGACGCCGTTACCGCGAGCGGAGAGCGTCGTCGAGATCTGGCCGCCCTGGGCGTTTTGAGCCGTGACGCGCAACGCGCCGTCTTGTTCGCACTTGACGGACTCTCCGTCACCGAGTTCGACCGTTTGGCCGCGACCCACGGAAAGAGTTTGACCGTAGCTCGTGATCGATGGTTCTCCGTTATTGTTCATCGTGATCGTCGTCGCGCCGTTGTTTAAGGAGACCGTCGCGGATTGGTTCCACGTGATACCTTTGGCGTTCGGCGGCGTCGCTTGCGTCGAGACTCGATATCCGCCTGGAAAGGAGCGGGAGTTAAGCAAGTCGGGCTGAGAGGCCATGTTATTCCATTGGGTTCCGTTGAATGACAGGTGAGGATCGCCGTCGCTGGAGCCGGTGGCATTTTGAAAAAACCGCCCGCCGCTGCAACCGCCGGTGCCCATCAGCGACTGCAGCATCTGCATCAGCTGCTGCAGCATGCCCATAAGCGGGCCGAAGAGTCCCTGCGGGGAGGGGCTGTTGTAGGATGCCTCACCGTAGGCAGCGTCGGCGGCCCCGTTGTTGAGCCACGGGGGAACGAATCGGGAAATGTTATCGCCTGCGGCTGGCGCAACGCCACTATCGAATAGCGATCCCTCTTGCGCGTTTCCGGCGAGAGCCGAGAGAGAGTCGGGGCCGAGCGAGCCTTCGAGCGGCGCAACGTACATAGAAACCTCCGTCGTTAAGTGCGATTCGTTCACGACTGAGGTGCGACGCGACAAGAGGCCCGCATCGTCGCGGCAAGAAACGAATGCACCTCATGAGCGAAACGCAACGAACGACGATCGCCCACCTCGAAGAGCGCCTCGAGTCGCTCAAGGAGCGCCTTTGACGACCCCGCAGCCCGCCGCCGTTTAGCCGAGCTCGACGAGCGCTCGTGCTCGAACGAGTTCTGGAACGATCCCGATTCGGCGCAGCGCGTGATGAAGGAGCTCTCTGACCTGCGCGATCGAGCAGCTGCGTTCGACGGGATTGCCGCGGCGTTGCGCGAGGCTCGCGAGATGCTCGCGCTTTTCGACGGCGATCCCGCCGCCGAAGCCGAGGCCGATCGCAGCATCGCCGCCGCCGAGGCCTCGGTGAACGATTTCGAAATGGCGGCAAGCTTCAGCGGCGAATTTGACGCGCATAATGCCATCGTGAGCATCTTTGCCGGCGCGGGGGGCGTCGATGCTGCGGACTGGACGGAGATGCTCTCGCGCATGTACTTGCGGTGGGCCGAATCGAAGGGTCTCTCCACGCAGATCGCCGACGAGTCGCCTGCCGAAGAGGCCGGTCTGAAGTCGGTGACGTTTTTCGTACGTGGGCGTAATGCTTACGGGATGCTGGAAAGCGAGCGCGGTGTGCACCGGCTCGTCCGGCTCTCGCCGTTCGATGCGGCGCACCGCCGTCACACGTCCTTTGCGGCGGTCGACGTCATTCCCGAAGTGGACGCCGCCGAGAGCGACGTGGAGATTAAACCCGACGATTTGCGCGTTGAGACGTTTAAGTCGGGCGGAGCGGGCGGCCAGTATGTGAACAAGACCGAATCCGCGGTGCGGATCGTCCACGTGCCGAGCGGAATTGTCGTAGCGTCGCAGCAAGAGCGCTCGCAAGCCCAGAATCGGGAAGTCGCGATGACGATTCTTCGCGCGAAGCTCGCCGTGCTGGCGGCGCAAGAACGCAATCGCCGGCTCGACGACTTGCGCGGGGAGCGCCAGGCCAACGAGTGGGGCTCGCAAATTCGCTCGTACGTCCTTCAGCCGTATCAGCTCGTGAAGGACCACCGCAGCGGCGTGGAGACCGGCAACGTGGCCGGCGTGCTCGACGGCAACATCGATCCATTCATCTGGCCCTATCTGCAGCAACGCAACGCGGTGCGGCCCGGGTAACGCATGCGCGATCGCTTCCTCTGGCTCGGGTGCGTCGCGTACGCGGCGCTGTTCACGGGGCTAGGTGCGCTCAAGTACGACGTGCATCGCAATCTGGTTGATTTCGGAATCTTTGCCCAGACGGCCGCGAGCGCGTTCGGCTGCTTTTGCAATCCGATCGAAGGCAGCCACTGGGCCTTTCACTTTTCGCCGATTCTCTACGTCGCAGGAGGGGCGGTAGCGGCGTTCCATTCCCCGCTGACGCTGGTTGTGCTGCAGGCAATCGCCGGCGCTGCTGTGGCGCCGCCGATCTACGCCCTCGTGCTGCGCTCGAGCGGCGACGCGGGGATCGCACGGCTTGGCGCACTGACGGTCTGGCTCTACCCGCCGCTGGCCGGCTTGATCTTCGGCGATTTCCATGAAAACGCGTTCGCGCCGGCCGCGGTCGCGTGGACCCTGTACGCATTCGATACCGGGTCCATAGCCGGGACCATCGCCGGTTCCGCGGTCGTGCTGGCGATAAAGGAAGACCAGGCGATCTTTCTGTCGATCGCCGGTGCGCTTGGAGCGTGGTGGTTTCGCGGAACGACGCGAGGTCGTGTCGCGGCGGGCATAGCGGTCGCAAGCGCGCTGGTTTGCGTAACGTACTTTGTGTTGATTGCGCCGCACGCCGCAGCGGCTGCCGCAACTCCATGGCAACCGAGCCGATTCTATGCGTGGAGCGCGCAGGATGTGCGCAGCATCGTGAGCGCGCTGCCCGCGCGGCTCGGCTTCGTTGTGCTGGCGTTGGGACCGCTCCTCTTTGCGCCCCTGCTCTCTCCCGCCATCCTTCTTGCAGTCGCGCCGCTGGCAGAAGTGCTCTTGTCGCGCATGCCGACGACCTTTACAATGGGCACGCATTACGCGGGCGCCTGGATCGGTTACGTGCTTTTCGCCTTTGCCATTGCGTTGCGCCGCATCTCACGGGAACGCCTCCGCATCGTGCTGGGCGCGTGCATCGCACTCAGTGCCGTCGAGTTCCTCGTGGCCGATCCGCTGCATCCGGGCCTGAACTTACGCCGAGTGGAAAGCCGCGACGTTGCGCTCGACCATTTCTTGACGACGCTGCCGGAAGGCGCCGGAGTCGCGACGCAGGAGGAAGCCTACACGCATCTCGCGCTGACCGATCCAAATGCGCGTCTCTTGCCGGAGCTTCCCAGCGTGCCGACTAGCGCATGTTTCGTATTGCTCGATCGTGATTTCCCCGATTCCGCGCGCTTGCAAGAGTACGGTGGCGCGTTCGCGGGATTGGTTAACGAGCGGCGTTATCTGCTCGTCGCGCGCAGCGGTGGCATCCTTTTGTATCGTCGCGCCGGCCGCTGTCGTTAGGTGGAGAGGAGGTGCGCGAGCGCGTCGGCGGCGCGCGCGGGCCAGCCCTCATCGGCGCGCACGATACGATGCGCCGTCGCCCACGGCGCCCAGCGCGCGACCCACGCGTCATAAAGACGCATAGGAGGAAAGACTGCGACAACCGGCGTGCCGGTCATCCCCGCGACGTGCACCGCTCCCGAATCGGGAGCGACGAGCGCAACGGCGGCGGCGATTGCACCCTTCCAGGATGGGAGATCGTCGAAATAGCTGACGGCGATTCCCGTCGCGCGTTCCACCGATTGTGCGTAGGCGGATTCGCCTCGTGACGACAGGAGGTGAAGCGCGCCACCCGCTGAGAGACGGCGCACCAAATCCACGACGGACTCTATCGGAATGCCGAGCCGCTCCCACTTATCGGTAATCTGAACGGCGACGCGATCGTTGGGCGTCGGTTCGGATTCGAGCACCAACTGGCGGAGCTGCGTGAGATCGTGAGTTGGCTCTTTGTCGCCGACCAGCGGCTCGACCAGTTTGAAGAGCGTTTCGCATTCGTGCGGCGAGCGCGCGGTCAGCCGAGCGCTGCGGTAAACGCACGTCGTTACAATGCGGCGCGACCACAGTGCTTTGAGCGGTTTGGTCCACGGATCCTCAAAGCCGATTCGCGTTGGAGCGCCGATGGCCGCTGCCAGCCGGTAACCGCTTGGATCTTCGGTCGCGATTGCAACGTGCGTATACCGGCGTTCGCGAAGGTCGCGGCCTAGGCGTTCGATCGCGTTCACGTTCGATCGCGTACCGTCTCGAAGCTCGAAATCCGCGACGATGACGTCGCGGACGGCGCGCGGGGCAAACGCGTTCGCATTGGAATGCCGCAAGACGACGTCGACGGCGATCGCCTGCCGTCGTAGCGCCGCAATTGAAGGCGTCAAGGCCAAAGCGTCGCCGATCGCATCTAGGCGGATGATCAGGACCGACGGTGAAACCTTCGGCATGCCGCTCTCTTCGGATTGCCGGAACCTCGTGACCTTCGAGGAGCTTGTGGGCTATCGAACCCTGCGGAGTTTTGGTTACATTTCGGGAAGCGCTTCGCGCACTCGCAACCGCCTGCGCTCGACCTTTCGCAGCCTCGGAATGCTGATCGGTCTGTCGGGGAGCGAGCTTTTGAGCGATGCGGAGCAGTTACGCGCCGAAGCGCTCGAGGCGCTGCGCCGCCAGCGCTACGACATCGTCCTGATGGACGTGCATATGCCGGAGATGGACGGCTTGGAGGCCACCCGGCGCATCCGCCAGACCGAAGGGCCGCATCGGCCCTGGATCATCGCCCTCACGGCCAACGCCATGCAGGGGGACCGCGAGATCTGCCTCGACGCCGGCATGGACGACTAC
>PMUK01000175.1 GCA_003166915.1 Candidatus Cybelea palsarum
AACGCCGGCAACGAAGCGGTCGCGCGTTACGCCCAGGTGCTCGGCCCACGGCGCCACGCCGAGCAACTCGAAGCCATCGGCGGCTTTGCGGGACTCTTTCGCGTCCCCGGCGACCGCAGCCGCGCGCTCGTTGCGTCGACGGACGGCGTCGGCACGAAGGTTGTTATTGCGGCCGAGCTCGGACGTTACGCGACGGTCGGCGCCGATCTGGTCAATCATTGCGTCAACGATATCCTCGTTTGCAATGCATCGCCACTCTTCTTTTTGGATTACCTTGCAGTGGGAAAACTCGACCCTGCGGTCGCTGCCGAGATCGTGAGCGGATGCTCGCGAGCCTGCCGCCGTCACGAGTGCGCGCTGCTTGGCGGCGAAACCGCTGAGATGCCGGGGCTCTATCAACCGGCGCATTTCGATCTCGCGGGAACGATCGTAGGTATCGTGGAGATTGAAGCGCTCGAGAAGCTGGGTGGCGTCGAAGCGGGCGACGCGATTATCGGCTTGCCCGCGGTCGGCCTGCATACGAACGGCTATTCGCTCGCACGCTCGCTGATTACGAGTGGCGAATGGAACGCTCCGTTCGACGGTGGAACGTATGCCGACGCGCTGCTTGCCGAACATCCGTCGTACTTTCAATCCGTCCGCGCAATCCAACGCGTGGCGCACGTCGAGGCGATGGCGCACATCACGGGCGGCGGGTTGCTCGAAAACCTTCCGCGCACGCTGCCGGAGAACGTCAAAGCGGTTTTCGAGCAGCAGCGCTGGAGCGTTCCGCCGATTCTTGCGGAGCTCGTGCGACGCGGCGAGCTGGGCGAAGAACGATATCGCATCTTTAATATGGGCGTGGGCTTCACGCTCGTCGTGCCGGTCACCGATGCCGCGGCAGCGATCGCTGCGGTTCCCGGCGCGAAGGTCGTCGGTTGGATCGAATCGCGTATCGGCGAGGAACCACGCGTCGTCGTTCATCCCTGACGTGCCGGCGCTCTGCAACCTCATCGTCGATCTATCCACGATATCCGGCGACGCGCCGGCAATACCGGTGGAGGTTCCCGACGATCGCACGCTGGCATGGATCGACGAGGATTTTAACCCCACGTGGAGCTCGGAAGCGGCGGCGGGCGCCAATATCGTCGCGCGTCGTGACGACGAACCGATCGGCTTTGCCACGCTCGATGCGCGAAAGCTAAAGTATCGCTGGCTCAACGGACTCGCACGCGAGCGCGACGTCGGGCTCTTCGGTCCCTTTGGCGTCGTTGGAGAAGAGCGCAAGACCGGGCTGGGAGTCTTCATTTTGCGCCAGGCGCTGCAAGCGCTGCGCCAACGCGGGTATGCTCGCGCTTTGATTCCCGCAGTGAGCGGCGAAGGGCTCATCCGATACTATGCTGATTCCACGGGCGCGGTCGTTGCAGAAGAGTTCAATCGAGCTGCGCTGCTCGCACCGCGCCCGCGCACGGTGGTGATGGCGTCGGGCAACGGGAGCAACTTTCAAGCTGTCGCGGATGCCTCTCACGACGGTAGCCTTCCGATCGAGATCGTGGCGCTGGTCAGCAACGATGCACGCGCGTATGCGATCGAACGAGCGCGCGTGGCCGGAGTTGCGGGGGTGCACGCGGTGGAGTGGCGTCGAAAGGAAGAGATGCGCGCACAGTATGACGAGCGGCTGCTCGAAGCGGTACGTTTTGAAAAGCCGGATCTCGTGCTGCTGCTGGGCTGGATGCATCTGCTCTCGGATGCGTTCGTGGCGGCATTCCCCGAAATGCTCAACCTTCATCCGGCGTTTTTGCCGCTCGATCCGAACTGCGATGACGTCGGACTCCCCGACGGCACGCGTATCTCGGCATTTCGCGGTCCGGACGCCGTACACGATGCGCTTGCCGCCGGCAGCTGGTGGGTAGGAGCGACGGTTCATCGGGTGACGCCCGCAACCGATCGTGGCCCAGTGCTCGCGCGAAAACCGCTGCGCGTCGAGGTGGAAGAAGAAGAGGCGTCCCTGATGGAGCGCCTGCACGCCGTGGAGCATCGATTGGTCAAAGCTGCGATTACGCGCTGGCTTTTCGAGCGCCCAGTCTAGGAACAGCGGCCCGAAGCTACCAGCGCCCCTTTCAATTATCGTTAGTTTAGGTTATTATGCTCAGGATTTGTTAACATAGGTCATCTTTTCCTCTGCAAGGAGGCCCCTCTTTCGTGAGCTGGGAGCTGGTTTTCATCGGATTGGTCGTCGGGACGACCGTCGGCCTAACCGGCGTGGGCGGCGCCGCAATTATGACGCCGTTGCTCGTCTTGGTGTTAAAGATAAATCCGTTGGTTGCCATCGGGAGCGACTTGCTCTACAGCGTGCCTACGAAACTGTATGGGGCCTATCTCCACAACCGCCAAGGCACGGTGAACTGGCAGATCACGATTGCCCTCCTGGCCGGCGGCATACCGGCGGCCCTCGTTGGGGTTGGGCTTCTGTATTATTTGCGAAGCCACTTCGATATAAAGCTCATTACGTTGTGGACGCGGCACACGATCGGCGTCGCGCTCTTCTTGTCGGCGGCCATCATGGTCGCACGGCCGCTTATCAATCGCCGGCGCGTTGAAGTTTCGCGGGAGTTCGCCTTTACCGGCTCGCAGCGCTTACGCGTCGCTGCTCTCGGCGCGGTCGTCGGCCTGGTCGTTACGATCACCTCGATTGGCAGCGGCTCGATCACGCTGCCGCTGCTGACCCTGGCGCTGCCCGGCGTCGGCCTCGCCCAATTGATCGGTTCGGACATTGCGTACGCCGCGTTTCTGATTCCCACCGCCGCGGCCGGCCGGTGGACGATGGGCGACGTGAACCTCGTTTTGGTCGGAAATTTATTGCTGGGCTCGTTGCCGGGAGTCTACATCGGCAGCAAACTTTGCGGACGAATGCACCAGCGTTGGCTACGCCCGGCAGTCGCGCTGACGCTGGTTTTTGTGGGCACGCGTCTCATCTAGGTCACCCGCGCGGTTTACTTTGCGTTGAAGGCCGTGCAGTATCCGTTCGGTGAGATAACGCCGTCGACAATTTTGCACGTTCCGTTCGCGTCGGGCGTCGTGCCCGGAATGAAGAAGGCACACTTCGAGCATTGTTTGTCGCCGTTCGGCTTCGTCTGATATTGGACCGCCGACTGCGCGACCTTCGTATCGTCGGCTCTAGCCACTTCCGTGACGAGGGTGGCGAGAGCCGGCAGCACGATCATGCCGCGAACGAACGCCCCTCGGGTCGGTTTACTTCCAAAGCCACTCATCCAAGTTGATCCTTTCGAGAACGTCTCTCCGGGCATGATACCTCCATAGCGCTAGGATCATAACCTTAATCTCTGAAGAATGCGTGAAAGAGAGAACATCGCTCCGCTCCCTCTGCCGTAGGCCAGCGCAAACTGCGGGGGTTAACTGTAGGAGCTGAGGGTGTTGCGTTTCGTTCCCCTGCCGGACAATGCGGGTGACCCGACGAGTATCGGGACCCACGCTACCACAGGAGCTACCAAATGCGTTTTTTGATTTCAACTCTCTGCACGACGGCCGCAATCGCCGTGCTCGCAGCCTGTTCCGGCAATATGGCGACGCCAGCGACACCGAGCACGGGCTACGGGGTGCCCTTGCATGTCGCGCCTCTCGGCACGACGGGGCGGCCGGCCGAGATCTACAACTACTTCCAGACTACGGCATCGCTGCCGCCGTCGCATCCTACGCCCAACGACTTCGAGGTCAACTTCAGCGGAAATGAAATCGGTGAGATCTGCGGGACGGGCAACCCGCCGTGCTTGCAGCAGCCTCTCTATGGCGTTTACAATCCATTTTGCCCGCCGAGCAGCGGGCCGAGCAATCCATGTTACCCAACCGTCACATATAGCCCAGGTCCAAATATCACCACCGTCGAGTATGCTGGACCAACCCTGTATCAGAACGTTCCGAGCCAGCCTGGCGACTACCACTTCGGACTGTTTGCCGGGTTTGGTAACTCGCAGCAACAACAGGATCGGCTCTACGGATGCGGCTATTGGACCTTGGCGAACGCTCCGAGCGTCCAGCAACCGTTTGTCAACGTGAACTGGTCTCCGGGCGTCCTAAAGTCGAAGAACTGGGCGTATGCCGAAGTGTACGTCTCGGTCGCGTTGAAGCCTAAGGGTACGACCGCCGCCGGATTCTGGACCGAAATTGCATACGTGCCGAAGGGCGGCGCTCAACCGACGCTCACGTTTTCGAATAACGGGACGCAAACACTCTACGTCACGAGTTCCGGAATCGTTCCTGACCAAACCGTGCCGACGGATCCTTCTTGCCGAACCAACGCGGCATGCGCTGAGGATATGACGATTCTCGCGAATTTGAACTTCGGCGGGTCGCCGCCTCCCGGATTCACCGGTTCCCCGTTCTCAACGTCAACGGCCCCGGGGGCGTGGCGGTCGATGCCAACGGCAAGATATACGTGACCGATAGTCCAGACAGCACCGTCTTTACCTACCGTCCCGACGGCACGCCAACGTCGCCTACGATCACGGCCGGGTTGAGCTCGCCCTACGGGATTACGGTCGACGCGAATGGCAAAATCTACGTTGCAAACGCCGGCGGCAACAATGTGACGACGTACTCGAAGAAGGGGACTCAGTTGAAGGTCACGGTCGCGTGCTGCGAAAACCCGCGGGGCGTCGCGGTCCACTAGGCATTTCGCGCGGTCCGACTCAGCAGCGTAGGCTCGCCGGAGACTCCGGCGAAGCCTACGCTGCTCGTGATCGTGCGCCCCGTCCTATGCCGTTCGTTCGTCGGACGCCTTGAAGAACTCGCCTACCTGCGCGAGCGGCGGTTAGAGGCCGGCTCATCGCGCGGCGGCTTGATCTTTATCGCGGGAGATGCGGGCGTCGGGAAGTCCCGTCTCATTGCTGAGTTTTGCGCTTCACTCGCGAACTCGCGTTGGCAGATCGGCATGGGAGCATGCCTGGAGGTAGCTAACCGGCCCTACGGTCTGCTGCTCGACGTGCTGGCGCGATTCGGAGAAGCCACGTTCGAAATCGGGGCGGCCCAAACGCAACACGAGCAGTTTGACGCGATCGTCGATCGGTTTTCGAGAGTCGCCGCTCGCGCCGCCCTCGTTTTGGTAATTGAAGACATCCACTGGGCCGACGCGGCGACGCTGGCCCTCTTGGCCTACCTCGGCTCAAAGCTCCACCGGCTACGCATTCTCGTGCTCGCATCGGTGCGCAGCGACGATCTTCATGCGGGCCACCCCGCGAGCGCCGCTATCGCAAAGATCACGCGCGACGCATCCGCCGGCCGTATCGATCTCAGACCGCTGCAGGGGCTCGAACTCAAGAAATTTATTGACGAGGCGCTTGGCGGGAAAGAGTTGCCCGATGCAACGCGCCGCGCAATCGCTCTGACGGGCGATGGCAACCCGTTCTTTACTGAAGAACTGCTCAAGAGCGCCGTCGAGTCCCACGGCAGCTCGCATGACAATTCGAATAGAAGTCTGCCGCGGACGGTTCGCGACACATTGCTCGAACGTCTGCGCCCCTTTGGCGAAAACGAACGACGCGTCGTCACGCAAGCCGCGGTTATAGGCCGGACGTTCGGTTTGCAGCTCCTCGCCGCAACGTTGGAAACCGAATCCGATCGTCTGCTTCCCGTTTTACGCCGAGCCCGCGACTTCCAATTAGTCGAGGAGGTCTCACCCACGGTTTTTCGGTTCCGACACGGCTTGACGCGCGAGGCCATCTACAGCGGGTTTCTTAGCGCTGAAGCGCGACCGCGGCACCGTGCCATTGCCCTCGCGCTTGAAGGGGCGCCAACCGCAGAACGCTCGCTCGAAGCCCTGGCGTATCACTGGTGGGCGGCCGGAGCAGAGGCAGAGGCGGCGCGGTATAATGAGGAAGCCGGCGACGCCGCGGCCGGCGTGCATGCACACGAAGACGCGATAGCATTGTATCAGCGCGTCCTAGAACTTTCGCACGTCGAGGCGATGCGACGCGGCTCGGTTCTTGAGAAAATTGCGGACGCGCACCTCGCGCTGGCCCGGAGCGAAGAGGCACTCGCGAGTTTTGGCGCTGCGGCCGACTTCTTTCAGGATGCGGGCGCACTCGACGCCGAAGCGCGATGCCGCGTTCGGGCAGCCGTGTCGGCCTACGTCTTGGCGCTACCCGAACCGACGAAGCCGCTCAACGACATGTTGGCCCGGCTAGATCGCAGCGAATTCTCAGCTCGAAGTCGCATCCACATCGGCCTTGCGTGGCTGGCCGCCTCCTTTTGGTTTCCGAGTGAGGCGGAACGTCATCTGAAGCAGGTCGATTCGCGAGCGTTGCACGCCGCGCTCGATATCGAGTTGCGCTTCCACAATATTTCCGCTTGGATCGCCATGACTCTGGGCGATCTGGATCGCTTTCGTCTCGAGAACACCGCCTGGGTCGCCGCAGCGCGGGCTATGGAATCGTCACCGTCGCTTGCCGCTGCCCATTTTAACGGCGCCGTCTGCTTCACAGCCTTCAGTTTGCACAATGAGGCTCTGCAAAACGTCGCATTCGCCCTTGGAATCGCGCGCGAGGCGCGCAATCGCCACGCCGAGGAGAGCGCTCACGCGCTTTCGGCTTCTTGTTACTTCATGATGGGAGACCTCGCCCGAGCGCGCAAGGCCGTCGAAGCGGTGCCTTCGACAACCGAAACAAGGTCAACATCGCGTACGTCTTCGCGTGGGGCACGCTCGTGGGATTGTATCTCGACGACGACGACCTGATTGCCCGATGTTTCGATCGTTTCGAAGCCGTCGTTTCGGCGGCGCCCGAGATCGAGACGGCGGCGGCGTTCGCCGAGGTTATGGTCCGTCGAGGGCGCCACCGCGACGCCGCCGCATTCTTGAAACGCTCCATTCCACATCGCGAGCTGCTGCGCGGCAATGCGCTGACGCTGCTTGCCGCCGGCCGCTATGGCGCGCCTGAGGAGCGAATGCGAGCGCGAGAATATCTTGTCCGCGCCTCAGTCGGCCCGGTAGAAATGCTCGAGCGGCCGGCGCTTGCGCTTTTCGACGCCGAAGCCCGCCTTCGCGATGGACGACCGGAAGCCGCGAAAGTCTTGGCGCTCCGAGCCGCCGCCGGTTTTCGTCGCCTTCGCACGCCGCTCTTGGAAGCCGCCGCGTTTGAAGCGGCCGGCGATGTCGGCGCCGCGTACACGCTATTTCGCCAGTGCGGCGCGACTTACGACGTTCGCCGCCTCGCATGCGCAAATTCACTTGAACTTCCCAATGCGCCCGACGCTGCTGCACCGCTCGGCGTGCTTTCGGCACGGGAGCGTGAAATTGCACAGCTCGCCGCGGCTGGCCGGTCGAACCGTGAAATTGCGAACCAGTTATACATCGCTCAGAAGACGGTTGAGAAACATCTCGCCTCCGCCTTTCAAAAGCTCGGTATCTCCTCTCGCACTCAGCTGGTCTAAACGCCGGTGGCTCCGTGTTCGGCGGGATGGCCACCCTTTGGCCACCGTTTTAGGATGCCGCAAATCGCAGTGGCGCGGTCGGTGCGGCGAGATCGGAGATCA
>PMUK01000084.1 GCA_003166915.1 Candidatus Cybelea palsarum
CGACGATCCGACGCGCCTCGAGCCGCCGCGTTCCACGCGCTCGGCCGACCGCAAGCTCTACATCGCGCGCAAAGCTCACAAAGGCTTGCGCATCGAGCTCGGTGCGAAGCGCTGCCGCAACGTTCAAATAGGCCGGCCCTTGGCCCCCCCCGGCGGCCTCGGATTCGTAAAACGCCGAAACGGTTAGGATTTGCGCGCGCGTCCGCAAGCGCTGCAGCGCGGCTAGTATGTTTGCCTGGCGATCGCCGAGGTTCGAACCGATGCCGACGTAAAGGTCATGCACGGTAAGGTCTCTTCTATCCGCTGGCGGAATTCCCACCGAACCCATCGTATCGTAGTCGGACCATGCAAAGCCTCCCTCTTTATCCCTACGTCCTCGATCCGAAGCTAACGACGCAGGTCTGGGGCGGCGACGAACTCGTGCGAGTCTACGGCAAACATGGCGATCCACAGGCTCGCCTGGGTGAATCGTGGGAATGCTGGGATACCGATCGAGTTATCAACGGCGCGCTGGCCGGCTGCATGNNCGGTGCAGGTTCATCCCGATGACGCCTACGCGCAGCGCGTCGAACATCAGCCGTTTGGAAAGACCGAGTCCTGGTACGTTCTGGATGCCCAGCCGCAAGCCCAAATCATCTACGGATGGACGCGCGACACGTCGCGCGAAGAGTATCTGCAGCGCGTCGCCGACGGGACGCTCGGCGAGATTCTTCGCAAGATCGATCTCAAGACCGGCGACACCGTCTACATTCCGCACGGGGTCGTCCACGCGATCGGGCCCGGCGTGACAATCTTCGAAACTCAGCAGGCCTCCGATCTCACGTATCGGATGTTCGACTACAACCGCGTCGGTCTCGACGGTAAGCCGCGCGAGCTCCACGTGCAAAAAGCCGCCGACGTGCTGAACTATAAGGCCATGACGACCGGGACGCTCCTGCAAATTCCTTATCATTTCGAGGGCCTCGACCGGACGGCGCTCATCGCCGACGAGCATTTCGTCGTCGAGCGGATCGCCGCGACCGGCGAACCCGCGTCGCTACGGACCAACGGACGCCCGCTGATCTTCATGTCCCTCAACGAGCCGCTCGAAGTGGCAAGCGACGCCTCCACCGTCACGCTATCGCGCTATCAGACGGCCTTGATCCCAGCGTCCTCGGAGTGGTGCACCGTCAGCGCCGCCGGAAGCGATACTTCATCGTTTATGTTCGTGACGCCGCCACACGACCGGGAAGGCCTGGCGGTGCGGCTGGTCGCGGCGGCCATCCCGCAAGATTCGATCGATCGCTTCATGGAGCAGTTCTGAACCCTCCCCCCGAGACGCTCGCAACGATTTACGGCACGCCGCTGCTCGTCATCGATCTCGACGCCGTCGACGCCGCCGTAAGCGACCTCGTTCGCTGCGCGACGGATTTTGGGGTCGAAGTCTCCTACGCCGCTAAGGCGTTTGCCACCGTCGAGTTCCTACGCTACCTAGCCCGCTACCCGATCGGCGTCGACGTCTGTTCGCTGGGCGAGCTCGTGACCGCGCAGCGAGCCGGATTCGAATCGGAGCGGATCACGCTGCACGGCGCGGGAAAGTCCGACGAGGAGCTGATTGCCGCATGCATCGGACGGATCGGCTGCATCGCCGTCGACGGCATCGCGGAGCTCCAGCGGCTGGCGGACATTTCGCGAAACGGACATACGGCGACCGTGATGCTTCGCTTGAACGTCGGCGTCGATGCGAGCACACACGCCTTCGTGCGCACCGGCGGCAAGGATAGCAAGTTTGGAATCCATCCGCGGGACGAACGCGCAGCAGCATCGCTGCTCTCGGCCAATCCGCAACTGCACTTCGCCGGCGTCCACGCTCATATCGGCTCGCAGATCTACGACGAGTCGGCCTATTTGGAAAACGCGTCGGCCCTCGTCGCGGCGGCCGAGCGGTTTGCAAGCTTCGGGCTGCAAAGCGAACGGGTCGTGATCGGTGGCGGTTTCGGCGTGCCCTCCGATCCCGACGGCGACCATACAAGACTCGACGTTGCCGCGACCGTCGCCGCCGCAGCGGCGCTCGTTCGCAGCGCGGCAACGGAACGCGGCCTCGGTGCGGCTCGGCTAGGAATCGAACCGGGGCGCGCCATCATCGCCGATGCCGGCACGACGCTCTATCGTGTCCTAGCCGTGAAGCGCCAGTCGCATCGCACCTTCGTAGTCGTCGACGGCGGCATCGCGGAAAACCCACGACCGGCGCTCTACGGCGCGCGCTACCACGTTACCGCCGTCACCCCGCGGCACGAAGAGGATCAGGAGATCACGCTCTGCGGCCGCTCGTGTGAAAACGACGAACTCGGAACGATGCGACTTCCGCGTGAAGTCGGCCCGGGCGATCTCCTCGCGATGCACTCGACCGGCGCGTACACCTACAGCATGGCCGGAAACTACAACCGCTTCCCCAAACCAGCCGTCGTGGGTATCGCAAACGGCACCCACCGGTTGCTGGCGCGCCGCGAGACCATCGAAGACGTCCTTCGCAACGACGCCGTTTGAAGGAGCCTGTCGGGTTACGGCATGTGCGGTGCGTGATGCGCAGGAGGCTCTGCACGACGAGCGGAGCCTGGATGGCGGAGCGAGGAGGCAGGCAGCAGGAGCGCAGCCAGGATGGCGGAGCGACGAGCGGCTCCGAAGCATCACGCACCGCACATGCCGTGACCCGACAGGCTCCTAGGGTCGACGCATCCGCCCAGCTTGCTGCGACGTTCTAAAGAGTGTATGGAAACGAAAATCGCCACCTTTGCGGCCGGTTGCTTCTGGGGGGTCGAATCCGCATTTCGTGAGCTCCCCGGAGTCGAAGAGGCCGTCTCGGGCTATACCGGCGGACACGCCGAGAACCCGACGTACCGTCAGGTTTGCGGACACGGGACGGGACACGCGGAGGCGGTCGAAGTGAGCTACGATCCCCAGCGCGTGACGTACGACCAGCTCCTCGACCTGTTCTGGCAAATTCACGATCCCACGCAACTCAATCGCCAGGGGCCCGACGTTGGCGATCAATACCGTTCGGCAATCTTCACGCACGGGCCGGAACAAGAGCAGGCGGCGATTGCCTCGCGCGACCGCGAGCAAAAGAAACATTCACGCCCAATCGTAACGCAGATCGTTCCGGCACCGCGCTTCTGGCCGGCCGAAGAGTACCATCAGCGGTACTTTGAAAAGAACGGCGGCGCGGCGTGTCACGTCATACCGGGCTCCGTACGATGAGACGCAGCGACTTCTTGACGGCCGGGGCGACCGTTGCCCTTTTCGGTTTAGCGATTCGTGGCGGGGCCGCGGAACAGCAATATGAGGTGACGCACACCGAGGCGCAGTGGCGTGCGATGCTAGGTGACGATCGTTTCGAAATTCTGCGCCGCGCAGGAACGGAGCCGGCCTTTTCCAGCCCGCTGATCGGAGAGAAACGGCCAGGCACGTATGCGTGCGCCGGGTGCCAGTTGGTGATCTTTTCGTCGAAGAAAAAATACGATAGCGGCGACGGCTGGCCGTCGTTTTGGGACGCGCTGCCCAACACGACGCGAACGCAAGTCGATTATGCGCTCGCCGAAATGCGAACCGAAGTGCATTGCCGGCGGTGCGGAAGCCATCTCGGTCATATCTTCGACGACGGACCTCCGCCGACGCATCTGCGTTATTGCATCGACGGACTCGCGCTTCGGTTCGTTCCGGCATAAGACGCCTGCGCATCCTCATCACCAACGACGACGGCATCGATTCGCCCGGCATTGAAGCACTCGTCGACGTGCTGGCCCGCGATCACGATATCGTCGTCGTTGCGCCCTCCGGCGATCGAAGCGGCGTCTCACACGCGATCACGGCCGACGAAGCGATCACGGTGGAACGCCGTCACGCCGCCAAGGTTCTCTCGTACGCGTGTTCGGGAACTCCGGCCGATTGCGTCTTCCTCGGATCAACGGAGCTCGCGCGCCGTCCGGAGCTGGTGATCAGCGGCATCAATCATGGCCCCAATCTGGCCGACGACGTCAACTACTCCGGAACCGTCGCGGGAGCCGTTGAAGCGTGCCTGCTAGGAATTCCCGCGCTAGCGGTTTCGCTTGCATCCGACCACGAAGAGCCGTTTGACCGGCGGTACTGGGAGACCGCCGCTGCGATAGTCCGTCGCTGCGTCGAGCACGAGCTCGAACGATTCGCAGACGCGACGTGCTACTGGAACTTAAACGTTCCCAACATACCGCTCCCGTCGATTCGCGGCATCTCGACGACGCGTTTGGGACGAAAGCGCATTTGCGGGCGAATGGTGGGCGAAGATCGCGGCGGAGCGACGCGCTACTATCGCGCCTGGGAATCACCCTTCGAAACCGACCGCGACACGCTGGGCACGGACATCGGCGCGGTGCACGCCGGCTATGCCAGCCTTACGCCGCTCTTGCTCGATCGCACGGCGCCGTCGGCTTTACGCTGACCGTTCGAACCGGCGGCATCGGAGGGTTTTACGCGCTGCGGAAGCCGGCGTCCGGCAAATTCGGCAACGGCAGCCAAACGTCGCATGAGCTGCGCGAACTGTTCGCAATCCAGCGATTGAGCACCGTCCGAGAGTGCGTTGGCCGGATCGGGGTGGACTTCGATCAGGAGCCCGTGGGCGCCGGCGGCGATGCTGGCCACGGCGATCGGCGGAACGAGCCGCGCGATCCCCATCGCGTGCGACGGATCGACGATAACCGGAAGATGCGTCATTCCCTCGAGCAAGGGGACAACGGCAATGTCGAGCAGGTTGCGAGTCGCAGGATCAAAAGACCGGACGCCACGTTCGCACAAAACGACGCTCTCATTTCCGCCGAGCATCACATATTCGGCGGCCAACAGCCATTCTTGCACCGTTGCGGAGAGACCGCGCTTTAGCAGCACTGGGATGCGCGTGGCGCCGACTTCGCGCAGCAACGGAAAGTTCTGCATGTTTCGCGTGCCGATCTGCAGCATATCCGCGTAGCGCGCGACCTTCTCGACATCGCGCGGATCGAGCACTTCGGTAACGACGCCCAAGCCGTGCCGATCGCCGGAATCGCGCAACATCTTGAGCCCCTCTTCGCCGAGCCCTTGAAAAGAATACGGCGAGGTACGCGGTTTGTACGCGCCGCCGCGAAGGACGTTGGCTCCTGCGGCAGCCACTGCCGCCGCGGCCGCTTCGAGCTGTTCGCTCGATTCGACTCCGCACGGGCCGGCGCAAATCGCGATCTCGTCGCCTCCAAAAGTGGCACCGTTACTTAGACGCACGATCGTTCGCTCGCCTCGCGCATCGCGCCGCACCAGCCGGTACGATTGCGGTAGGTTTACCCCTCGCTCCACCATCCTCGCTTCGACGCATGCTCCCTCGCTCATGCCGTGCCCGGCAGGCGCCTCCCGTATCGCTCCCGCAATCAGACCGCGGTGGAGCACGTCGCCGTCACCGGAATGGGGATCGTATCGCCGATCGGTACGGCAACCGAAGTCTTTTGGCAACACTTACTCGAGGGCAAGTGCGGAATTGCTCCGATGCAGATTTCGGGGCCGAAGGTTTCCGGAAATGAGCTTTGGGCGGCCGTCGCGGACGACTTTTTGGATCGGAGCCCGATCCCCCCAGCCGCCTTGCGCAACACCGACCGCTTCACGCAGTTCGCGATGGGCGCGACCGCCGAAGCGCTCGGGCAGGCACGGCTCGATCCACCGGCCGAGCGAACCGCGGTCATCGTGGGGAATACGATGGGCGGGTTTCCCCTCGTCGCGCAGGCGCAGACACGCCTACTCGAATCCGGCGGCCGGAACGTGACGCCGAAACTCATGGCCCTGGTCATTCCGAACATGCCAAGCGCACTGATCGCAATGCATTGGAACCTGCACGGGCCCCAGCTGGCGATCAGCACGGCCTGCGCTTCGTCGCTGGACGCGATCGGCTTGGCCTCGGGTATGATCGAGCGAGGCGAGATCGACGCCGCAATTGCGGGAGGCTGCGAAACGCTCTTGAGTCCGCTGGTGTACCAAAGCCTCGTTCGTGCAGGCGCGCTCTCGCGCAATACGGATGCGGCGAAGGCGTCGCGCCCCTTCGACGTCGACCGCGACGGATTCGTTATGGGCGATGGCGCCGCGATTCTCGTCTTGGAACGTATCGAACGGGCATGGGAACGCGGAGCGCGCGTGCTGGCGCGCATTCGCGGTTACGGTTCGCTCGCCGACGCCTATCATATTACGTCGCCCGATCCATCGGCGCGCTACGAAGTGCGCGCGATGCAAGATGCAATCGAACGCGCGGGCGACGCCGGCGAGCAGTGCGCGGTCGTGTACGCGCACGCGACCAGCACGATCCTCGGCGACGCCGCTGAGTCCAAGGCGATCGACGCCGTTTACGCCGATCGCCCGGCAATTGTCACCTCAATCAAAGGACACGTCGGGCACAGCATGGCCAGCGCCGGCGCGATGTGCGCGATCGCCGGTATCGCGGGGATGCACGAAGGGTGCATTCCGCCCACGATCGGAACGCAGCGACTCGATCCGGCGACGCGCTTCGACTTGGTGATGGAACGCCCGCGCTCGCATCGCTACGCCGCTTTTCAAGTGAACGCCTTTGGCTTCGGCGGACAGAATGCGTCGCTAATTATCTCGCAATGAGCAGCGAGCAGGGCGCTCCGATTTAAAACCGGAAAGTTTGCATTCGCCGCCTTGAGGTAGGACGCCGATGAATCTTCTCGTTAAAGGAACGAGCGGGCCGTTGACCGGCGAGGTCGAGGTTCCGAACTCGAAATATCACGCGCACCGAGCGCTAATTCTCGCGTCACTGGCGCCGGGAACGAGCCGAATTCTTGGCCTTTCGGATGCTCGCCACGTGCAGTTCACGATGGACGTGTTGCGCGCGCTCGGTACGAAAATCGAGGTGGAAGGCCAGACGTTGCTCGTCGCTGGCGGTCCCTATCACGTCAAGCGCAAGGTCGTCTCGGTAGGCAGCTCGGGATCGACGCTCTATTTCATGATCGGCTTGGCATCGCTCGCCGATTCGCCCGTCACGCTAACCGCCCAAAAGTATTTTCAGCGCCGTCCCGTCGGACCGCTGCTCCAAGCGCTCTCTCAGATGGGTGTTGCATTCGAATCGAAAGGCGGTTGTCCGCCGATTACCGTCTTTCCAGGTCAGCCGCGCGGCGGGAAAATCGTGATCCCCGGCACCTTATCGCAGTGGATTTCCGGGCTTCTTCTGCTGGCTCCCTTCACGAAAGAACCGACGATCATCGAGGTCGAGGGCGAACTGAACGAGCGCCCATACATCGCTTTAACGGCTGAGATGATGCGCGCCTTCGATTTGCACGTAAAGATCGCGCCGGATTGGCGGCGCTTCGAGGTCGAACCCGGACAGCGGCCGCGTCCGGCGACGCTCGAGCTTCCGCCCGACATCGGCTCGGCCGCGTTCGGACTCGCAGCGACGGCCCTTCATCCCTCGGACGTGCTCTTTCGCGGTCTGCAAGCGCTGCCCGGAGAACTTCCGGACCATCCCGAGGGCGCATTTATGGAGATTCTTCGGGAGATGGGACTCCCGATGGCGTATGACGCGCAGGCGCACGCCGTCCGGGTACGGCACGCCGGCATCGAGCTGCGCGCAGTTCGAGTCGATTGCCGCGACATTCCAGACATGCTGCCCATCTTGTCGACCCTGGGTACGTTCGCAAAAGGTGAAACCGTATTGGAAAATATCGCACACGTGCGTCTCAAAGAATCCGACCGCGTCGCCGCAATGCTGCAGCTCAATCGCATGGGCGGCCACTTGGAGCTGCACGACGATCGACTCGTCGCGCACGGCGTCTCGCAGCTTCACGGCGCACATCTTTCATCCTTCAACGATCACCGCATCTTGATGTCGTTGGCGGTCGCCGCATCCCGTGCGCAGGGACAAAGCACGTTGACCTATCCGAACGCGTACCGGATCTCGTATCCTCGCTTTCTCGATGCGATGCGAAGCATCGGCGTCCCGCTTTCAATCTCTGACGGGCCGCACAACGGTCAGCATAGCGCAGCGCGGGCGGCGTCGATGCCAAAACCCGATCGGGCCGCGCAAATGACGTTGGATCGCCTGCTGGCGCACCACGCACGCGAAACCCCGCTTGGCCTAGCCGTGGTCGAAACCCGCGAGGGAAGCGACGTCGCTCTTACGTGGCAAGAGCTGCTCGAGCGAGTGGAACGCACCGCGACGCTTCTTCTGAGTTTGGGCGTACGCCCCGGCGAACGAGTCGCGTATCAGCTGCCCAACACCCTGGAGTTCGTCGTTATTTCCCTTGCGACGTTGGGCGTCGGTGCCGTCTGCTGCCCTCTGATGCCAATCTTCCGCGAACGCGAAGTCGCCTTCTGCCTGCGGCGTTCCCGAGCGCGCGTTCTCTTCGTTCCCGATGAAGCGCGCGGCCGCAATCACGCCGCAGAGATCGCGTCCATTCTCGAGGAAGCTTCCGTTTTTAGCGGCGATCTTCCGCTGAAGCTGGAGCACGTCGTCGTATGCGCGGGCGCGCGCAACACCTACGCTCTTCCGACGCCCGGGTACGACGACACCGTACGCTGGCTGCGCTACCAAGACGCGCTGCGTACGATCGAAGTCGATCGAAAGGTACTCGACGCGCAGCCGAGCGATTCCGAAGCGATCGCGCAGCTACTCTTCACCTCCGGAACGTCGGGCGAGCCCAAAGGGGTGCTGCATCGTAACGACGTGCTGATGCGCGCCGCGGCAATGGAGATCGAGCATCTCGGCCTGCGAGCGGAGGACCGCATCTTCGTTCCGTCTCCGCTCGCTCATCAAACCGGATTTCTCTACGGAATGTGGCTAGCGTTGCTCATGGGAGTTCCGCAGATCGTGCAGCCGGTCTGGAGCGCGTCACGCGCACTGCGGGCGCTCAACGACTGGGACGGCTCGTTCGTGCAGGCCGCAACGCCCTTCTTGGCGGATCTCGTTGCGGCCGTCGACGCCGGCGAACGCGCTCCGGCTGCTTTGCGCATCTTCGTTGCAACGGGGGCTGCGGTGCCGCGGGGTTTGGCCGAACGTGCGACGCGCATTCTCGGCGCGGCGGTTTGTGGGGCTTGGGGCACCACCGAGTCGTGTTTGGGATCGCTCTCCGCACCGACCGACGAACCGGCGAAGGTTTGGGGAACGGACGGGCGCGCACTGCGTGGGATTCACCTTCGAATCACCGACGCCGAGGGCCGCACGATGTCGCCCGGGGAAGAAGGGCACTTCGAAGTGCAGTCTCCGACGATGTTCGCGGGCTACGCCGATCACCCGGACTGGACGGCAGACGCCTTCACGCCCGACGGCTGGTTTCGCACCGGCGATCTAGGCGTCATAGACGAATCGGGATACGTTCGCATCACCGGACGAGTGCGCGACGTCATCAATCGCGGCGGTGAAAAAATTCCGGTTGCCGAGATGGAACAGTTACTGAGCGATCACCCGGCAATCGCCGAGATCGCGATCGTCGCAATGCCGGATCCGCGCTTAGGCGAACGTGCCTGCGCCTTCGTCGTGCTGCACGGCGGCGCGCAGCTCGATTTCGACCGGATGCAGCACTATCTTTACGCGTGCCAGGCCGCCAAGCACTATTGGCCGGAGCGGCTGGAGATCGTCGGCGAGCTTCCGCGTACGCCGTCGGGGAAGGTTCAGAAATTTCTGCTCCGCGAGCGAGCGAGAGAGTTGCGACCGCACGAACGCGGCAAAGCGAGCGTCTCTTGAAGCAGCTCGACCGGCCCGAGATCTTCGACGAAGCCGCCTTTGCGGCGCTCGAGAACGAGATCGCCGCATACGTTGCCGGACCCGCCGAAGAGTGGGCTCAACGCATCGAACGCGAACGCCGAGTTCCGCTCGAGCTCTGGGACGAGCTTCGCGATCGCGGCTACCTCTCGCTGGCGGCCCCAGCACAGTATGGCGGCCGCGGCATTCCGTTCACCCACTACCTCCGCCTCATCGAGCTCTTCTCGATGTCGCATGCGTCGATACGGATGATCGTGCACGTCGTCAACGGCACGTGGCGAGCAATGGACCGCTTTGCTACGCCGCAGCAGCGCCTCGCCTTCGTGATTCCGTCGATCAAAGGCGAGCTGAAGATTGCTTTTACGCTGACGGAACCGACGGCGGGCACCGGAGCCGATCTTCGCTGCAGCGTCGTTCGCGAAGGGGACACCTACTACTTGAGCGGCGAGAAGCACCTCATCACGTTTGGAACGATCTGCGATTACTGGCTGCTCTTCGCGCGGCTCGCCGGAACGCGCGGTGCCGACGGGACGGTCGCGCTGCTCGTCGATCGTCACGCGTCGGGAGCCATTGTGACGGAGATGGACGAGTCGATGGGTGTGCGGGGAACCGATCACGGACGCCTCGCCTTCGACCGCACGCCGGTTCCGGTAGAGAATCGACTCGGCGACGAAGGGCAAGGACTCGAAATCGCGCTTGGTGGATTCTTGACGCCCAGCCGAATCTCGGTTGCAATGACGTGCGTCGGTCTCGCGCGGCGAGCACAGGAGTTGGCGATCGAGTACGCCGGCAAGCGTGAGACATTCGGCAAGCGGCTCGTGCAACGCCAAGCAATTCGCTTTATGATCGCGGAGAACGCAACCGATATCGAGGCGGCGCGCCAGTTGGTACTTCATGCCGCAACGCAATGGGAAGCCGGCAGTCCCTATGCCGCGATGCTCTCGTCAATGTCGAAGCTGCAGGCCGTCGAGATGCTTACTCGCGTTACCGATAAAGCTCTTCAGATTCACGGCGGCACGGGATATTGGCAACCCAACGTCATCGAGCGGGTCTATCGGGACGCGCGCGCTCAACGTTTTGAAGAGGGTACCAACGAGATTCAAAAGACCGTCATCGCTCGCGCGCTGCTCGGCGGGGGAGCCGGCGCGTGAGGCGGCGCTTCGAAAATAAGATCGCGCTTATTACCGGGAGCTCCCGCGGGATCGGGCGCGCTCTTGCGCTGACGCTGGCGGGCGAGGGCGCTTCGATCGTCGTCAACTACAACCGTAACGCCGATCTTGCCGCGCAAACCGTGCGTGAGATCGAATCGCTGGGCACGCGTGCGATCTCCGTTCAGGCGAATATGGAAGAGCCCGAAGCGATCGACCGGCTTTTCGACCGCGTCGAAGGCGCGTTTGGCCGCCTCGACCACTTCGTCTCCAATGCCGCAGCCAGCGCGTTCAAGAAAGTGACGGACTTAAAGGCGCACAATCTCGACCGCTCCTTCGCGCTCAACGTACGCGCCTTCGTTCTCGGGGCGCAACGCGCGGTGAAGCTGATGACCCAGGGCGGCCGCATCGCCGTGCTCTCGAGCTACGGCAGCATTCGAGCCTATCCGACCTACGCGAATCTCGGTTCGAACAAAGCGGCGATTGAAGCGTGGGTACGCTATATGGCCGTCGAGTTCGCACCTCGCGGCATCAACGTCAACGCCGTCAACGGCGGGCTCATCGACACCGAATCGTGCGCCTATTTCTATCAAAACGTCCCTGGAATGGCGCCGATCCAAAGCGTTCTCTCGAAGCTTCCAAAGGCGCGCATGGGGACCGTCCAAGAAGTCGCCGATGCCGTCGCGTTCCTGCTCTCGCCGGAATCGGAGTACATCACGGGTCAGACGATTTGCGTCGACGGCGGCTTGAGCGTCATCGCGCCGCCGTTCTACTCAGATACGACGCCGCCGCTCTCGCTGTAACTCCGTTGTTTGAACGCACGCTTCAAGCCGGAGTCATCGGCACGCTGCGCCTTGCCAATCGCATCGTCATGGGTTCGATGCATCTGGGAATCGAATCCGACGGCGCCGCCCTGGCCGCATTCTATGCCGAGCGCGCGCGCGGCGGCGCGGGATTGATCGTCACGGGAGGCTCGTGCGTCAATCGAGCGGGTGCCGGCGGCCGCAACTACAGCTTCATCAACGAACCTTCCTCGAATGCGCCGCTGCAGCGAGCCGCGCACGCGGTGCACGAGGCCGGCGGCCGCATCGCGCTTCAGCTCTTTCACGCCGGACGCTACGCGTATCTTTCCTCATTCGGGATTGCGCCGGTCGCGCCGTCCGCGATCCCGTCGCGCTTTTCACCCGATCCTCCGCGCGCGCTGAGCGACGTGGAAATCGTCGAAACGATCGGCGACTTTGCGCGAGGCGCCGTTGCGGCGAGGGATCTCGGATTCGACGCGGTGGAGGTGATGGCGTCGGAGGGTTATCTCCTCAACCAGTTTCTTTCTCCGCTGACGAACCGGCGCGACGACGCCTGGGGCGGCGATCTCGAACGGCGGATGCGTCTCCCGCGCGCGGTGTTGCGCGAGATCCGGGCGCTTGCCGGTACCGAGTTTCCCGTGATCTTCCGCATCTCCGGCGCCGACCTGATGAAGGACTCGACGACGGCCGATGAGACGCTCGCGTTCGCACGGGCACTGGCCGGCGACGGCGTCGATGCGCTCAATGTCGGCATCGGTTGGCACGAATCGTCGATTCCCACGGTGCAGCAAGTCGTTCCCAGCGGCGTTTGGGTTCCGTTTGCCGCCGCAGTCAAAGCGGCCGTCGGCGAACTGCCGGTCATCGCAAGCAATCGCATCAACTCGCTCGCGGCCGCCGAGTCTGTCCTCGCGGCCGGAAGCGTCGATTTCATTTCGATGGCGCGTCCCTTTCTCTCCGACGCGAACATCGTTGCCAAGGCGGCGCGCAACGAGGCGGCATTGGTCAACACGTGCATTGCGTGCAATCAGGCCTGCATCGACCGATCGTTAGTGGACGCGCCGGTCTCGTGCATGGTCAACCCGCGCGCCGCCCACGAGCTCGAGTTCCCCGAAGAGCCGCAGCGCATAGAGGATCGACGCCGGTTTGCTGTGCTCGGCGGCGGGCCCGCAGGAATGGAGAGCGCGCGTGCGTTAGCCGCGCTCGGACACGCAGTCGAGCTCTTCGAAGCAGAGGACGAGCTCGGCGGCCAGTTCCGCATGGCGCGACGCATTCCAGGCAAACGCGACTTCCACGAAACGATCCGCTATTACACCAACGAGCTTGCTCGACTCGGCGTCGTCGTGCGGCTGCGCCGTCGATGCTCCGACGCGGCCACGCTGCGTGGTTTCGACGCGATCGTGCTCGCAACGGGCGTGCTGCCGCGGCGGCCGCCGTTGACCGGAAGCGATCTTCCCCACGTGCTTACCTACGCCGAGCTGCTGCTCGGCGATCCGGAGGTAGGCGAGCGAGTCGCCATCGTCGGTGCCGGCGGAATCGGCGTCGACGTCGCTCATTACTTGAGCTTTGGCGAAGCGAACGTCGACGAAACGACGCGTTTTCTTTACGAGCAGGGACTGGCTGCGCCGGGCAACGGCGCGTTACTCGTAACCGGAAGAAAACAGGTCGCGCTCCTGCGCCGGGGTGCGACGATCGGCAACGGCATCGGCAAAACGACGCGCTGGACCGTGATCGCCGCATTACGCGCGGCCGGCGTTGCGACGCTTCCGAACGTCAACTACGAGGCCATCGTGCCGGGCGGCATTCGCATTCGCGACGCCGGCGGCAAGGCGCGCTTGATCGAAGCGGATACGGTCGTGATCGCTGCGGGCCAAGAACCCAACGATTCGTTGTTGGCGCCGATTGCAAAGCTTGGCGTTCCATATCGCGTCGTAGGCGGCGCCAAAGATGCCGCGGAGCTCAATGCGGTTCGCGCATTTGAAGAAGGCCTGCGCGCAGCCCACTCTTTGTCATCCTGAGCGCAGTCGAAGGCTCAAGCGTAACGCTTGCGTTCGTCGCGCCGGTATCCCACGGCGGCGATGAGGCCGAAAACCAGCGTATACAACGCCAGCCCCATGACCGCGCGCAACGCGTTGCCCTCTCCCACGACGCTCCACAAGAGATCGCCGAACTGTCGCGTAGGGAGATAGGGCGAGATCGTCGCGACGAAGGACGGGAGATATTGTGGGGGCATCCATAAGCCGCCCGCATAGGCCAGCAAGAGATTGACGGCCGTCGCCAGCGGCACGGAGGCGCGCGCCGAGGCCCAGTAACCGATCGTTATTCCGATCAGCACGAATGGGACGCCGCCGGCGATCGCATAGAGCAGCACGCGCAGCCATTGCATGAGCGTGAGATCGATCGGCGTAAATGCGCGTGCGACCAGCGCGACAAGCGCCGCGGTAATCACTCCAAAGAGCACCGCCGTTGCAATTCGCGCACCGAAACGCTCGAACACCGAGGCGGGCAGCGTGCGCACGTAGCGCTCCCACGGGCGGCCGCGTTCCTGCGCGATGCCGACGCCGAACTGGTAGAGGGTAACGCCGATGACCGCCCAGGCGATAAAGGCAAGGGCCAAGAGATCGGCATCATTCGGGTGCATTCTTGCGGCCGGCAGATCGAAAATCGAATAAAGCATTGCTGGAAAGACTACCGTTGGAACGACGTAGCCGGGCCAACGGATCAGGTCGAGAAACTGAATCTTCGTATGGGCTCGCACGAGCAAAAGCGTGTTCATTCCGGGCCTTTCGTGAGTAAGAGAAACGCTTCTTCGAGCGACGGTTTCGAGATCTCCAAGTTCGAAAATCCCGCGCCCGAGTTAACCAACGCGCGAACGTATGCGTCGGTGTCGACGGGCACCGCGACGACGGGACCATCCTGCCCGACGTACGTCACGCGGCGACCGCCCACGCGCCCGCGCAGCGTCTGCGCGTCGCCGTCGAAAAGCAGCCGCCCTCGATCGACGACGAGGATGCGCGACGCCAACGCCTGCGCTTCCTCGAGATAGTGCGTGGTGAAGAGAATGGAGCGGTTGCCCGACGCCTCGCGGACGACGTCCCACAAGCGTCGCCTCGACTGCACGTCTAGGCCGGTCGTCGGCTCGTCGAGCACGACGAACTCCGGATTCCCGATGAAGGCCAGGGCAAGCGCCAACCGTCGCGACTCGCCGCCGGAGAGCGTTCCGGCGCGGCGCTTTTTCATTGCTTCCAATCCAAAGGCGCTCAGCGTCTGCGCGACCTGCGCGGGCGTAGGATAATGTTGCGCCACGAATTCGACGATCTCACCGACGGTAAGCATATCGGGAAAACCGCTCTCCTGCGGCGTCACGCCGAGCCGGCGGCGCACGGCGATGCTGCTCGGCGACGCGCCGAAGAGATGCACGCTCCCGGAATCGCAACCGCGCAGGCCCAGCGCAATCTCGAGCGCCGTGGTCTTTCCCGCGCCGTTGGGACCGAGCAGCGCGACGATCTCGTCCCGCCCCACCGCGAACGAAAGCCCGTCGAGCGCACGAATCCCGCCATACGATTTGACGACATCTTCAAACGCGAGGATCATGGCGCCGCCTTCAAGAGCGATTGCAACTGCGCAACATGGCTTGCGAACGCTTCGCGGCCACGTTTTGTCAGCCGGTATCGGCTGAGCGGACGGCGATTAGCGAAACTCTTCTCCTCCTCGACGTAGGCGGCATCGACGAGCTTGCTCAGGTGCGCGCCGAGATTGCCGTTGCTGACGTCGAGCGAGCGCGCCAGCTCCGAGAACGCGATCCAATCGAAGTTCAGAAGCTCGGCAACGACGCCGAGACGCACTTTCGAGAGCAACAGCTCGTCCATTGAATCCGGCTACTCGCGCGCGAGCAGCTCGCTCGCGCCGAAACCGGCATACCCAACGAGCATGCCGGCGCCCAAGACATATGCCGCAATCCCGGGCGATGCGAAATTCGCGACGACCAGCGAAACGATGACGAGCACGCCGGCGATCTGCGCGCGTCGGTTGCCATGCATGCCGATGTAGAGCAGTACGATCGCCTCCGCGACGCTCCAGACCGCCGCGGACGCCAAACCCGGGAAGATATTGAAGACGGCGACGTCGACGACGAAGGCCAAGCCGAGCGTCAACCAGAGCACGTTAAAAAATTCGCGCTGCAACAACGAGCTGCGCTGCAGCACGCGGCGCGTTTGCCTGCCCCGAACGATCGAAAACGCCGCGCACGCGGCGATGACGATCGGAACCGACCACGCCGCTGCGGACGGAAGCAATCCTCCGTGCACCAGCCCGAAGAGAACCGTAATATAGGCCGACCCGATGCCCCAAACCACGAAATGCTCGCCGCCCGCGCAGAGCCGCTGCTGCGACTCCGCCAGGATGCGATTGACCATTTCGAGATGATCTTGGGCCGCGGCGGGGTCGAGCGGTTCCACGCTCATAACTCCCGCATCCCAAGGAGCAGACCGGCCGCGGCGGCCAGACCGAGCGCCCAAATGGCCGCGTCGGCGACGGGATTGCCGTGGGCCACGCCCCAGACGGCCGCCATCCCCAAGCCGAAGGCTCCCCAGACTAAGAACAGCTTGCCGGCGCAGTGCGCATCCTTTCGAATTACCGAGTACATATTGGCCTCCAGAGTAATCTGTTTTTTAGATTATTCTATCTTTACCACGCGTGGAACCCCATCGTCAAGCCTTCGAAGCATGGGGCTTCGTTGACGCCGGGGGCCCGCGGCTGGTATCGTACCGAGGTCATGTACGCGATCATTGAGGCCGACGGCAAGCAATACCGAGTCGCCGAAGGCGACGTCATCCGCTGCGATCTGGTTTCCAGCGAGGTCGGTTCTGACGTTACCTTCGATCGTGTCGTGCTCGCCGCAAACGACGGTAACGTCGCCATCGGCAATCCGACGCTGAGCGGCGCCTCGGTTACCGGAACCGTGCTGCGCCAAGCCAAGGACAAGAAGATCTTGGTCTTCCGCTATAAGCCGAAGAAGCGCGTCCGTAAACTCAACGGCCACCGCCAACCGTTCGCCGAAGTCAAAATTACCAAGATCACGCTGCCCTAGCGGCGTGTAGCCACGAGGCTCCCGTGCTCGAGGTCACTTTTTACCGCGACGGACACAACCGCTTCGCCGGAATCTCTGCCTATGGTCACGTGGATTTTGCCGAACACGGCCAGGATATTGTGTGCGCTGCGGTTTCGGGCATTCTCCAGGCTGCCCGACTCGGGCTCGAGCACTACGGCGGGGGCGACCTCACCGCATTCCAGCAGGATGGAGAGTTCGACGTCATGCTCGACGACGGCCGTCGCGACCTCGAAAGCATTGCGGCCATCATCATGACCGCCGAGCTTGCGATTACGCAGGTTGCCCGTCGCTTCCCGGAGCACGTGAGCGTGGCGCTCGAAAAGGTATGAAAAGCGCGAGAGACCGCAGCTCGGGACGGGTAACAAACTCCGTACGTCACGGGTAACAAATCGACAGGTCGAAGGAGGCCGCAGGATGTCTGAAAGTTTTCGAACCACCCCGTCCGACCAGCCATGGTCGAGTTCGTCGAGCCCAGGAAACGGCTATCAAAGCGCTTTCGGCGATAAGCGTTCCAACGACGAGGATGCCGGCGAAGCCGGTAAGGTTGTCCTCGCGGGCATACTAGGCGGCCTGCTCTCAGCTGCGGGCTATCTGATCTACCGGCGCCTCCCCGACGAACAAAGGGAGCGGCTCCACACTCAAGTACGTACGATGCTCCAACAGCGCATTACGGAGCTGCGCCAAAACTTCAACATCTAGCTCTCCGAGGTTTCCCTTTCCGCGATCTCATTTTTGTCGGGACTGGTCTTCAAATCGAGGGATAAGGGCTCGGGCGCCGGCGGAAGGGGCGGTACTTCGGTCGTGTCGGCGGCGCGTTCCATTTCAGCGATAAAAGAGTGGGACGTGTTTTGCACGTCGCGCATGAAGCGTCCGGCTTGGCGCATGACCTTTGGGAGCCGGTCGGGCCCAAAGAGCAAGAGCGCCAGCACGGAAACCACGAGAACGTCGGGCACGGAAAGCATCGGCGAACAATAGCTTCAGCAGCGGCCCGAGACTTCCGCCGGGGCCGGAGAAGGGCTGGCCTGCAGGGCCGTGCAAGCATGAGTGCCCCTGGTGAAGATCGTCTACACTCGCGGCAATCGCACCGAAACGCTGGCCTCACTGGCGACCTTGCGAAAGATCCTAAACCGGTTCGTTGCGCACCGGGTCTTTTATGAAATCTCCAGCCGCAACAAACGCGGTCACGAGTTCTTTTCAACCAAGAACGTGTTCGTGGTCGGGCTTATCGAAGTAACAAACTTCGAGCACTTGAAAATCCTAATCTTCGATGCGCACAACTCGGCGCACTCGATCGAGGTTCTCGATCCCGAGACGATGCGGATCTACGACGAGATTCCCGGCCGAGGCTTCGCCATCGCTTTTGTCGGCAGCAACGAGGGCGTCGAAACGCGGTGTTATCTTCGCGACGAGGGAGAGGACGCCGCAACCATTCACGAGCGGACCGCGCTCGAGAAGATCACGCTCCCGCAGCTTTTCCAGTACCTCGAAGGGATCACCGCGGCCGAGACGGCCGGTAATAACGTCGACCGCTAGTCCGCAAACGCTGCTCCAACCGCTGCGCCTGACGTAACGCTCGCACTCCTTCGGCGATGCGACCGGCACGCTTATAAGCTACTCCCAGATTGAGAAAGGCGATTGCGTACTCGCCGTCGCTGGAAATAGCGCGCTCATAATGATCGATCGCCTCTTGCAATCGGCCGCTTTCGAGCAACAGATTGCCCAGGTTGGTGAGCGCCGGCGCATAATGACTCTGCGCGTCCAGGGCCGCTTCGAAGTCGGCCCGCGCTAGTTCCCGCAGATCCAGCCCCATGCGAGCCACGCCTCGTTTATTGAGAAGAAAGGCGCGTTCTACCCCGCCGGACGATCGGCGCTCGAGCAGCAAGTCGAGCTCGCTCTGCGCACGGGCGAAATCGCGACGATCGAGCGCCTCGAGCGCGCAAGCAAATTCATCTCGGTCCCGGAACACTCTTACCTCATGTTCGAGATCGACGTCGTCACGCTCTTTCCTGAAGTCTTTGCACCATTCGTGGGCCTGTCGATTGTGGGACGCGCCGTCGAAGCGGGAATCGTAAGGGTGCGCTACCACCATCTTCTCGAGCATCTCAAGGAGGGCGAGCGCGCCGACGACGCGCCGTTCGGGGGCGGTCCGGGGATGGTGCTGCGCATCGAGCCGATCGCTCGAGTTCTCGATAAGATCGCGGCGCAGGCAGCGCCGGAGGAACGGCGGCTCATCGCCGTTCCCAGTCCAAGTGGGGAGCGGTTCGACCAGCGCGCAGCCGAGCGCTTGGCACGGCTCGACCGCCTGATCCTCGTTTGCGGACACTACGAGGGCATCGATGAACGGCTCGCAGCCATCTACCCCGTCCAGGAGTACTCGCTCGGCGACTTCGTGGTGACCGGAGGAGAGATCCCGGCGCTGGCCTTCATGGATGCGACCATTCGTTTGCTCGAGGGCACGATTGCCTCGGGATCGCTGGAGCAGGAGTCGTTCTCGGCGGGAATGCTGGATTATCCAAGTTTCACACGCCCGGCAACCTTCCGCGGCGTCGAGGTCCCGGCCGTCCTGCTTTCGGGCGACCACGCCAAGATCGCGC
>PMUK01000166.1 GCA_003166915.1 Candidatus Cybelea palsarum
CGCGCGCGAGATGCGCAAACCTCCCGGCCCCGACGGAACGAGCTTCGCGATCCGGTCGACGTCGGGTAGCGGCACCCCCAGTGCCCGGCCGGTATCCCGGATCGCGGCGCGAGCCGCCATCGTACCGAACGTCACGATTTGGGCGACGCGATCCTTGCCGTATTTTTCCGTCACGTAGGCGATCACTTCATCCCGCCGCTCGACGCAGAAATCCGTGTCGATGTCCGGCATCGAGATGCGCTCGGGATTCAAAAAGCGTTCGAAGAGGAGATTGAAGCGGAGGGGATCCAGATCCGTGATTTTCAAGCAGTACGCGACCAGCGAGCCTACCGCCGACCCGCGNNGCCCTGGTCCCACCGGAATACCCCGATCTCGCGCGTACTTTATAAAGTCCCAGACGATTAAGAAATACGAGGAGAATCCCATCTTGGTGATGACGCCGAGTTCGTACTCCAGGCGCTCGCGCAGCGACGGGTCCGCAGCTATGCGCTCGTCATCGTAGCGTTGGAGCAAACCTTCTTCGCAGAGCTCGCGCAAATAATCCGCATCGCTCTTTTCGGATTCGCCGGAATCCTGCGTAACGGGAAATTGCGGCAGATGGAAGATCTTTTCCGGGATGCGTATGTCCACTCGCCGCGCGATCTCGAGCGTGTTTTCGCAGGCCTCCGGAAGATCGCTCCAGAGCTCGCGCATCTCGTCAGGCGACTTCAAATAGAACTGATCGGAATAGAACTTCATTCGGTTCGTATCGGAGACTGTCTTTCCAGTTCCGATGCAAAGCAAGACGTCGTGCGCGGCGGCGTCTTTTTGCTCGAGGTAATGCGAATCGTTGGTCGCGACGATCGGCACGCCCAGCTCGCGCGCAATTCGAACGAGACCGCCGTTGATCGTATCCTGCTCCGGCATGCCGTGACGCATTACTTCGATGTAAAAACGGTCGCCGACGATCTCCCGATAGGTCTTAGCGTTCTGCAGCGCGGTCGCTTCGTCTCCGCGCAACAGCGGTGCGGCCACCAGTCCGGACATGCAGCCGGAGAGCACGANNTGCGCGGCTTGTAATAATAGCCCTCCAAGAAGCCTTTGGATACCAAGGCGACGAGATTTCGGTAGCCGACGAGATCGGCAGCCAAGAGCGTGACGTGAGCCTCTTCCCTGGCGCTGCGATCCAGACGGCCGCGCGGCGCCAAATAGGCCTCGCAGCCGAGAATGGGGGTCAGACCGAACTCCCGCGCAGCGTAGTAGAACTCCATCGCCCCGTACATCACGCCGTGGTCGGTCAGAGCAATCGCAGTTGCCCCTTCCTCGGCGGCTCGGCGGCAGAGGCGATCGATCCGGCAGGCCCCGTCCAAGAGCGAGTACTCGGAGTGGACGTGTAAATGGACGAATCGGCTCACGCGCACGTCCCCGAAGAAGGCACCCTAACGTTTACCGTAAGCGACGCGAACGAACCTGCGAAACCTCGCGACGCGTAACGGAGCTCCACGCTGCCGTGGCGAAGCTGCGCGACCGAAAGGAGCGGAGAACAAATGCAACTGGAACCATATCTTTTCTTTCACGGACGCTGTGAAGAAGCGCTGAACTTTTATAAGGATTGTCTGCGCGGCGAAATTGTCGGCATCAATCGCTTCGCGGGCTCGCCGATGGAATCCCAAGTGGATCCAAGCTTCAAGGATAAGGTTATGCACGCTAGCTTCGTCGCGGGCGACGTGAAGTTTATGGCATCCGACGGACAACCCGGGGCGGGACCGGACGGCGAGGACGATATCGCGCTCTCCCTCGCGACGAATGATGCCGGGGAAGGCGAACGCGTCTTTGCGGCGTTGGCCGCGGGCGGAAAGGTCAGCATGCCTTTGGAGGAGGCCTTCTGGGGCGGCAAGTTCGGATCGCTTACCGACCGGTTCGGCGTACAGTGGATGGTGAGCGTTCATCCCTAACTGAAGATATCGATGCCGGCCTGCAGGCGTTACGCGTGGGCGCAAGTGACTGGGCGTCGCTGCCGGTGGGTCGGAAAATCGCAATCCTCTCGGCCTGCCGGCGCTCGACGCGCCGCAACGCTCGTCCATGGGCGCAACGAGCGGCGCGGCGCAAGGGCATCGCGGAGACCGCGTTGGCCGGTGAGGAAGCCATCACCGGGCCCTGGGCCGTGCTCAGCGTCCTCAATCGCTATCTCGAGACGCTCGCGCAGATCGAACGGTTCGGTTCGCCCTCGTTAGACCAGCGATCCGTTCGGTCGCGCGCGGACGGCCAGGTCGTCGTTGAAGTTTTCCCCGTTTCCGCCTACGATCGTTTCCTGCAGATCGGCCTGCGGGCCGAGGTATGGATGCAGCCCGATGTCACGCGTGAAACTCTGCCCGCGACGATGGCCACGTGGTACCGAGGGCCCAAGCCGCTCCCACGCGTCGCACTCGTTCTGGGAGCGGGAAACATCACGTCGATCGGCCCGCTAGACGTCCTCTACAAACTCGTGGCCGAGGGCTGCGCATGCATGTTCAAAGTTCATCCCATCTTTGAAGACCTGGGGCCGATCTTCGAAGATGCGCTTGCACCGCTGGTTGCCGGCGGCTACGTGCGTTTCGCCTACGGAGGAGCCGGCATCGGACGTTATCTTTGCGAACATCGAGAGGTCGACGAAATCCACATCACCGGGGGGCAAGCGACCTACGAGGCGATCGCGCGTGCCAATGCGGCGCACAAGCCGATCACGAGCGAGTTAGGTAACGTCAGTCCGGCTATTGTCGTTCCGGGCCATTGGAGCGATTCGGAGCTGCGTTTTCAAGCGGAGCACCTTGCCACCGCCAAGCTCCATAACGGCGGCTTTAATTGCGTCGCGCTGCAAGTTCTTATTCTGCCGGAGCAGTGGAGTCAACGAAGCGCGCTCCTGGCAGAAATCGGGCGTCTCTTCGCATGTGCCCGAGATCGTAGCGGTTCTTATCCCGGTTCGGCAGAACGATACGCGGCGCTGCGCGCAGGCCGAGCAACTCGCGGGCGCCTGATCGTCGAAGCGGATGCGCGCGATGCCGATGAAGCCTTCTTCAAGACTGAGGTATTCTGCCCGTTGCTGGCAGTCGTTACCATCCCGGGCAGTAACGTGAACGGCTATCTTCGCAATGCGGTGGCATTTTGCAACGACCGCCTTACCGGCAATCTCGCGGCAAACGTGATCGTCGATGCGACCGCCATGCGCGAGCACCGGCGCGAGGTCGACGATGCGGTCGC
>PMUK01000232.1 GCA_003166915.1 Candidatus Cybelea palsarum
CATGCTAAATAGCGTCGAACTTCCGGTAAAATGAGTAGCAGCGCAGGCCTGTGCTGTCGAGGTTGGATTATTGACGTAAGTAGCTCCGAGAAGTGTGGTTGCGCATAACATGATGAGGTTATATTTCAAGTACATGGTGAACCTCTCGCAGATAACGGATTTGCTTCCCGCGGCTGGATAGCTTGGAGTCGAAAGTCGCCGCAATGAATCTGGGTAGATACTAGCACCCACGCCGCAATCTCGAAAGCCACCTGGGTCCACGGCTCCGCGTCCACGGCGCCGATCGGCGACCCCTCGTCGCTGTACAGCTGGCCCCGGTCGAAGCTGCAGGCATGCTCCGTGCCGGCCAAGGTGCTCGGAGACCTGTGAGCGTGAGCCAGAATGCACTCGACCGTTACTTCCGACTTAGGAACGGCGGGCCGGCGGGGTTTTTCGGCCGGAAGAGGCTCTTAGGCCGATGCCCAAGGGGCTCGTTCAAAGGTTTGGTCCAGCGAGGCACCCGAGTCCACTAGCGAAATATCCATGGATCACGCTCGCGCATGTCGTCCGTGCCATCAAAGCCAAACCCTTTCAGCCAAAGGACGCCTATGCGCGCGCGCGTATCGATAAATGTGCAGAGCTCCGCATCGATCAGCTTATCAAAGCCGGCACAGAGATGTGCGTCTTGCAACAGGGGAGTCCGCTTCATTTCTAGCCGATAGCCTCCCGAAGGCGCCCCGCAAATGCGAGCCCACTGTCGCTCCGATCGCAGCAATAGCCGAGCAGCTAGCCGGGCCGAGGTTAGAGCGACTCGACGTAGGCGGCAACATCTACAACGTCTTGCTCGCTGAGGGGCGAAGGGTAAAGTTTCGGCATCGGCGGATTCGGATTCTTGATCCACGCAATTGTGAATTCGATGTCCATCCGGCGGTTCTCGTGCGTCAGCGACGGCCCGACCCCGCCTTCGCGGCCCGTGGATCCATGGCAGCTGGCACAATTCGCCGTCAAAATGGACGCGCCGCGCGCGGCATCAGGAACGAGTTGCGGCTGGGGTGATTGCGCGACCATCGAAGTTCGCGATGCGCTGAGCGACGTGCAATCGGCGAGCACGCACGCACAAACGAGAAGGATGCAATAGAATCGACAATTCATTGTGCCGTAGCCTAACGGCTCTCACGCCCGAGACGGAAGAGCCCAAAGAGCAGCAACGCCAAACCGAAAACGGCAAGCACTGGGAATATGGCTAAGCCGAGCAATACGAGGAAAGCGCTGAACGCGACGGTGATCGGCCAGGGCGATGCAACGATGAAGACCCCCAGCCGTTCGCCGCTCGCATCGGCGTTTGAGGCGTTTGCTCGGTCGCCCACAAGCCGCGCCGCGCGCTCTGCAACGAACATGTAACCCGCGGCAAAGATGAGTGCCACCGCCATCAGGCCGAGCAGAATTGCCCCGTCTGGGTTGTGCGCGCTGAACCAATAGGCAACGGCAATCGCGATTCCGAAGACCGCCGACGAGACGAACAGGCGACGCCCGATGGTCACGAATTGCCCGACCTCACGAGCTCAGGATGCTTGGCATCGAAGACCGGCCGCTCCGAGCGAATGGGCGGCAGCGATGTGAAGTTATACTCGGGAGGCGGCGATGTCGTCCACCACTCGAGACTGTATCCGCCCCAGGGATCGTCGGGCGCATGCTTGCGCGAGAGTGAGGCGGTCACGACGTCCCACACGAAGACCAGGACACCCACCGCCATAATCAGCGATCCGATGCTCGCGATCAAGTTCAAGGTGCCCCACCCCGGTAGCGCGGGATACGTGTAAATCCGCCGCGGCATTCCCATGACGCCGAGGAATTGCATTACGAAAAAGGTCGTGTTAAAACCGATGAAGAGCAGCCAAAAGCATGACATTCCGAGCCGCTCGGAGAGCATCTTCCCGAACACTTTGGGGAACCAAAAGTAGATCGCGCCAAAAATTGCGAACAGGCTCCCGCCGCCCAAGACGTAGTGAAAATGCGAAACGAGGAAATAGCTGTCTTTGGCTTGGAAGTCGATTGGCGGCGAGGCGACCATCACGCCAGTGATACCGCCGATCAGGAAGTTCAGCATGAAGCCGATCGCGAAAAGCATCGGCGTCGTGAAGACGATCGAGCCTCGCCACATGGTTCCGACCCAATTGAAGAACTTGACTCCGGTCGGTACGGCGATGAGAAACGAAACCGCAGCGAAGAATGCATTTGTAACCACGCCGGTTGTGAACATGTGGTGTGCCCAGACGCCCATCGAGAGTCCGGCGATTGCGAACGCGGATAGCACGAGCCCGGTGTAGCCGAAGATCGGTTTACGCGAGAAGACCGGAATGATCTCACTGATCACGCCGAAGAACGGCAGGATCATAATGTAGACTTCCGGGTGCCCGAAGAACCAGAACAGATGCTGATACAGCACGGGGTTTCCTCCGGCGGTTGCGTCGAAAAACTTTCCGCCGAAATGCCGGTCGATGAATAACATCGCAAGAACCGCCGCCAACGAAGGGAAGGCCATGAGAATCAGGAGGGACGTGGCGACCATCTCCCAGGTGAAGATGGGGAGGCGCCACATCGTCATTCCGGGCGCGCGGTAGAGAAAAATCGTCGTAATAAAGTTGACGGCCGTCAAGATCCCGGAGATGCTGCTCATGAGCAAGCCGACGATCCAGAGGTCTTGGCCTCCCCCGGTCGAGACACTAATTTCGGAGAGCGGCGCGTACGCGTACCAACCCGTTGCGGCAGCTCCGCCGTTGACCAAGGCACCACTGAAGATCGTAAGCCCGGCAAAGAAGAACAGCCAGTACGTGAAGGCGTTCAGGCGTGGGAAAGCCATGTCGGGCGCGCCGATTTGCAAAGGAATGAGGAAATTGGCGAGTCCGAGCGCGAATGGAACGACAAACAAGAAGATCATCGCGGTGCCGTGCAGCGTGAAGATTTGGGCATACTGATGCGGGCCCACAAGCGTCATTTCCGGCTGCGAGAGTTGGGCCCGAATGACGAGCGCCAACAGACCTGCCACAAGGAAATAGAAGATTCCCGTGCACATATAGAGGATACCGACGTGCTTGTGATCGGTAGACGTCAACCATTCGATGATACCGTGGTGCGCGAGGGAGGAAGGAGCGGTGGTGATGGCCCTGCTCACAATGTGGCTCCCTCGGAAGAAAGGACGATCGAAGAGCCTCCAGCGCGCAGCCATCGGGCGTAGTCCGCTTGGGAAACGACACGAACGGTAAAGGTCATCAAGGCGTGATCGAAGCCGCAGAACTCGGCGCACCGGCCCAGGTAGACGCCTACGCGGATCGGCCGCAAATCGAAGGAGTTTTTCACACCCGCAATGGCGTCTCGCTTGAACAAGAAGGCCGGCACCCAGAATTCGTGGTTGACGTCACTCGAGGTCAAATTGATGCGAGTCGTCTCGTCTACGGGCAAGACTAGTTGCGGAGGGGCGTTCGGCATCCCCACGATGTTGATTGCGGTGCCGACATAATGAAAGCGCCACGACCATTGAAAGGCCAGTACATCGACGGTGTTAGCTGGGTGTGCGCCGAGGTGCTCGACGATGATCTCGTCGCGATAGGTCACGGCGAAGAGCGCGATGACCATTAGCAGCGGAATGATCGTGTAGATGAGTTCGAGCTTGCTGTTTTGCGAAAACTGCACCGGGTAGTCGTTGCTGCGGCGCCGCCAGACAAACAGAGGAAACAAAATCAATCCAAAGACAACGACCGCAACGAAGAGCCCGGCAAGGGTGAACACCATCCAGTCCTGACGTAGGACCTGCGCCTGCGTCGTGGCGCCCGCCGGCAGCGCGTAGACGCCGCAGCCGGCGGTACACAGCAGAAGACTGGTTGCAAGCAGCGTTCGCGCGCTACGCATTGGTGCCGATCAGGCGAATGATAACGATCAGGGTGCCCAGTCCCAAGACCCAAGCGACGAGACCCTCCGCGACCGCACCCAGACCTAGCAACGGCAGGCCACCCGCATTCGGAATATTGGTCTGCAAGACGTTCACGTAGCGTACGATATCATTGACGTCGCGGTCCGAGAGCGTGTGCTCGTCGAATCGCGGCATCACGCCGGGTCCGATCCGTATGGCTTGCGCAACTTGGGTCACGGTGGCTCGATCCAGAGAAGGCGCAGTCCACCCGTAACCGACCGATCCGCCCTGCGCCATCGCCCCGTGGCAAGCCGAGCAGTTCGCGATGAAGAGCGCGCGCCGGCGAACCAGGTTCCCCGTGTTGTCGACGAAGGGAAGCACCGTGCTTCCGTGCGAGCGAGACATGACGAAGGCGACGAGTGCGTCGATCTGTCCGGGAGCAAAGACCGGCGTGCGGTGCTGGTTTTGCTCGGATGGACCGATCGCGGGCATTCTGCCCGTGGTGAGGTAGAATTCGACAGCATCAGTGCTCACATCACGCAAGTCAGGTGCGCTGGCCGAACCCGCCAAGGCCACGCCGTGGCACGACGAGCAATGAATCTGATAGAGTCTCTGTCCTTGATCCAACGCAGTGGCCCCAGCACGAGCGCCAAGGGGAGATAATGCGAGGGCCAACGCCAGACCAAGAACACTTCGGCGTCCTAACCGTGCGTCGAGTTGCGCGTCGAGCTGTTCGCCCAAACGCCGTTCGTAGCGGCCCCACATTGCAACCA
>PMUK01000063.1 GCA_003166915.1 Candidatus Cybelea palsarum
CGAACTCGGCGAGTTGGCTCGTCCACGCGAGTACCGGCCCGATCTTCAGCTGACCGTTCTTTGCTTTGGTGGCTTTGCCGGACGACAGCAGGCGCCTGATCGTGTCGGCGTCGAGGTCAATGACGGGGATCTGCCCGTATCCCTCGCTCTTGCTCGGCGTGTCGAAAACTTGGACCGCGCCGAGCATGTAGTGCCCAGGAGGCATCCAGCAGGCGTGACCGTACGGGGGCGCTGGCGGCGTCCCGTCGTCGGAAAAGCCGTGATTTCCCCAAGCGTCGCCGGCCGCAACGAACGTCCGCCAAAGCGAACCGTCGCCGTCGTAAACCTTCAGCGCTGCGCTCGGTCGGTCGAAAATAAGGTGAATCATCCAGGGCCAATCCTCCTTGGCATTGCGGAGAAACTATTGTCCCAGCAACCTCAGGGTCCTTGGATATGTCGGCTAACGTTGTCGGGCATATGCGGCCGTAGAGGCTGATCAAAAGGAGACTCTGGCGATGGTGCCCGGAACCTGCTTTCAGTTGTTGGCTACCTATGGCGCCATCGCCGACTTCTTAGGCGCCGGGGTGGGGGTTGGCGGCACGACTGAACCGAGCACACAACTCGACGTAAAGTGATTGGTCGGGGTCTGGCCGTCCGCCGGCGGTGGGGTATCCGTTGGATCCGGGCGCTGATCGGTAATCGCCGCCGTCATCCGATCTTCAGGAACGAAGCCCCGATAGCCGTAGCTTATGCCGCTGCAGAGGTATGAGCCGTCGCCTCTGAATACGCCGAACGTTGAGATTGCGCCACCGCTAAAAAAGACGTGACTGCCAGCAAACAGGTTCGCCTTTGTCAACGTGTTGCCGCCGGACTCGAGCGAGTGCACGGAAATTAGATAGTAGGGCTGTTTCGGATCAAGTACGGGGTTTTCAGGCGTCGCACCCAACATTCGCAACAACAGATCTGCGTAGAGCAATTGTTGCAACGTCGTTCCCGAAGGCGGCGTGGCGGCCGCCGGCGCACCCGCCGGTGCTGCCGGTGATGCAGCGGGCGCTGTAGCGGCGGCAGGTGGCGCGGGAGCTTGGCCACCGAAGAGCGATGTTTCGTACGAGTCGACGAGCGAGCTCGCCGCGGTAACCTCGGTAGTAATTTGAGTGATGGTCGCCTGATTGACCTTGAGCGGCATTCCGTTCTTGTCAGTTACAAGGGCGCCATTCGTGTCCGTTATATTGGCCTGGCAATCCGGATCAAGGATCTTCGCGTCTGCAGCTGCATAGAGTTTTGCGCGAGACTTCTCGAGTCGCTGAATAGCGAAGCCGATGAGGGACCAGCCGGTAAACGAGTGATTCACGAGACCGGGCGGATAGACGCTTGGGACGTAGACGTTGACTACGCCGTTTTCTAACCCGTGGGCCACCAGATTGATGAGGCTCGTATCACTCAGAGCGCCGGGCGCCGGGGCAACCGTCTCGGTGACGGCGCCTACGCTTGCGATCGTCTGAATGAGTGTTTGAATCGCCGCTGCATTGGTTGTCAGGAACGCGGGGACGCCGTCTAAACCGAACGCCAAAGCCGATACACTCTGCGTTGACGACGGTCGTGGCGCCGGTGCAGGCGCCTTCCCGGCCGGGTTGCATTTGAAGCTCTGATCCCGGCCCTTGGGTGATTTAATGGCGGCCTTCAACTGGACGAGTCGCGCCGCGATGGTCTGCTCCTGTCCAAGCGTCGCTTGCAACTGTACCAGGGCGCCGATATCGGCGTTGGTCGCGATGACGATACTGGCATGTGGGTTGTTTTGGAGATTGATAGCCGTCTTGATTGCGGTGTCCATTCGGCTCGCGCTTTCGGCCAACGTTTGGTACTCAAGTACGATAGACTCCATCGCCAGCGACGCACCTCCGCCTCCTCCGGCAGGCGGTGCCGCTGCCGGCGCTGGCGGTGGGACTTGGGCTATCGCCGACAGCGGCAGGAGCGTGGCGAAAAGCACCAGCGACGTAAGGCCTCCGAGGCTGGCGCGCAACGAACGAGCTAAGCTGCACATGATTCCCCTCGTCTGAACGCATGAAGTGAGAAGGCGCGCATTCTGTACAAGGGGGCGCTCCCCTGCCCAGACGAAGGCGCCCTCGTTAGTCTCTTTGGCCCACTCTCGCGCAGTTGAGCGATAGGAGCCAGAGCAGCAAAGACGAGACACCCGGCTGGCAGAGCCTCATGGTTCTAGGCTGGCTATGCGATCTTAGCGGCCTACGCTGCTACGCTGGCGCGGCTGCAATGTCGGTCCAGCCGCAATGCCCCGCATAGGCAGCAAAGCCGCATAGCAACACGGCCTCGCTGTCGCGAAGCCGTGCAGAGGGGCAGAGGCGCGGGGCAACGCTATTTTGGTGCGAGGCTTACGGTTATCCCTAGAGGATAGCCGGAATTCGAAATTGATGCGAAGGGCTTGCCATTCGGATAGTTCCAATACTGAATTTCACCGGCACCGCCCAATCCGCCAACGATTCGAGTGCGCTGTTCTAAGCCAACCCGGCGTCTCGTGATCCAGGTCTGCCCCGCATATCCAGCATCGTCGCTGAGTAATATTTTACCTCTAGCTGAAGCTGCCCGGCTTTCGTGGATAGTTTGAGATTGGAAAGTCAAGCAGCGGTTTCCCGCTCGAAGGCCGAGGTCGCGCCGATTTTCGGGGAAATGCGCGGAGCGGCGTAGTCCGTTGCATGCATTATCTCATGCGACTTTCTCTTGTGCAAGTGCGATCGTTTGATAGCCGTTGATTCGCCGCCATGTCGTCGACAAGCGTTCGATCAGCTTGAAGACGAGATAGAGCGCTGATGCTCCGCTGCGCAGCCGCTTAGCCACAATCGTGCGTAGGCGAACGCTTGCGAAGACCGACTCGATGGGATTGGTCGTGCGCAAG
>PMUK01000118.1 GCA_003166915.1 Candidatus Cybelea palsarum
ACGACTTTGATCCTCATGCGGACGCTACTTCGTCATCGGGCGCGGCAAGCATCGATTCGGCATCGATGCCGCGCTGCGCGCAAAAGTCGCGATAGGCGCTCGGAGCAATCTCCGACGGTTTGATCTCGCTGCGACCGCCCCAGAAGACGTTGGTATAGGCAAACTCCACTCCGGCCTCCCGCAAGTGCCGATCGATCGCCGCTTTATGGGCGAGCACGACCGGCTTCTCCATTCCGTGCGCGACGGCCATGACGTTGACGTCGTGAAACTCGGGCCCGCCCTCCCGCCAGTAGGCGTGCGTGATGACGTGGTGCCGCCCGACCTCGCAACCGGCGCGAACCTCCAAGCCCGGCGGCACGGCCCAGTGAAAGAGCGCGTTATACCGAGTCACGCGTTCGTCGCCGGCAGTCGCTTTGACGTGCTCCAGAAAGGTCGAGAACCGGCCGATCACGCCGCGCTCCTGGAGCTCTCGAGCGACGTCAACAAACGTTTGGAGATCCATGCCGGCCTCTCGAGCACGTTCCGCCCAAAGGTCGCGCACGAGTTCCTCGGGCGCGAACTCTCGCTTCAGAGCAACCAGCACTTTCCATTGCTGCTCGGAGAGCTCGACGATCGACGTATCGAGTGGCCGGGCCACCTCGTCGGCGCGCGCGCCCGGTTCGAGCCCCCGCCGGCGAACGTGACCGACTCCCAGTGCGAAGAGCATTTTGGCCGGCATGATCGCAAAACGTTGCGCGCCAACTTGGCGGCTCAGCCATTGCGCGTGCTTGCGCAGCGAGAAGCCTTGCGGGACTTTGAGCGTCGTCCAAAGCCGGTAACTGCTCCCCGCCGAAACGGAGTCCGTGGATCTGATAACGACGTGGCCGGAGAACGGATCTTCGGCAAACATATATTCGAAAGCGGCATCGAGTTTCTCGGGCTGGACTTCCCACGCGCAGAGCGCTCCACGCGCCAGGCTGGTGGAAAGCAACGTTTGGCGCACGCGCCGAATCGTGCCGGCCTGCAGCATCGCAACGATACGTTCGATAACGGTCTGCACGCCGATGCCGCTGCGCGCGGCGATCTCTCCAAAAGGATCGGGTTGAAAGCCCGTCAGGCGATCTTCGGAGATCGCGAGGATCGCCGCGTTGGTTGGGTCCGATATCGTTGCCGGCGCGTGCGAGGCTGCCGGCATCATCTAGAGCTGAACGTCGCTAACACCGGTGGCGTACAAGTAGTTTTGCTCGGCCGTGTAAACGCCGTAGAGGGCCGTAATGTATGTCGATTGCGCGGTACTCAGATTTGCCTCGGCGGTGACGACGTTGAGAATCGTCGACGCTCCGACCCGGTATTGCGCCTGCGTCGCATCGAGCGAGACTTGCGCGGACAAAAGCTCCGATTTCGCCTGCACGAGCGACCCCCGCGAGGAAATCAGTGTCGCCAAGGCTGAGCGCACGTCCGACTCGACCGTGAGCCTCGTCGTGTTGAGCGTCGCTAGCGCTTGATCGAGCTGCGATGCCGCGACGGCGACGTTGTAGTTGGTCAGACCTTGATCGTAAATCGGCACCGTTAGGCTCAGGGCGATGGATTTGTCGTTGGACCAAGCCGGCGGCCCGGGACACTCCGAAACCGGAATTACGTTTCCCTTCTTGTCGGTTGAGGTGGTCGAAAAGCAATTGACGAAGGTCCTGCTGACGCCGTCGTTACCGGAGGCCGTCAGAACTGGAAACCGGGCCAGTTTTGCATAGCGAACGCCTTCCTGATCCGATTGAACGCTGTATGCTGCCGCAATGTAATCGGGACGCATAATCATCGCGCGCTTCAACGAAGCCGCGTATGTCGGATTTGGAACGGGTGGTTGTGCCCGCAGCGACTTCGGCACGACCATGACATCGGCGTCGAGCCCAAGCGTCGTTGCGAAGGTTCCCTGAGCGCCGATCGCGGCACCTTGCGCGGTCACCAGATTTCCCTTTGCTTGCGCGGTCTGAAACTGCGCCGCGGCGATGTCTGAGCGCGGGGCGGCGCCGTTGCGAATCTGCGCCGCGACCGACGCTTCGTTGACCTCGAACTCGTGCACGAGCTGCGCGTCCGCGGTTACCGTCGCATTATCCTCGAGCACCGTATAGTAGGCATTGGCGATATTGAGCGCCAGCGTCTGAAGACCGCGCAGCAGCGTCGCACGCCCGGCGATGTCGGCCTCCTTGGCCGAACGGATCGCCGCGATGGTCCGGCCACCGTCGAAAATCAGTTGCGTAATCGAGATCGTGGCCGACTCGCTCGAAACGGTGCTCGCGCTATAGACCCCAAACGGCGGCTTCGTTGCCGTAGCGAGCGGCACGAGGGAGCCGGGGGCCGGGCTCGGGCTGCTTATTGAGCCCGACGAGCCGTTCGTATACGACTTCGCCGCCTGAGCATTGCCGCTCACCGCAGGGTAGAGCGCTTGTAGCTCTGACGTGTATTTCGCATGGATCGCGGCCCATTGCGCGTTGTCGTTTGCGAACACCGGCGAGAGCGCTACGCCGATTCGGACCGCGTCGGTGAGCGAGATCGATTCTGGGACGCCCTTCTTCGGCGTCAACTGCTCGACATCGGGAGCCGGCGTTCCGTATGCCGGATAGGGAATCGGGCTTCCGCTGACGGTCGGTTGAGGCATGGGCGAGGGCATCGAAATGCCGGGAACAACCTGATTGTCAACCTGATTCGGCGCGCTCTGCGCCAAGCCGACTCCGGTGACGAGGCCGCCGAGTACGAGTGCGGTACCGAGCGTTCGCGCCGAAAGTGTGCGTCGCTTCATGGTCAGTGCACCGCACCGGCGCCCGGCGGCGCCGACGAGGCTGCGTTGGCGATGGCGACGGGGCTGCCATCCTTAAGAGCGTCGGGACGCGTCGTTATCACCATCATCCCCGGCTGTACCCGAGGACCGACCACTTGCGAGAGCGTGTCGGTTTGGACTCCGAGGCGAACGGGAACCGCTTCCGCCTTGCTGCCGGTGACGACGTAGACGACGTTGCCGCCGGGAGTCTGCGCCACGGCGCTGCGCGGAACGACGGTAGCCCCGACGGCTCGTTGCTTCGTCACGGTTACGGTCACCAGCATGCCGCCGCGCAGCACGTAACCGGGATTCTGCAGTTCGAGTCGAGCTAGGTACGACAGCGTCCCCGAGGTCGGCACCGCGTTAACGGTACCGATCGGAGCGCTGAAGCGGCGTCCGGGCAGCGAAGACGACTCGAACGAAACGACGCTTCCCGAACGAACGTAGGGCAGATCGTCGTCGGGCACGTTGACGTTGATCCAAACGCGATCGATGCGAGCGACCTGAAGGACCGGTTGAGAGGGCGAGGCGTACGCGCCGGGATCGAGCAAGCGGTTTGCCACAACCGCGTCGTACGGGGCGTAGAGGTACGTCTGTGACAATTGCGATCCTAAGACGCGCGCTTGGGCTGCGGCCGCTGCTGCCTGAGCCTGTTGCGAACGTACGCTCTGAAGGCTTACGACGTTGTTGCGCATCCCGACGACGGCGTTGTTATACGCCTGCTGCGCTTGAATGTAGTTTGCCTGCGACTGCTGCAGCTGCGTTTCAGAGACGTAGCCTTGTTTATACAGCTGCTGATTTTGATTGAAGACCAGCTTGGCGTTCTCCAGTGACGCCTTCGCAGTCTGCAGGGTTGCCGCGTTGGTCTGCGTCTGAACCGGATAGCCGACGACCGCACCCTGCGCCGAAGCCGAGGCCTGCGCCGCCTGTGCCTGCGCTTGCTGGAGCTGAGCCTGCAGGGTCGAGGGATCGATCGTCGCCAGCAGTGCGCCTCTTCTTACCATGTCGCCGATGTTCACGGTGATCTTCGTGATCGTGCCGCTCTGCTGAAAGGCGAGGGTTGACTGGTCGAGGGGAGAGATCTGTCCGTCGAGCGTGATATAGGTTGCGATGGTCTGACGTGTGGCCGCGGCAGCATCGACGCTCAGCGGCATCGGCCCTGGAGGCGGCTTCTTGCCACACGCGACGAGCGCCGGTGCGGCGATAGCCACGGCGAGCGTGAACAGCGTCATTCTAAGCATCTGCTTCTCAACCCGATCCTTCATGGTCTCATATACGGCGAGCGGTGCCATTTGATTCAAGCCTTATTCGGCCCTGTGCTAGAACCGCGGCATGAGGTAATCGGCTGCAGGGCGTATCTCCTGGTGGCATGAGCGCGAAACTCGACATCGGCCGCTCGTACAGTCTCCAAAGCCGCGTCGAGGAGTGGATGACGGCCGAAAAAACCGGCAACAAGGGCGTCGACGTGCTCTCCACGTCGGTGCTGGTACAGATGGTCGAGACCGCGGCGATCCATTGCATCGAACCCATTTTGAGCGCCGGACAAGTTACCCTCGGCACGCATATCGATCTGGAGCACAGTAAATTGGTTCCGGTCGGTTTTATCGTCAGGACGGAGGTCGAAGTCGTGATGCTCGACGGACCGCGTGTCGGCTTTGCCGTCCAGGTTTTCGACGAGCAGGAAGTCGTCGCAGAGGGTACTCACGAGCGCTACATCATCGACAAGGGCAAGTTCCTCGTGAAGCTTCGCGAGAAGCTTGCCTAACGGTCGAACCTATACGGGGCCTGGGCTCTGGCTGCAGGGGAGGCAATCGGCCGTTTCCCGAAAAGGGTGCAACGGGCAGTGCCGGAGCCCGTCCCCTAGGGGCCGGTCAAAGGCATCCCATAGGTCTCATAACAGCTAGGAGGACACATTGAAGCGACTGAGCACTGGAGTCCTGGCCGCGCTAATGATAGCCGGACTCGGACTCAACGCGGTCGCAGCCCAGCCTGGCGCATCGCATGGCAACATTGGAACCAACGCGATCGCGCAAGACCAGGGCGCGAACCCTGCTCCGCCGGCGAACTTCGGTTCCCCCCCGTCGGGGCAGTATCCTATTCTCTATAACGACCATCACGTCTATTCCAAGCCCGATATTCTGAAGCAAGGCCGCGTCCTTGCCGCACTGGTGCGGGGCGGAACGCTCTTAATTCCACTTCGCTCGATGTTCGAGCAAATGGGCGCAACCGTGTCATTCGACGCGAGCACAAAGACGGTGACGGTCAGCAAAGCCGGGGCCGAGGTCAAAGTGACGGTCGGAAAGCCGGAGGTCATTATCAACGGTGAGTCTCGTCCGTTGGACGTGCCGCCGATGATGTATCAGGGCGTCGTTCTCGTACCGGTCCGAGTCATCTCGGAAGGCATGGGCGCGTACGTTCTTTGGGTTGCCGATAAGCGTCTGGTCGTCGTGCGGTATATACCGCCGACTCCGCCGCCGACCCCGGCACCACCCCCGCCGGCGCCACCGCCGCCGCCGCCCACACCGATGCCAACGCAGAAACCGTACTACGACTTCTACGTAGCCGGCGATTACATCATTTCGCCAAAAGTCTACAATGAATTCGTTCCGGGCGCATCCAGCGACAACAACAACAACGGCTTCTCGTACCGGCTCCAAGGCGCCATCGAGATTCCCGTCATGAACCTTCCCTGGATGGTGGCAATCGATTACCGCCAGTGGAACTGGAACCACAACTGCGGTGGGGCCGACTGCTACGTTACAACGATCGGCGGACTCGGCCAATCATCCGTTCCGGCGTTTAATGGACACGACTACGACTTCACAGCTGCGTTAGGTCTTCGGATCCTGAAGCCGCGCATCTATCTCGCAGGCGCATACATGTCACGCATGAACAACTACGGCTATCCCACGGAGAACGGCGCTGGCGTCGGTCTCCAGAAGCTACCCGATCTCGATCGGCCCTTCTCGTTCCAGGGAAGTGCCTACTACTTCTTCGACGTCCAGGGCAACTACAACAGTGTAGCTATGGCCTGCTCCCCAACGACCGCTCCTTGCACGTACAAGGTCGGCTACAACGTCCTGAAGTACGACATCGGCTTCACCTACACGTTCCCAGGGTTCCCGCTCTTCTTTGAAGGCGGCTTCCAGGGCGATCGTGGTTACAACCTCAATGCCGCACCGATCGGTTTTTCGGAGAGCGGCCCGTACGCAGGTATTGGCCTGAAGATCTAAGCTTCACGCCATTACGGCAAAGGAAAGCCTCCGCTCACCGCGGAGGCTTTTTCTTTGGTGCGAGAAGGCCTGATCTTCCATCGGCGGACCTTCCATCTAGGTTAGGTTAAGCTTTAGGTTACGCTTTTTGTGGCCCGTGGGTTTGGCGAGGGACCGAGCGCTGGCGACGGGCCGAGGGGCATTAAAGTATCTGGTTGATCGGGGACCGGCGATGGTTGGACGCAAGGCGGCGTGATCAGGTCAACGTTGGGATGACCGGGCGCCGGCGAAGCCGCCGGCGTAGCGTTCGGCGTGGCCTCCGACAGGACGCCAAGCGGAAGCGGCGTGGGGCAGAGTTGCGGCAGCGCGAACCAGTGCTCCGTATAACCTTGCGCAATGGCGGCCTTCTCAGTCTTGCCAAAATATGTGTTGCCGTACTTCACGACGAGCAAATGCATGAACTCCCAGGTCACCTGTTGCTCGGGTTGAGCGTACACCTTGCGTAATACCTGGACGGCGAGGTAATAGGAGCGCGCCAGCTCGGGATCGTTTGGATACTTGGCGGCCCATCTGCGCAATGCTTCGGTCGCAAAATCGAGCTTCGCGATCAAATGCGGGTCGGTCGTGTAGGCGCCGGCGCTAACCACACCATCCTTATAGGTATTGTCTATGCCGAGATAACTCATCTTCATCCGGCCGAAGTACTCGTCGCCCGGCGCCGAGCTATTGAACTCTTCGCACTTTAAGTGCGCCCACTTGCTCTTGGTCTCACCACAGACGTTCTTTGTAGAAGCGTTGCCGGGTGTTGCTGCCGGCTTCGGCGTCGCAACGACGGCGGGCGTCGCAGACTGAGGAATAGCGAACACGAGGATCGAGCTCGCCAGGGCAAGCGTAAATGAACACATTGATAATGAGAACGATGATAGCGTAGGTCTCACAGGTATCATTTTCCCCGGGCCGCGCGGCCGCCCTTCCGGAACGATTGCGTGAGGGGCGTTCCTTCGCCACCGCGAACGACGCGAAATGGCTCGGTCTATTGCCGTCGCGGCGCTGCAGCTTGCCGCGCACGATCGCGGCGACTTCCGCATGGGGCTCGAATGCGCCCTCGACGCAGCCCGTCTCGCGTCGCGCAACGCCGACTTGATCGTCCTCCCGGAAGCGACGTTCCCCGCCTACGTGCTCGGCAAGGCGCCGCTCGGTGTGCACGAAACGCAAGATGCCATCGAACGCTTACGAGTTATCGCCCGTGAGACGGGGACGGTCATCGTCGCGGGCGCCGCCGTGTTGCGCGACCGACGAGCGCACAATGCCGCCGTCGTGATTGATGCGGACGGCTCGCTTGCCGGCCATGCCGACAAACTTTTTCTCTGGCACTTCGATCGGCAGTGGTTCGAAAGCGGCAAGCGATTGGCGCCCGTCCAGACCAAGATCGGCGTACTCGGTGTGCTGATTTGCGCCGATGGCCGCCTTCCGACGATTTCTCGTGCGTTAGTGGATCGCGGCGCGGAAGCGCTCGTTATGCCGACGGCCTGGGTAACGAGCGGCCGCAACCCGGAGGCTCTGGAGAACGTGCAAGCGGATCTGTTGGCTCGCGTACGCGCCTACGAAAACCGCGTGCCGTTCATCGCGGCGAACAAGTGCGGCAGCGAACTAGACATGGTTGCGTACTGCGGCAAGAGTCAGATCGTCGACGGCGCCGGTGAGATCGTCGCGCTTGCGAGCGAGCGCGCGCCCGAAACGCTGCAGGCTGCGATAACGTTTGCCGGGGAACGGCCCACCAGGGTCGCGCCGTTACGTCTGCCCGTTCGCCAAAACCGCGCGAGCGCTCCGCTTCGGCTCGCGATTGCGTACGAATCGCTTCCCAATGACATCGACGAGCGGCTGGACCTTCTCGACGACGCTTTTGCGCTTTCGAGTGCCGATCCCGCGCGCCGTGAGCTGCTTGACCAAACGATTCCGCTGGCTTCCGTGGTCGACGAAACCGTCCTCGATCCGGGAGGACTCGTGCCCTACCGTCGAGCCGGTTACGTTTTATTCTGCTGGACGACCGTCGTTGGTCCGCCGTGGCTGGAACGGATCGCGCGAGCTCGGGCGGTCGAGCTGCGCGTATATCTCGTCGTCTTCGACCGCTCGGCGCAACGCGCGTTCGCTGTCGATCCGGACGGGACCATCGTTGCCGGGACATTCGATGAATACCGGTTGGCCAGCTTTACGTTCGACCCGCGAAAGACCGCCGATACGATCGTGGCGCCCGGCACCGACGTGGCTGAAGGCCTCGATCGCATCGAAGCCATCGTCGCAGACGTTTGATTACGCTGCGGACGGGCTCCTCGCTGCGCACGATAGCCGTGCTCGTGCTGGCCGCGTTGACGCTCGCCGGAGCAGCCGCGAAAACCCAGCGATTGCATCTCGCCACGGCGGCGATCGTCGTATCGCGCTGGCCGTATTTGCCCGGCAGCGTTCTCCCGCTCCATGTCGAGGGAATCACGCCGCCGTATTCGGTATCGATTCTAGGGCCGGGGCGATTGCTCAACGGCAATACCTACGAAGTCCCGATTACAAGCCACGGCGGAACGGCGCTCCTGGCCGTCGGAAACGAGGGCGGACTCGGCGTGACGCATCTGCGCATCGCGGCGCCGCCGGCCTCCAACCGTCCGCTGCTCCTCGTGGCGTCGTACGACGAGGGACTCGTCCTTCACGACGAACGAACCTTTTCGGTCGTCGGCGTGCTCGCCACCGGTGGAGTTCCAAGCGACGTCGCGATCGACCGGCGCGGCCGAATCGCCGTTACCGATACGCAAGGCACGGACTTGACGCTCGCGAGCCTCTCTCCCTGGACCGTTACGCGAACCGGCGGCGTCGTTACGGGCGATGAGGTGGCCGTGGACGAGGCGACGCACGCCGTCTTTGTCACCGATCGAGATTGGAACGGTGCCGGCGCGCTGACCCGAGTCGGCCTCGACTCGAGCGTCACGCGCGTCACCACGGGCGAAACGGCCGAGGGCCTGGCCGTGGACGAGCGTCGCCAGATTATCTACGTTGCCAACACTAACGACGGAACGATCGCCTTCGTGGACGCACGTTCGATGCGCGTCATCCGGCGATTTCCGGCGGTGGCTCGCGTCTTTTCGCTCGCCCTCTCTCCTGACGACACCCGACTCTATGCGATCTCGAACGAGGCCACGGCTTCACCGTTTGGAAAGGCCGGAGAAGCGATCAAGATTTCGCCGGACGGCCCCTTCCCGCGCATCGTCGCCCGTAGCGGAAAGCTTTCGTTCCCGCTTGGGGTCGCACTGGACGACCGCACGAATACGCTCTTCGTCGGCGATGAGGACCGCGGTGCCATCAATGTGCTCGACGCCCGAACCTTGCGTCCAAAACGCGCCGCGCTCACGACGTGCGCTATCCCGTGGAAGCTGACGCTGGATTCGGTGAGCGAGAGGCTCTACGTTCCTTGTGCGGGCGACGACGAGATCGACGTCTTCGATGCGCGCTCGCTCCGCCGGGTCGCGCACGCGCCGTTTGCGACAGGCGCCTATCCTCTCGCCATCGCAGTATGGCGACCATGATTCTGGCCTTCCTCTTCGCCGTTGCGCTTCTGCCGACGCATCTCGACCCGCAATCGCCCTTTCCTCGCATTCTCGAACAAGCTCCGACGATTGAGAGCGTCGCGCCGGGCGTCGAATACGGCGATTACCAACTCTTGACGTCAATCGGCCTTCTCTCGATTCACGTCGTCGCCGTCGAGCCGCATCGCGGTGACGTGCGCGTCGAAAACGTGCTCGCCGGCGACGCGCTCGAATCGCGGGGCGAGACGGTCGGCTCGATGGCGAAACGAACGAAGGCCGTCGCGGGAATCAATGGCGATTACTTCGATATCGGCAATACCAATCGGCCCGAGAACATCGTCGTTCGAAACGGTGCGCTCTTGCAGATTCCGTATAAGAGGTATGCGCTCGCAATTGCCCGCGACGGGTCTGCGCATATCGCCGAGTTCTCGTTTTCGGGAGAGCTGCAAGCCAATGAGCGCACGCTGTCGCTCAACGGCATCGACCAGCTCCCGCCGCCCAACGGCGGCATCTCGTTGCTGACGCCGGAGTACGGGCACGTTCGTCCGCGCGAGGACGTAACGCTCGTGAACCTCGAGCCGCTCTCCGGAACCCCGCCGCTTGCGCGCTATCGCGTGACGGGGATGGCCGACAATCTCACGACGCAGCCGCCCGGCTATTACGTCGCGATCGGACCGAGCGAGTACAGTGCCGTGGACAGCTTTGACGTCGGCACCATCGTCGACGCCGGCGGTACGCTTGAGCCGATCGACCTCGGCTCGATCGCAACGGCAATCGGCGGCGGCCCGCTGATCTTGCACGACGGCGACTGGTACGATGACGGCGACGGACCGAACGGAAGGGAGTTCTCCAAACGCATCCCGTGCTCGGGCGCAGCAATCGCCCCGGACGGCCGGCTCTTTCTGATAGAGGTGGACGGGCGGCAGCCCGAGTTCAGCGTCGGTTTGAAACGGCCCGAGTTCGCCTCGTTGATGCGCTCGCTGGGTGCAACCGAAGGGCTCGCGTTCGACGGCGGCGGCTCTTCGACGATAGCGATCAGGCGATTAGGCGAGAGCGACGCCGTCATGACGAACTCGCCGTCAGACGGCATCGAGCGTCCCGTCGGCGATGGCCTCTTTGTCTACAGCACCGCGCCGGTCGGACCCGCGGTCCGCTTAGTCGCACGACCAACTGTCGTGCGGGCGGTTCCGGGTGCCAAAGTCTCGTTGCGTATCGCGGCGGTTGACGCCGCAAATCACGTTGCGGCCGGAGAAGCCCCGATTCGAGTTAGCATCTCTCCGTCGTCGCTGGGGGAGTTTCGAAACGGGGAGTTCGTCGCACTCCATCCCGGCTCGGGTCATCTTTTCTTGCGCGGCGATAATTTACAGGGCGACGTTGCGGTTGAGGTCGACGCAGCACCGGCCCGCACGCGAATTACACCCGCGCGCCCGAACGTCGATTCCGATTCGATCATCGCGTTGCTGCCGCACGCGTATGACGCGAAGGGTTATCCACTCGAGCTGCCCGCCTCGCTGCCGTGGAAAGCCACCGCGGGTTCTATCGATGCACGCGGTGTGTTCCACGCAGGGTCGCACGATGCCGATGTGACCGTTCGGATCGGAGATGCATTGGCGGTCGCGCGAGTCACGGTGGGGTCACACGACGAGGCGTTACCCTTTGCACAGCTCGCCCACTTCGTAACGATTCCACGTGGCGGCCAGGGCGAGCTCGACAAGGACGCCGGTTGCGGCAGTTGCGTCGAGTTGCGCTTCTCGTTTTCCGGAAACGAGCGCGCCGCCTACGCCATGGCCGACGTACCGCTCCCCAATGGCACGATCGGCCTCACGTTCGATCTGCAGGACGACGGCAGCGCCGCACGGCTGCGCGTCGCGCTACGCAATGAAATCAATGAGGACGTCTTGCTCGATGCAACCCAGCTCGGCGAGGTTGGCTGGAGAAAAATCGTCGTGCGCTTTCCGGTCGATTCGCAAGCGTCGCGCCTGATCGCGATCTACGTGCTTCCATCCAAAGGCATCGAGCTTTCGGAGGGCGGCGTGGTCCTGAGAAACGTTCGCGCGATCGTCGCGGGACACTAGGAGTTTCTCCGACTTGCTCCTAGTCCCACAAGTCCGCCGAGCACGAGAAGCGTGCCGATCGTAACGACTGCGATATTGGGGATCGAGATCACCTCGATCTCGGGATAGCTCGTAACTTCCCCCCGCAACCAGAGGTCGCCGGCGTGCACCGCTGCGCCACCCGCACTCGACGCAATGGCATGCGGCAACGGCCGATCGCTTTCGTCGTCTACGGCGAAAAGAACGGCCGGTTGGCCGGGCGCTTTGGGGTCGTGAAGCACAACGGCCGCCTCTGCGGGAGTGAACAGGATCGCCTTAACGACGCGCCGCGCCGCGGGAATGTTGAAGGAGTCGAAGGGCAAATCCATTCCAGCGATCGTTTGCCGCGCTTGCATCAACAGCACCGGCGACAGAAAGACGCTTCCATTCGGTTGGGTAACCGTTAGCCGGTTGCCGAGAGGATCGCGAACCTCGACGTCGACCACGTCGCGCGGCACCGCACGAAGGATGAAGCTCCCGGCATTTCGCGCGCGCGCGCCAATTTCTAACGGCGCGTGCAAAGCCCGCTCGAGCGTCACAACGACGGGTGCGGTTCGATCTTCGCCGGCGAGCGGAAAGGCGAGTGTGCCGAGCTCCTCAACGCGAACTCGTTCGCCCGGCGCGCCCACGACGTCGCGAATGTCCGGCGCGAAGAGCCCGGAAGCCACGCCGGCCACCCCCGTCGCGGCCGCACCAAACGCGACGGCGAGAATCGCTAGGCGCGAGCGCGAGCCCCGCGCCGCCTTCCACTGCTTTCGCCCGTTAACGACAACGACGATCGCGAGCGCGGTCAGCGCGACGTTGTACCATCCAGCGTGGTATGCCGGCCGGCCGGGCAGCCAAATCTCCACGACAACGCCGGCGGTAACTACCAGCGCCGTCGACAGAAACCAAATCAATGCGCGCGCACCGCAGCCACCGCCGCCCGCATTTCGTCCAGAGTCAATGGCCCNNCGCCTCGTCTTCCGCCAAGCGTTGAAGATCGGGCATCTCGGCTCGGCAGGGCGGACACCACGATGCCCACAGGTTCATCACGACCAGGGATCCGCGATACTCTCGCAGCGAAACGGTTCGCCCGCGATCGTCCCGTAAATCGAAGATCGGCGCCGGTTGGCCGGCCAGGCCGCTTGGACCCCCGGCCGCCGCTCGCTGGGTAACGAAGTATGGCTCCCCTACGTAAACGGCGAGAGCTAGCGCCAACGCGATGGCCGGCCAGATGATGTAGCGATGCACGGGTCAGCGCGATTCTTCCGGCATGCAGCGCGCGGAGCCTGTAACTAGGAGCCTGCCTCCTCCAGACGAACGGCGACGGCGTGCCTGCCACGATTCTTGACGGACGCGCGCTCGCCGCCGATTTACGCACGGAGCTCGTCGCGCGTACGAACGCGCTGCGCGAGCGCGGGCTTGCGCCCAAGCTCGCCATCGTCTTCGTCGGAGAGAATGAGTCCAGCCTCGCGTACGTGCGCAATCTCGCGCGAACGGGAGAGCGTGCCGGCATTGGTGTCGTGGTCTCCCACCTCCCGGCGACCGCGTCGGTCGAGCAAGTGCGCGCCGAACTCGAAGAGCTTCGTGACGATCCCACGGCGCACGGCGTCATGCTGCAGCAGCCGCTGCCACCGCATCTTTCCATCCGCGAAATCGCCGACGCAATTCCGCCGCATAAGGACGTCGACGGTGCGCATCCCACCAACCAAGGCCACTTGGCTTTCGGAAGCGGAACGGAATACGTGCCCGCAACGCCGGCCGCCGTGATGTTGCTGCTCGAGCGGAGCCCGCATTGGCCGCTCCGAGGACGGCGCGCGGCGATCATCGGGCGCTCCATCGTCGTCGGGGCACCGGTCGCGATGCTGCTGTTGGCGCAAAATGCGACGGTCACCGTCTTGCATAAAGAATCGTCCGCGCTGCAGCCCTACGTTAAACTCGCCGAGATCGTGGTGGTCGCCGCCGGTGTGCCGGGATTGATACGCGGCGAAGATCTGATGCCCGGCGCTACGGTTATCGACGTCGGCACGACGCTCGTGGATGGCGTTCTACGCGGCGACGTTGACTTTGAAAGCGCCGCCGTCGTCGCCGGTGCAATCACGCCGGTTCCCGGCGGCGTGGGCCCGGTTACCAACGTTGCGTTGCTCCGCAACGTCGTCAAGGCAACGGAATACGCGGCGGCAGGCCACTCGTCGCGGAGCGCCCAAAGCGCGTGACGGTGAACCCGTCCGCGCACGATCTCGACGCCCTGCATTCTGCGCCCCATCCGCTTCTGCTCGAACTGGAGCAACACGGCCGCAAGGACGGCGTGCCCGTCGTTTCGCGCGAATCTGGACGCCTTCTTTCGACGCTCGTCACGGCGATGCAAGCAAGTCGGATTCTGGAGGTCGGCACGGCCTACGGCTATGCGACGCTGTGGATGGCACTCGCGCAGCCGCGGATGGGAAAAATCTGGACGATCGAATCGGACGCAAGCCGAACCGACGTCGCTCGCTCTTATTTCCAGCGCGCCGGCGAAGACGACTTCATCGAGGTCTTCAATACTCCGGCGCTGGAGTTGCTGGAAAACTTTCCGCATCGCAACCTGGACATCGCGTTCGTCGCCGCCAACGAGGGGGAGTATCGCGCGTATCTCGAGCTGCTGATTCCCATGCTTAAGCTCTCCGGACTCCTTATTTTCGACCATGCCCTGCGAGCGCCGCGCGATTTTATCGAAGCGTTCCTGCGGCACCCCGATCTGGATGCAACGATACTTGCCCTAGACGGTGGGATCGCCGTCGGCGCGCGCCGGCAATGACGAACCCAGAGACTTTCAAGCGCGCGATGCGCCACGTGCCCACGGGCGTCACCGTGGTTACCAGCCTCAAGGATGGCGAACCACGCGGGATTACCGTCAATTCATTTGCAAGCGTTTCGCTCGATCCGCCCTCGCTCTTGATCTGTGTCAATCGCGAGGCGCGAAGCTACTTATTCATTTCGACGTCTCGCATCTTCTGCGTCAACGTGCTGGCGGGCAACCAACGCAGCCTCGCCGAGCATTTTTCGGGAAAGGTCCGAGAGCTTCAGTTTGCCGACATCGGGTACGCTATCGACGCCACGGGCGCGCCAGTGCTCGATGGCTCGATCGCGCACTTCGATTGCGAGGTCGCGCAGGAGTACAACTTCGCCTCGCACTCAATTCTGATCGGAAACGTCCTCTCGTGCAAATCGCGCCCCGGTTCACCGCTCGGATACTTCAACGGCGCCTTCCACGACTTCGGCATCCACGTCGACTAAGGAGCCCTGACGTTGCTGCGATGGGAGACTTTCGAGCTTGGTCCGCTGGCTTGCAACTGCACGATCGTCGCCGACGAGCACACCGGCGAGGCGATCGTCGTCGACGGGGGCGATGGCGTTGACGAAGTCGTATCGCGTCTACGCAAGAACAACTGGCATGCGAAGCTGCTCGTACACACGCATGCTCATATCGATCACATCGGCAACGTCGGGCGGCTCCGCGAGCTGACCGCGGGGAGCGCTCTGCTTCATCCGGCCGATCTGCCGCTCTATCACACGCTCGCTCTGCAGGCGCGCTGGATTGGTCTCGTCGAAGCGCCGGCCGTCGTAACGCTCGACGGCGACTTGCACGACGGCGACGTGCTCCAGACCGGAGTGGTACGCCTCGAAGTACTTCACACGCCGGGGCATACCCCCGGAAGCGTCTCCTTCGCACTGCGCGGTGACGCAGAGACGACGTTGCTCACCGGCGATACTCTGTTCGCCGGATCCATCGGGCGCTGGGATCTGGGCGGCACGTCGATGGAAGATATCGTTCGCTCGATTCAGAGCAAGCTGATGGATTTCGGCGACGCCACGACGGTCGTTCCAGGGCACGGACCGTTCACGACGATCGGCGTCGAGCGCCGCTCGAACCCGTACCTGCGTGGATGATCGCGAGAAGAAGCGCCGGCTTTTCGTAGGCATCCAGCTTGACGATGCGTCGCGCGCGGTCTGCGCGGGCGTCTCCGAGCGATTGCAACGGACCGGGTTCGCCGCCAAGTACGAGCCGGCCGAGAAGCTTCACGTCACGCTCGCTTTTTTGGGGAATGTCGGCGCGAATCAATACGAGGCAATCGCCGCGGCGCACGATCGCGTCGCTGCGCAGAACGCGCCGTTCGGGCTAACGTTCGACAGGATCGGCGCGTTTCCACACGAGCGCAAGCCGCGCGTCATTTATGTCGGAACCCGCGAGCAAGGCGTGCCGTTTCGAAAGCTGGCGCAATCCACTCGAGACGCCTACGCCGCCCTCGGCTTTGCGTTCGACGAGGATCCGGTTGCGCACGTCACGATCGCGCGAGTCAAGGATCCTCGCGCGCCGCTGCGATCGGTCGAGTTCGCCCCGATCAGCTTTGAGGTAGGCTCGCTATCACTCTTCGAGTCGCTGTTCGACCGCAAGGTGAACACGCCGCGTTACGAGATAACTCGCGTCGCGACGCTCAGCGCAGTTTGATGAGGACCTTGCCGCTATCGCTGCCGTTGCTCGAGGGTGCTGCGGCAACGGGTTCGGGTTGCGGCGCAGATGATGGCCGCGGCATCGCGGCGTAATCCGGAATCGCTCCGGACGAAACTTTTTCGCGGTAGTCGGCGATGGTGACGTGCAGCGCCTCGAGCGCGCGCTCGGGGTAGTCCTTCTTTTTTTCGGGATACCCGTCGAGCTGCGATTCGATCTCCCCTGCGGTGATAGCCGCCGCTTCGTCAACCGTCTTGCCCTTTGCGATCTCGACGACGAGGCTGCACGTGGCGGTACCGAAGCCACAGCCGGTTGTAAAATACGAGACGTCCTCGATGACGGCTCCCGGGCCGACCTTCAGGAAGAAGCTATACATGTCGCCGCACGAGTCACTGAAGTACTCGCCGCTGGCGGTGGGGTTCTCCATCGTGCGAAAGCCGCCGCGCTCTTCGACGAGTTGCTGGAACTTGGGGAAGTTCAACCTACCATCTCCTTGGGATGCAGCTCGAAGCGGCACTCTTTTCCGCCATGCGCTAAAGATTCTGTTTGTGTATGCTCTCCGCCGAGCGTTTCGTCGATGACGTGATGGATGACCTGGCAGACTTCCGGATGCTCTTTGGCGGCGGTGGAATACGGGCAGCTCCGTTCGTGCAGAACGAATCCGTCGTCGATCAAACTGTACTCGGCAACGACGCCGCTCTTGCGCAGCATCTCCGTAAGCTGAGCGACGCGCTGCTCGGGCTCGTCGGCAGTGACGCTAAGCTGCGCACGCGCGACGGCGCGGCGCGAGAGCCCGTCGAAAATCTGCGTGATCGCCGGCGCGCCGAACTGATCCTTGACCTCGCGCAGCACGGCGGTAAGCATTTTATCGTAGGACTGCGGGAAGAGCCGGTCGGCCTCGGCCGTCAACGAGAACTCGTATGTTGGTTTTGTCGGACCGCGGCGGACCGACGTCTCCGTCACGAGCCCGTCGCGCTCGAGAACCATGAGCTGTTGGCGCACCGCGTTGGGCGAGAGCCCGAAGACTTGTGCCAGATCGGCGGCCGAAGCCGAGCCTCGCCGGCGGAGTTCGCTGACGATCTTTCCGCGAGTGGTCTGAAAAAAGCGGTCCGATTGCATTTTCTGGCGCTATCCTAGCACGAAGCGACCTAGATAGTAAAGTTTTTCCTTGACTTTCTAAGAGAGCCTCGGCTACGATAAATTCCATGTCCGACCATGGTCTTCGTATCACGAACCTCCGGTGCCAAATCGCCGGCAAGGAAATCCTCAAAGGGATCGATCTCACCGTCGATCGGGGAAAAATTCACGCGCTCATGGGCCCAAACGGGAGTGGCAAGTCGACGCTCGCCTTCTCGATTACCGGCCACCCTCAATATGAGGTGACCGGCGGAAGCGTCGAGCTCGACGGCGAGGACCTGCTGGCGCTTCCTCCGGATAAGCGCGCTCGCGCCGGACTCTTCCTCTCCTTCCAGTATCCGGCCGCGATCCCAGGGGTCAAGGTCGCAAACTTTCTTCACGCCGCTCGGCAAGCCGAACGGCCCGGCGATCTTCCGCCCGCCAAGTTCCGCGCGCTTCTGATGGAAAAGATGGAGCAGCTCGGCATCGATCCGTCGTTCATGGGCCGCTATCTCAACGACGGCTTTTCGGGCGGCGAAAAAAAGCGGATCGAAATGCTGCAGTTGGCCGTCTTAGCGCCCAAGTATGCGATTCTCGACGAAACCGACTCGGGTCTCGACATCGATGCGCTCAAGGACGTCGGTGACTCCATCGCCGCCTTGCGCACGAGCGAAGAAGGACGCAGCACCGGTTTCTTGATCATCACGCACTATCCGCGGATACTCTCGTACGTCGTTCCCGATGTCGTGCACGTCATGATCGATGGGCGCATCGTTAAGACCGGCGGCCACGACCTGGCGCATCGCATCGAGCGTGAAGGATACGACAAGCTGCGTGAGGAGAGTGCGGTCGTTGCCTAGTCCGGCTCCCGTCGTCGCCGGTCGCGACCATACGACACAAGAGCTTTACGATCGCGTCGCCGCGCTAGGTCCGTCGCCGTTCTCCATCGAGCAGCGGACGCGCGCGCTCGACCGCTTCGTTTCGTTACACAGCGGTCGTGAAAAGCCGGGGCGCTTCTGGCGCGTCGACTTCGAATCCATTGCACCCGAGGCCGGCGCGATCGATCTGAGCGCCGCAAACGTACGCGTTGAAAATCACGATCCGGCAGTCTTCGTTTGCGACCTTGCGACCGCCGCGCGCGAGTCTCCCGAGCTTTTCGCGCGCGCCTTCGGAACGACCGGCATCGCGGCTACGAAGTTCGGCTCGCTTGCAGCGGCCTTCGCGCAGTGCGGCGTCTTCGTGCACGTTCCAGCCGACCATGCCTGCGACGACCCGGTCGTCATCCGCTATACCGCGCCCGCCGGAGCGGCAATCTTTCCCTGGAGCGTCGTTCTCGCCGAACGTGGCGCGCGCGTCACGATCGTCGAACGCCTCGAAGGCGGCGCTGGAGCCTTCTTCTGCGGTGCCACCGAAGTCGTTACGGAAGAGCGCGCGGACGTCCATTATGCCGCGTTTCAGCAAGTCGACGCCGGCGCGCGAATTATCTGGAGCCGAGCCGCTCGTCCCGGACCCGAAGCGCGGATGTCATGGGCATCGGCCGAGCTCGGCGGCGAGCTTGCCGCCAGCCACCTCTCCGTTTCGATCGAAGCCCCCGGAGCCGAGGCGAATCTCACGGCGATCTTTTTTCCACGCGGTTCGCAGCATGTCGATGTGGTGAGCACCGTCGAGCACCGTGCCGGTGACGCAACGTCAGAAACGATCGTGAAGACGGCCGCTCGCGAACGCGGACAGGCGCGCTTTCTCGGTAACATTCGCATCGCGCCCCATGCTCAAGGAAGCGATGCACGTTTACGCGACGATGCGCTGCTGCTCTCGCCGGAGGCTCACGTCGATTCGGTGCCGGCGCTCGAAATCGGCGCGAACGTCGTCAAAGCCTACCATGGCGCTACCGTCGGTGCGATCGATGCCGAGCAAATCTTCTACATGGAGAGCCGCGGCCTCGAACGCGCCGCCGCAGAGCGCATGATCGCGCTCGGTTTTTTCGAGCCGGCCATCGAGCGGTTTCCAACCGCAGCGCTGCGCGATGAAATTCGTGCTTCGCTGGCGGCAAAGCTTTCGTGACTCAAACGCTGCGCACGCCCTTCGACTGCGCTCAGGGTGACAAGAGTGTGGAGCGCATCATTGCCGATTTTCCGATTCTAGCGCGGCCGACGTCGCGCGGGAAGCGGCTGGTCTATCTCGACTCCGCAGCAACGTCGCAGAAACCGCGAGCCGTCATCCAGGCGCTCGTGGATTATTACGAGCAATATAATGCGAACATCCACCGGGGAGTCTACGAGATCGCGCAACGCGCCACCGACGAGTACGAGCACGCGCGCGTCAAGGTCGCGCGTTTTATCGGCGCCAACACCTCCGAGGTCGTCTGGGTCCGCAACACCACCGAAGCGATAAACTTAGTCGCCTACTCGTGGGGTGACCACAACATAACCGCAGGCGATGCCATCCTGCTCACCGAGCTCGAGCATCATTCGGATCTCGTTCCGTGGCAGCTTCTGGCGCAACGGACCGGCGCACAGCTACGTTTCATTCCGGTCGACGCTCGCGGCATCCACGTTCTGGACGACCTCGACCGGCTGCTCGACGGCTGCAAACTCCTCGCGATCTCGCACGTCAGCAATACGCTGGGAACCATTGCGCCGCTGGAAACCCTCATCCCCCGCGCGCATGCGGCCGGTGCGGTCGTGCTCGTGGACGGGGCGCAAGGTGCGCCGCATCTTCCTCTCGACGTCAAGGCACTCGATGCCGATTTTTACGCCTTTAGCGGACACAAGATGCTCGGACCGACCGGAATCGGATGTCTTTACGGGAAGCGCGAGCTCTTGGCAGCGATGCCTCCGTTTCTCTCCGGCGGCGACATGATTCGCAAGGTCGAATACACTCGGACCACTTTTAACGATCCGCCGCGCCGGTTCGAGGCCGGGACGAGCAACATCGCCGACGCCATCGCTTTCGGCGTTGCCGCCGACTATCTAACGGCGCTCGGGATGCCGTGGGTTCGCGAGCACGAGCGTGCGTTGACCGGTTACGCGCTGGAACGCCTTGCCCAGTTCGAGCCGCGCGGCCTTGCGATCTACGGGCCGCGAGACCCGGCGCGCAGCTCCGGCGTTATATCGTTCAATTTCGGCGACATCCATCCACACGATCTTGCCTCGATTCTGGACACCGAAGGCATTTGCATACGGGCGGGTCATCACTGCACGATGCCGCTGATGGAGAAATCCGGCTGGGGCGCCACCGCTCGCGCTTCGTTCTACATTTACAACACCGAGGCCGACGTTGATGTGCTTTGTGAAGGCCTCGAAAAGGCCGCGCGCGTCTTTCACATCTGATGGACGATTTCTACCGGGATTACATCCTCGATCATTACCGCAGTCCGCGCAACTTTGGAACTCTCGAGCAGCCCGATGTAGCGGCCGAAGACGTTAATCCGCTCTGCGGTGACCAAATTCGCGTCGAGCTCAAGCTCGACGACGGCAAGATCAGCGACGTGCGCTTCTCCGGAAAGGGCTGCGCCATCAGTCAGGCTTCGACTTCGATGCTGCTGGAGACCGTCAAGGGAATGAAGCTCACCGACGTCGCGCAGTTGCCCAAGGACGCCGTCTTGGAAAACGTCGGGATCGGAATCAGCCCAACGCGAATGAAATGTGCGATGCTCGGCTTGCGCGTGCTCAAGAGCGCCGCAATCGGCAAACTCGCCGATTGGCCCGACGAAGAATAAATAACTCCGCGCAGCGGAAATGAAGAGCCGAGGGCCGCTGGTAGAGCGGCCCCGGTGACGCGCGGCTTGATACCACACCAGCATACCACCGTATTCTCGGCTGCGCAACGCGCGTCGCGGGTGGAGAGTGCGAGAATCGAACTCGCGGCGCGTTGGTGTATCAAGCCGCGCGTCGACACCATCGAAACTCCCCACCGCCATTCCGATAACGCGTACGGCTGTCGCAACTAGGGCGACTTGTCAACTTAACTCGCAACTCCCGTTGCCCAAGACTGGCAATCCTAGGGAATGCGGGACGAAGGAATATCTCAAGGCATCGTTACCAACTTTGAACATTGTCCGCACGATACCACTGAAGCAACAGGCCGAAATCGGGAACCTCGGCGACAACGAGCTGGACTGAATCATGCTTCCGGAGGACGCCCCGATTCAGATTCAGCTCTAGGAGCCGAGGTCCGAAGTTTACTATGGTAATCGAGGGCCTCGGCGACAACGAGCTGGATTGAATCAGGGCTTCCTATTGGGGTTTGATCAAGTAGTGGTCGGTTATTTGTAAACCACCCGGACCCGGAGCTACCGTGAACGTGGCATAGTACTCATCTCCGCCCGACTTAACGTCGGCCGTCACCAGGTAACTCGAATTACCCTGCGGGGTCG
>PMUK01000155.1 GCA_003166915.1 Candidatus Cybelea palsarum
ATATCGGCGCCGCCGATCGGCAAGGTGAAGAGCACGCCGAGCACCAGGGCGGCGAGCAGAAGCACCGGGTAGGCCCAGTCGGGCAGCACTCCCAGCGTCGCCACGAACCAGGTAGCGAGGCCCAGAATTGTGATCAGAACGATGCCGTTGACGATTTGCTGCCCTGGATAGGTGACGGGACGGCCCGTCATGACTTCCTGCAGTTTAAGGAACGCGATAATCGACCCGGCGAAGCTGACCGCCCCGATGATTGCGGAGAGCACGAGAGACACCGCAACGATCGCATCCAAGTTTGCAACCGGAGCCCCGGTGAAGTATTTGACCGTCGAAATTAACGCCGCAGCGCCGCCGCCTGCGCCGTTGTAGAGCGCGACCATCTGCGGCATNNGCGGCATCGCGGTCATCTTCACTTTGAGCGCGGCGTAAATTCCGACCAGTCCGCCGATGGCAATGCCGACGGCCACCGAGGGCCAGCCGGCGCCTCCGGTTTGAATGATAATGCCGACGAGCGCGATCGCCATTCCGCCCATCGCGAGCTGATTGCCGCGGCGCGCCGTCGCCGGTGAGTTTAGTTCGTGTAGACCGTAGATAAAGAGCGCGATGGCAATTAGATCGGCGTAGTCGACGGCAACGCTCATTTGCCGTCACCCTTGCGCCGGAACATTTGCAGCATTCGCTCCGTTACCGCGAAGCCGCCGAAGACGTTGATCGCTCCGAGTGTTACCGCCGCAACCGAAAGCGTGGTGAGCAGCGGGCCGTGCGGTACGCCGGCCAGCGCTGCAACGATCACGATCGCTCCTGCAAGTACGATTCCGTGGATCGCGTTGGTGGCCGACATCAGGGGCGTGTGCAGCGTCGTCGGCACCTTGGAGATCACTTCGAATCCCACGAAGACCGCGAGCAGAAGCACGGTAAGAGGGCCGACGAGGCTTGCGAGTTCGTTCAGGATTGGCCTCCTCCAAGCAAGACGCTGCCGTCGCGCGCGATCACCGCGCCTTTGGCGACGTCATCGTTCATGTCGATCTCCAGGACGCCGTCTTTGATCCACGGCGAGAGGAGGGCGTGGACGTTGCGCGAGTAGAGCCGGCTCGCGTCGCCCGGCATCGTGCTCGGCAAGTTCGTCGTGCCGACGATCGTGACGCCGTNNCGTTGGCGCCGATCTGCTCGGCCATCCATTGGCGCTGGCGCTCCTGTTCTTCCGCGGAGAGCTCCTTGGCGTAACCGCCGGCGGTTTGCGCGTCGACCCCGAGATCGAACTCGAGAAAGTGCGCGCCGAGCGACATGACTTGTTCCTTGACGACTGCGCGCACGTCGTAGCCGCTTACGACTGCGCCAAGACGACGCGCGGTAGCGATTGCTTGGAGTCCGGCGACGCCTGCGCCCAGCACCAGCACTTTTGCCGGTGGGATCGTTCCAGCGGCCGTCGTAAGCATCGGAAAGAACTTCGGCAGCGTCGTGGCAGCGAGCAGCACGGCCTTATAACCGGCGATGTTGCTTTGGGAGGAGAGCGCGTCCATCGATTGCGCACGCGTGATGCGCGGAATCATCTCCATTGCCACGGCGGTGATTTTTGCGGCCGCGAGGCGCTGCGTAAACGCCGGATCGCCGAGAGGATTGAGAAAGCCCACGACGACGCTTCCTTCGCGCAGGCTCGCGAGCGCGTCGTCGCTCGGGCGACCGACGGTAACCAGGACGTCCGCCGCTGCGGCCAAAGAGCGCTCATCCTCTGCTAGGCTTGCTCCGGCCGCGACATAGAGTTCGTCCGGAAACGCGGCAGCATCGCCGGCTCCGCGCTGCACGCTAACGCCCACACCCGATTTAGCGAATCGCGAAACCGTTTCGGGTACGAGCGCCACCCTACGCTCCTTTACCACAGCCTCGCGAGGAACGGCAATAATCATTGGTCGGGTCCTCTCATACGGCCCCAGCGCGACGGCGCCCTTCGCACGGCGGCGCGATTATGCGATGGTCACCGTGTTTTTGAGATGTCCGATCTTCTCGATCCAGACGTCGAGGACATCGCCGTTAGCCATAAATTCAGGCGGATTACGCGCGAAGCCGACTCCTTGCGGCGTGCCCGTCGCAAGGACATCTCCGGGGAGCAGCGTCATTCCCTTCGAAAGCTCGGCGATCAGCTGCGCGACCGGGAAAATCATCTCGCCCGTACTGCTGTTCTGCTTTTCCACGCCGTTGCGATGAAAGGCTATCGCGAGCGCTTGAGGGTCGCCCACTTCGTCGGGAGTGACGATCCAGGGCCCGATCGGACAGGTCGAATCCAGACTCTTGCCCTTGAACCATTGACCGTGCTCGCGTTGCAGGTCGCGGGCGGTGATGTCGTTGAGCGCGGTGTACCCGAATACGACGTGGAGCGCCTCGGCCTCCGGAACGTCTTTACACTCAGCTCCGATGATAACGGCAAGCTCGGCTTCGAAATCATACTCTCGCGAAACGCGTCCCTCCAACCGCAAGTCGGCTCCGGGCGCCGCGATTGCTGTGGGAGCTTTGGTGAAAAAAGTCGGAACGCTGGGGAGCTTCAACTCGCGCCCGGCGGCTCGCGCGCCTTCTTTTGCGTGCTCGAGATAGTTGCGTCCCACGCAAAAAACGTTGCGCGAGGGGCGAACCGGCGCATCGAGCGTGACGCTTTGCAGCTCAACGAGCTCATCGGCGGTATGCCAGGCCACGCGCTCGTGCGGCGCGAGCTCCACGTAATCGCGAAGCGTCGGTGTGGCGATCGCGCGGATCAGGTCGCCCTCGAGAACGCCCGGACGAAACCGGCCACCACCCGACCGGTACGTCAGAAACTTCAAGCCGGTGGCAGCGTGATCCGCGGGCTCGGCGGGCTCGGCTTGGGGCTCGGCGTCGCGCCACGTATCTGGTTCAGAGAGGGCAGCTTCGCGTTCTGCTCTGCTTCTCGTTGGCGGTCTTCGGCCGCTTGTTTTCTGGCGTTCTCGATCATGACGTTCGCAGCGCCATCTTCGCCGCCCCAATTACCGCCGGCCGAAACGAGAGCGATGCTCCGCGTGACTCCGTGCGTCTTGGGATCGTAGTCGTACGAAACGCGGTAGAGACCGACCTCGGCGCTGCCGTTGGGCCGCCGAATCCACATCTGTAAGGCGTTGCCGAACGTTTGAATGTTGAACGATTGGACCTTGCAGCTCTTGGTCGATTTGATTCTTACGACCTGGCCTTTTTTGTTGACCTCGACAATGGCTTCCGTGTGCAAGGGAACCGTGGGAAGCGTGTAATGCGGAGTCGCAGGTGCGGTTGCTGCGGCACACGGGACGGCGGCGCCAATTACGACGGCCGCCAGCGCCAAAGAACTCCAGCGCAGCGATTTCATCATTGAGGGTCGGCGTACTAGTTGCGTGAGAGTACCGCGAAGGGATGTCCGCAGGAACCGCAGGCAACCACCACCTGAAGGTGCGGTTTTTCGCGCACGGTTCTCGCTTCGTCCGCGCCCTCTTCAAAGCCGCAGAAACGGCACCGCGTCGAGGTGGGTCTCTCTCCTGCCGCCTGTTCGTCCACGAGGCTCCGCTTTACGCGGGCTTCGCGCCTCAACCTGCCGAAGCAGCGCAGACGAATGATGGCCGCTCGTCTGGTAGCCGTTGCTCTGCTCGCCTTCGCGCTCAACCTCTCCGCTGCGCAAGCCGAGCGGCCGATCGTCGATTTGCATCGTCTCGATTCGTACTTTCAACTTTTTGCCGGCGACTCGAGCGACCCGTGGAAGACGGCCACGGTTCGGTTGGATACCTATTCAAGCGCCGAAGTCGCCTTTTCGGTCTACGCAGTTAATCCAGCAGACGTATTGACGGCAGGTTCGAACTTCAGTCCGCGCGCAATCGACACGACTCGGCGTCACCCGATACTCTCGTTCGGCTTCACGCCGCCGGGCGGTTATCAGTTTGCGTCGAACCAGGTGAACGTGCCGCTTGGAACGCGCGAGGGTTTCTTCGTCGTCGAAGCCCGCCGAGGCGACGTCGGCGAACAAGTTTGGATCAATCGTTCACGAGTTGGCCTCATCTCCAAAGAAACGCCAAGCGGTTTTCTTTTTTACGGCATGGATCTCGGAACGGGTATGCCCCTGACGCGGATGCGCGTGCAACTGGTCGTCAATAACTCTTTCGTTACCGCGCTGACGGATGGCCAAGGTGTCCTGCGCTGGAATCGCTCGTCTCGTCCCGTCTTTGCACTCGCGCAGTGGGGAGAGAGCTATGCGTTCTTGAGCCTCTTGCCGCAGGCACCGTTTCCAGCCACGATCGTCGGCGTGCGAACCGATTCGGCGGTCGTCCATGCCGGCGGAGTCGTCCGCGTCGCCGGCTTTGCCCGGACGCGCGCGAACGGCGTTCTGCGGGCCGGTAGCGGAAGCGCGCTCGTTTCCGTGCGTGACGGCGCAAGAACGATCGCGGCGCGGCGCGTCCCGATCGATGATGCGGGAGCGTTTTTTACGGCGCTTGCGATTCCGGCCGGCGCTGCAGCCGGCGATTACACGGTGCTGGCGCAAGTGGGCGGCGGAGCCGGCGGCGCTACGGTGCACGTCGATGCGAATGCCGGCGACCTTTCGATCGATGTGAGCGCCGTTTGTGGCGCCACGTGCGATTTTCGCGAGGACGTACCGTTGCTCGTGCACGCATCTCGTGGTGGAGTTCCCGTGCGTGTAACCGTCGTGCGATCCCCCCACGTCTATCTCGGCTATAATACGCCCGACGGTACGCCGTGGGCGACGACGCAGTGGCTGGACGAAACGGTTACGGTCGACGGCAGCGGCAACGCGACGGTGTATATCCCGCGACCGCTCGACGACCTTGGCTCGACCTATGGCGTGCACGTCGAATCGAACGGAGCCACCGCCGACACGCGCGTCTCGGTGCCGACGGCGCAGGCCGCGATTCGTTTGAACGTGGACCGAGTCGAGCAGAGTTTGGGCACGCCGCTTAACTTCGACGTTTATGCGGAGGCGCTCGATGGCAAGCCGCTCGCAAATGCGAGCGTTACCGTTGCGCTCGTGCACGGAAGATCGACTCAACAGCAAACAATCACGCTCGACGGCGACGGTCACGCGCGTGGTAGCTTCGCGTCTGCTGAGCTGGGAACGAATTTGATTTTCGCCTCGACCGACCACGGCGGTCGCGCCACGGATGCCGTCGCAGTGCAGATCGATCCACAAGCCTCGACGCCGGCGACGGACGGGCGAAGTCCAAACGTGCGGATCGCCGTGGACGCGAGCTCGTACCGTGCGGGAGAAGAGGTCGCCGTCAACGCGGATGCGCCGGGATCGCAGGGCGACGCGCTTATCACCTTCGAAAGTGCCCTGGGGTTGCAGTTCAGCGTGGCAGGGACGAACGGCGGACACGCGGTCGCGAAGTTGCACGCCGCCAACGCGGCGGGAGAGCTGCGCGTGGGTGCCGCGTTCGTTTGCGACGGCGCCATCGCGTGGAGCACCATTCCGTTGGCACTCTCCGCTCCGGGACGTCCGCATCTATCGAGCCTATCGGTACGAAGCGAACATTTTGCGCCCGGAGAAGACGCGCGGGTTGCGTTTGAGGAAGGGAGCGAAGGCCGCGGCACGTTTATCGTCCGAATCAGCCGCGGGACGCCGTCGGGGAGTGCGCTCTTCTCCTCGGCTCCGGCACTTTTAGCGCTTGGCACGACGACGACTCAAAGCAGCGCGCCGGAAGCCGTCACGTGGCATCCGTCGGTCGACTCGACCGGCAATCACGCGCAGATACTCGGATTCGTTCGGCGCACGCAACCGCCACCGGACGAATCGCTGCCGCAAGCGCAGACCGAGACCCTCTCTTGGAAGGTCGCGCGCGGCGGCGCGGACGGAATCGCGGTCGAGTTGCCCTCGCGCGGCGGGCGTTATTTCCTCTCGGCGCTCGACATCTCCGACGACGGAAGCGTGAGCGCCGGCTCGTCGATCGTCGAGGTTCGCTGACGCCGTGGCGCTGATGCTGCTCGACACGTACGGTCTGGTCTACCGGGCGTATTTTGCGCTTCCCGGACTAACCACGAGTACCGGGACGCCGATCAATGCCGTCTATGGCTTCACGATGATGCTCAACAAACTTATCGCAGACGAGAAGCCGACCCACGTGGTAGCGGCCTTCGATAAAGGCATGCCGGCCGAGCGCGTCGCGTTGTTTGCGGAGTATAAAGCGCAGCGGCGCGCTATGCCCGACGACCTGCGCGGACAGTTCGTACTCGTGCGACAAGTTCTGGCGACCTATCGGATCCCCGTCGTTGAAATGGAAGGCCAAGAAGCGGACGATGTCATCGCGACGCTCGCGCGCCAAGCGAAAGAGGCCGGCGAGCAAACGATCGTGGTCACCGGCGATCTCGATTTATTGCAGATCGTCAACGATCGCGTCACCGTGCTCGTGACGAGGCGCGGCATAACGGAGCTTGGGCGCTACGATCCGCTCGCCGTTCGGCAACGCTTTGGGCTCGAACCCGCGCAACTGCCCGATTACCGCGGCCTCAAAGGGGACCCATCGGACAACCTTCCCGGAATTCCCGGCGTGGGCGAAAAGACCGCAAGCAAACTTCTCCAGGCGGCCGGCTCTCTCGACGCGCTCGTATCGAATCCGGCCCTTGCGGGCAATCCGAAGCTGGAACGCTTGATCGAAGAGTACGGGCAGCAGGCCTGCCTCTGCCGAGCCGTTTCCGTCGTACGCAGCGACTTGCCGTTGATGGTCGATTGGGAAGGTAGCCGCTACACCGTGCCATCCGACCCCGAGCTCTATCGTCTCTACGGCGAGCTCGAGTTCAAGACGCTGTTGGCAAGACTCCAGCCGCCGTCGGATCTGCCGCTGCTCGAGACCACGGCAAAAGTAAGCGGCGACTACCGAAGCTACGTGCCGTCGGTCGATCCGCCGGAGTTCGCGAGCCTGGCGCAGGAGCTGCTTTCGTTACGCGGCGCCGGACGCGTCGTCTTTGCGCCGATCGGCGATGCGATCGGAGTGACCGCCCGCGAAGGCCAAGGCGTTGCCTTTTCCATCAGCGCGCTCTCTCACGAAAACGTGCGAGATGCGGTGCGGGGACTCTTGGACGGTTCTAATCGCGCCGGCGGCTACGACGTCAAGAAGCTGGTTCACATTTTTCATTCCGCGGGGATCCGTGGCACCCGATTTTTCGACGATGCGATGATCGCCGCGCATTTGCTCGACCCCACGCGCGGCTTTGCCGACGTCGAGGATGCGGCGTCGCAGTTCTTGGGTCTCGGATTGCCCGGCGACGCGGCGCCGGCTGCCGATGCGGCGTTCCGGCTCATCGCCAAAGCGCGAATTGAGCTCGAGCGCCGCGGCCAGTTGCGGCTTTACGAAGAGTTGGAGTTGCCGCTGGCGCCGGTGCTGGCGAGCATGGAGGAGGCCGGTATAGCCATCGACTCGGACGAACTGCGCGTTGTCGGCGACCGCGTCGACACGGCGGCCGAGCAGTTACGCAAGCACATATACGATTTCGCAGGCGAAGAGTTCAATATCGGATCGCCGCAGCAGCTCGGCAAGGTGCTCTTTGGAAAGCTCAACATTCCGGGGGGTAAGAAGACGAAAACGGGATTTGCGACCGGCGTCGAGGTGCTGCAGGGCTTGGCGCGGGATTATCCCATCTGCGCGTTGGTCTTGGAATGGCGCGAAGTGACCAAACTCAAGAACACGTACGTCGATGTAATTCCGCAGCTCGTCGATAAAAAGGACGGGCGCCTGCGCACTGAGTTCAACCAAACCGCGACGGCGACGGGTCGTCTCTCGTCCACCAACCCCAATCTGCAAAACATTCCGGTGCGCGGCGAGCTTGGGCGACGGATTCGCCGCGCCTTCATCGCAAAGAGTGATGCCTACGTTTTGCTCGCTGCGGACTACAGCCAGATCGAGCTTCGTGTGATGGCGCATCTTTCGGGCGATGAAGGGCTGCGGCGGGCCTTTGCGCAGTCCCAGGACATTCACGACTTCACCGCGCGCCAAATCTTCGGCGTCGCACCCGGCGTGCCGGTCGATCCCAATCAACGCAGGATGGCAAAGAGCGTCAATTTCGGGCTCTTCTACGGAATGTCGGATTTTGGGCTAGCGCAGCGCCTCGAGATCGGCCGTGCCGAAGCCAAAGAGATTACGACGGCGTACTTCGCGCGTTTTCCGGACGTGCGCGGTTATATCGATCGCACGATCGAAGAAGGAAGGCGCAACGGCTACGTCTCGACCATCCTCGGGCGCCGGCGTTACATGCCGGGATTAACATCCGGCAACTACATGCTGCGTGCCGCAGCGGAGCGGGAAGCGACCAATGCGCCGCTACAAGGTAGCGCGGCGGATCTCATGAAGCTGGCGATGGTGCGAATCGATCGCGCTCTGCGAGATTCCGAACTCGACGCCACGATGCTGCTGCAGATTCACGACGAGCTTATCTTCGAGGTGCGTGCGACACAGCTGAGCGAGACCGCGGATCTCGTTCGTTCGCACATGGAGAGCGCCATCGAATTGTCGGTCCCACTAGAAGTGACGCTCAAAGCGGGGCGAAACTGGTACGACGTCGAGCCGATGAACGAAGAAAGCTTCGAGCATGTTTAACGCTATCGTTCTTGCAGCCGCGCTCGCCACGATCGTCGTCCATGCTCCCAAAGCGGATCTGACGCTGGAAACCGCCCGTACTGAAACTACGCGGGAGCAGGGCCTAATGGACCGGGCCGTGTTGGCGCCGCACACGGGGATGCTGTTCGTTTTCGAGCGCGACGAACGCGTCGATTTTTGGATGAAAGATACGCTGGTGCCGCTGGACATGATCTTTATCGCGGGCGATGGCACGGTACGACGCGTCTTCTCCAACGTACCGGTCGTCGCACCAACGCTCCCCGACGAGCAGATTCCTCGAGAAGGGGCGCCGGCGAAATACGTGATCGAGCTGCCGGCGGGAGAAGCGTCGGCCGATGGAATCGTTGGTGGCGTCAAACTCGACCTGCACGCCGCCCCAGAGTCTCTCTCACCATGAACTTACCGAACAGCCTGTCCTGAGCGGAGTCGAAGGATGCCCGAATTGCCCGAGGTCGAAACGATCGTGCGCGGCCTGCGCCGATCCGTCGTCGGCAAGACGATCGCATCTGCCGACGTAAGACTCGCTCGCATGGTTGTTGCGCCCTCCGGTGTGGAGTTTGCGCGGGCAATATCGGGAAGCCGGATCGTGGCAACGCGCCGTCGGGGAAAGTACGCTGTGATCGAGCTCGACTCCGGCCGCTCGCTCGTCGTGAGTCTACGCATGACGGGCCGGCTCGTCGCAACCTCGCGCGAGGTCCCTGAGTACCCGCGGTCCCACGTGGTGCTGCACTTTGTGGACGGCGCCCGGCTGCATTTCGCCGACGTGAGGACGTTCGGGCGAATGCGTCTGGTTGATCCGGGAGAAGCGTGGGACCGGGAGCTCGGCGTGGAACCGCTCTCGAGCGGCTTTACACCAGAGGCCTTTATCGGTATGCTGGCGGAGCGGACGAGGTCAAGCAAGGCGTTCTTGCTCGATCAGCGCCGTATCGCAGGCATCGGCAACATTTATGCTTGCGAGGCCCTCTGGGAGGCTCGGATTCGTCCCAGCCGGCCGGCAGGGGCATTGACAAGAGCGGCAGCCTGCCGCTTACACGACGGCATCGTTAACGTTTTGCGACGCGCCATCACCAAGCGCGGAACGAGCGTCGACGATTACGTGGACGCCGAAGGCCTCAAGGGCGGTTTTCAAAACCACCTTACGGTTTACGGCAAGCACGGCCGGCTTTGCCCGCGGTGCCGAGCGAGCAGGATCGTGCGCACCGTAGTAGCGCAGCGCGGAACGTGGTGGTGCCGGAGATGTCAACGATAAAAAATACAAAAATATAAAGGCAGGATTATTCAAATCTCAACAACGCAAGTCGCTCCCATTCCCGAACAAGAAGATCAGTTAGCGCTCGAACAGCGCCTGTACGAAGAATCGCTCAAGGTTCTCGACGAGGGACAAGTTCTCACCGGGACCATCGTCCAGAGAGACAAAGACGAAGTGCTGGTCGACGTCGGCGGAAAGTCCGAAGGCGTACTTCCTTTCCGCGAGTTGTCGCTCGCCATCGATTCCAAACTGCTCAAGGTCGGCGATACCATCGAAGTGATGGTTCACCGCATCGACGAAATGGACGGAACGCTCTTTCTCTCCGAGCGTCGGGCACGCGCGCTCAAAACGTGGGAGAAGGTGATCGAGGCGCACAATCGCGACGAAGTCATCGAAGCGACGGTCACGCAAGTCGTCAAGGGCGGCGTATTGGTCGATCTTGGGATGCGGGGATTCGTACCGGCTTCGCAGATCCGCCGTCAGCCCGTCGGAAACCTCGACGAGCTGGTAAGTCAGCACCTCCGGCTGAAAGTAATCGACCTCGATCACAAACGCCATCGCGTCGTACTTTCGCAACGACTCGTTTTAGAGGAAGAGCTGCAAGCGAAAAAGCAGGAGCTGCTCGACACTCTCGAGGTCGGACAAATCCGCTCGGGAGTCGTGGTGCGTCTCGCCGATTTCGGCGCATTCGTGGACCTTGGCGGCATCGACGGATTGATTCATAACAGCGAGCTCTCGTACTCGCGAATCAAGCACCCGTCCGAAGTCGTGAAGATTGGCGACGTCGTGCAGGTCGAGATCATGAAGTTCGATCCCGACGCGAAGAAGGTCAGTCTTTCGCTCAAGCACGCCCTGCCGGATCCGTGGGATCAGTACGCCGACCGTCTGTACGAAACCAACAAACTAACGGCTGCAATCGTCAAAGTTACGCCCAACTACATGTTGGTCGAAGTGATTCCCGGCATTCTTGCCATGGTGCCCAAAGGCGAGTTCGATGCGTCGGCGCAGTTCGTCGCCGGTCAGGAAGTCGAAGTGACGCTCGTGTCGATCAATCATTCAACGCGCCGGATCACGGCCTCGATCCAGCACGTCGCCGACGTACCGATCGAGGAAATCGAAAAGTACGCGGTCGAAGAAGAGATCGGCGTAATCGAAACGCCTGCGCCGGCGCCTCCGGAGCCGCTTCCCGGGCTATAGCGCCGCGCCATGCGCGTTGGTTTGACCGGCGGCATCGGAGCGGGGAAGAGCGCGGTCGCCGCGATCCTCGGCGAGCTTGGCGCTTTCGTCGTCGATACCGATGCCATTGCGCGTGAAGTGGTAGCGCCGCAAAGCGATGGACTCTTAGCCATCGGTCGAGTCTGGCCGCAGGTCATACGGAACGGCGCCTTGGACCGGGCTGCACTCGCGGACATCGTCTTTAACGACTCCGATGCGCGCGACCGGCTCAACGCGCTGCTCCATCCGCACATTCGGCGCATCGCGTTGGAACGGGAGCGACGTGCCAGACCGGACCAGCCGACCGTGCACGTCGTGCCGCTGCTCTTCGAGACCGGCTACGACCGACTTGTGGACAAGTCCATCGTGGTCGTCGCACCGCTCGAACAACGGATCGCTCGCGTCGTCGAGCGCGACCGCAGCGACGAGGGGCGAGTGCGGGCGCGGATGGGCGCTCAGGTCGATCCCGACGCGGCACGCGGGCTTGCCGACTTCGTGATAGAAAACAACGGTGACCTTGGGGAACTGCGCGAGCGGACTCGCGCGGTCTACGAAGCACTTCGCTAACGCGTTTTAGCTAAATTTGCCTTCAAACCGCGAATTCTCAGCAAATCCGGAGTTTGCCGAGCGCTTGTATGGGAAAGGAATAGTACCCACACCAAGGAGGATGAATCTAGATGGCACAGGATTCGGGACAGTCGGGCGGCATGAGCGTCCGCGAGGCGGGCCGCCGCGGCGGCGAACGCGTTAAAGCGAAATATGGCTCGGAATTTTATGAAGAAATCGGTCGTAAGGGTGGGGAAGCCACCAAGAGTAAGTATGGGCCCTCGTTCTACGAGGTGATCGGTCAGAAGGGCGGTCAGCGCCCAAAGCGCAAGGCGACGGCATCATAGGGCTTTGCGCAGCGATAGCGACAAGCAATGGCTGAAAAAGCTGAAAAAGACGAACGCGCGCCAAAGCGTGAGATGTCGGTGCGCGAGGCGGGGAAGAAGGGCGGCGATACCGTCCGCGACCGCTACGGTTCGACGTTCTACGAAGACATCGGCCGCAAAGGCGGAAAAGCCACGCGCGACCGTCACGGCGTAGAGTTCTACGAGACAATCGGGCAAAAAGGCGGCAAAGTCGTCAAGGAAAAGTACGGCTCGGATTTTTACGAAGAGATCGGCCATAAAGGCGGCCAAAAGGTCAAGAAACTGATCGCCGAGGCAAAGAAAAAGCTCGGCGATAAAGACTGACAACGTCAGCGGTGGAGTTCGACTCCCCCGCTGACTTTGCCGAGATGGATGCTGTTGTCGTCAAAATTGACGGTAATATTCGTGATAACGAGCGTCTGACCACCGGAATGTACGTAACTTGGATGCGCCATGCGCAATACTTTGGCATCGTTCGTCCACGTCACCAGGTCGGTGTCGAACGAGCGCTTTTCGGGGTCGTCGATCCGTTCGATGTGAACCTTTCCGATCGCGGTGAAGTCAAGCGTCGAGATGTTGACCGCAATGTGCTTGGCCGAAATTCGTAGATAAGGCTTTCCCTTTCGAAAAACTATTCCGTTGCGTACGCCGTCGACGGTGCCGCTCATGCCGTCAGGTGAAAGGCGCGCGTGCTCGTAATCGAAGCTCCAGGATTTCGTCGAGATGTGATTGTTGAGCACGTGGCCGCCACGCAGCTCGATCGGCGCTTGGCCGGGCGGAAGCGGCGGAACTCCCCTTCCTGCCAACACGATCTCGACGACAACGTAAACAAAGAGAAGGAGGCCGCCGCCGATGGCCAGCCGTCTCCACAACGCTTTTCTACGGCTCACGCGAACTCGCAAACTCGGCTCGCGCCCGCGGAACCAAGAAGAGGAGCCCGTACAAGGCGATCATCGCAAACGCGACGCGTGTCGGGCCGATCCGGGCGAAGATCGTGGGAACTCGCCGGCCCACGGCGCCGATCACGGTGGTTTGCCGCTCGATGCGGCTGCGCGTCTGCCACTTTCCGTCCGGGGCAATGATGCCGCTGATGCCGGTCGCCGCGGCCCGCACGACGTAGGTCCCGCTTTCTATGGCTCGGAGCTGAGCGATTTGTGCGTGCATGTACGGCCCCGAGGTGGTTCCGAACCAGGCATCGTCGGTGCTCACGACGAGAATCTGCGCGTTGCGCTGCATTTGAGCGTAGGCGAGATCGGCGAAGGCCGACTCCCAGCAGATGAGCGGTGCGATGGGGAGCGCCGTCGTGGCATAGACGCCATCATTTTTCCCGGGAGTCAGACCTCCGTTGAGCACCCCAATGTAGGGTAGCCACGAGAGGAAGGCTCGGCCCGGAAACCATTCGGCAAAAGCCACGAGTTGACGCTTCCGATAAATATTGGAGTTGCCGTCCGGCGAGAAGATATAGAGCGCGTTGTAAATTCTAGGCCCGGCGGCATCGATGCCTCCGGCGACGATCGTGGTGTGAAGCCGGCGCGCGAGGCCCGAAAACTCTGAGAGCAACCCAGGGTCGAGGTTGATCGCCGTCGGGATCGCCGTCTCCGGCCAAACGATCAGTCGCGGATGCACGCGATCCAAGGCGAGCGTCATCGCCGTATAGCGGCGAACCGCCAGGGCGAGTGCGCTCCATTTGAACGACTGCGGGATGTTGCCTTGCACCGCAGCGACGGGAATCGTCGGAGGCGGGAGCGCACGCGCCGGCCAGAACGCCCACGCCCCCAGAGTGAGAACCACGATCGACGCGACGGCGGCGCCCAGCGGCCGCCACGTCCTGCGGCGCAGCGCGTCGGCGGCATACGCGCCAAGCACGCAGAGGACGAACGTGATCCCGTAGGTTCCGGCGTAAGCGGCGATCGCTCGCAGCGGCGTGTCGGCTTGTGTGTAGCCGAGCTGATCGAAAGGCGCGGCCAGGACGCCGATCGATCGCAGCCACTCGCAGATCGTAAACGCTGCGGCGGCGCCGAGCGGTGCAATGCCGGGACGCATGCGAGCGTACGCGATTGCGCAGAGTGCGCCGGCTAACGCGACGAAGGGCGCCTCGATCAGAGCGGGGCCGATTGCGAGAAACGGTCCGAAGGCGCCGATATAGCTTCCGACCGTGTGGCCGACCCACGCAAAGTCGATTGCAAAAAAAATGAACCCAGCTAACCAGCCGAGAAGCGCGGCGCGCTTCCAGGAAGCGCCTTGCCAAAGCCAGAACAGCATTGCCGTTCCGAACGGGGCGAGCCAGGCTGCGCCAAGCTTCGGAAACGTCGCCGCTAAAATGACGGCCGCGCACGCAGCGAGGCCTGCATCGCGCAACGACAGCGAGGAGACCATGATACGCAGATTGAGTTTCGGTTTTGTAGTCGTGCTAGTAACAGCGTTCATCGTTGTGGCGTGCGGTCGTCAGGTTACGCCGAATCCTCCGGGTCTGGGACCCGGCGGCGCGCCTCCGGGATACATAGCCATACACTATGATGTCTATTCTCCCTTTAACTTCTCGAACTATCAATATATGCTCGTCTTCAACACGTCGGGAACCACAGTAACGCCGTCGACCGACACCGTGCAAACGAACTGGGCGGGCTATTCGTTCGCGCTGGTTGCGTTGGGCACCGCCGGGACCTCGTATGCCGAGGCGGTACAGTTCGTTCGAAATCAAAATCCTCACATTCCTCCGGCGTGGCTGAAACTAGGAACCACGCCGGCCCAGCTTAGTTATAATCCAAACAGCAACGGTCAGGGCACCGAGTTCTCGATGATCGCTCAAAAAGCCATCTTTAAAGGCGTCGCATCCCCTTCGCCCTCGCCGAGCGCCACTCCGAACAATCTCTGGACGTTCAACGCGTTCGTCTCGCAGGCCAGCCAAGGCCAGTGGCTCTTCCTCGATTCGATGGGAGCGGGCGGCCCGATCGACCCGCAGTTCATCTCGCCGAAGCTCTGTATGACCGAACCCTTTGACCACACCTACTTCGGCCTCTACACGCCGTCGGATCCGACCGCTCAGATCGTGAGCATCGAGGTCTCCAACAACCCGGCCTCGCCAACGCCGTGTCCGTAGATGCGTGAAACTGGCGTCGAGTGCAGCTACGACATCTGCAACTGTACGGTAAGCTCGCCGATAGGAACCGGCGAAGTTTTTTGTGGCGACTTTTGCCAAGACGCATCCGAGCGAAGCCTCGAATCGGATAGCTGCGCCTGCGGCCACCCCCCCTGCGACGAACCCTAGCGTTGAACTGCGATTCTATTTTCAAAAGAGACCTTTAACTTCTGAGGCCGGCGGAAGCCTGCGTCGGACGAGGACCGTCTGACCGAGCGCCGGAGCCGGATGCGGAAGGCGCGAGGCAGCCGATAGGAGCGCGACACGGAGGTCGCGCGACGAATGTGTCCGAGTTGACGTAGGCTTCCGCCGGCCTCAGAAGTTAAAGGTCGTCGGCACCACCTGCTGCGGAGCGCCGACCTGGAAGACCGCAGTTTGCGTCGGAAATGCGAGCAGATTCAAGCCGACATTGATCGCCGCTTGAGACTCGTTGTACAGCACCAGGAGCTGATAGCAGTTGCCGATCGTCCGAGTGTAATAGATGATCTTGTCGGCGATCATTTCCCCCGGGCCTTTCCAATTGAGATTGGTGACGAACTGCAGCGATGCGTCGCGGCCGAACGGCGTCGAAAGCTGAAGGTTGGTCGTCTCAAAACCCTGACCTGGACCTGGGATGAACGAGCCGCTGAGCAGCAATACCGAACGGGGCGACGGCCGTGCCGAGAGCTGATAACTCAACGGCTGAGCGACGCCGTCAAAGTTCGTCGCCCAGCCCAGCGAAAACGCGTAGACGTCGTCGTTGAAGAGCCTAACCAAGTCTTGCGCGTTCTTGGTGTTCATCGTCGGCTGCTGGTCGAGATACTGAAATGGCACGAGTGCGGGCCCGTTATAGTTGGCCTCGTTATAGGTTGCCGTGTTGACGATGTGCGAGCTGATCGGGGTCGTCAAGCTGAAGTCTTGTTCGATCGCGGCCTTGAGATCGCCGGTGCCGTAGGCATACTGATCGATCGTGACGGTACCTTGAAAATCGCTCCCTAGCACCTTTTCCTCGGCGGGACCGACGACCAAGTTCGCGTCGCCGCGCCACGTCGCTAGGCTCAGCGGCTGGCCATCGCCGGAGGGCTGGCTGTATTCGCCGACCGTGAGGTCGGCGGAAAGCGGAATGAAAAAGTGTTGGAAGAAATCGGACGGCCGGACTTCGAACTCGGGGATCTTGTCGATGCCGGCCGTCTCGAGGCCGTAAAGCTTGTCGAACTCCATTTGATAATCAGCGCCCGCGGTCGTGTATTGGAGCAAGTAGTCGAACTCCGACTGATTGCTGAACGACGACACTCCGCCAAAGCTTGCATTGCTGTCGCTATCGTCGAAGGTCGTCGTTTGGTTCAGGTTCTCGTTGAATTGGCGCGTGTCGGTAACCGTAAAACTATCGCTGCTGGATTGCCCACCCACGGAGCTGTGGCTGAAGCTGTAGTTTTGCGACGTTTGCGCGGTTTGGTGCACGATGGATTCGGCGATCGTCTCGTTGGGGGGGATGCTCACGAGCGGCCCGTAGTTCGACTGGTATGAAAATTGAAAGTTGCTCTTTAGGTGCTGCGAAATATTCTCTTGTTCTCCCAGAGCGAGATTCGTCTGACGCCCACCCTGGAGACGATCGTTGATCGTGTAAAGGTTGAGACTGACGCTACGGCGGCCTCGCTTGCTGGAATAGAAGCCCACGTAGCCGAGGCCCAAGCCTTCCTTCGTAAAGTAGTTCACGATGTAATAGCCGTAGTAGTACTGGTCTTTGCCGAACGGGATCTGGATTTTGATCCAGGCGCCTTCGTACGAATCGTAGCCGACGTCCGGAAACCACCGCGCGTGACTCGGGCCGCTAGTAACGCTTCGCAGCGGAATGATCAGCAAGGGAAGATAGAAGATGGCTGCCGCGCCGAGCCACAGCACCGCATTGTGGATAACGATCCTGTCGCCGGGGTAGACGTCCATGTTCTTGCCCGTGATATGGTAGCCGCCACGCGGATTCTCACACGTGGTGACGTATGGCTTGTCGCCGTGCGCCGTTCCATCGGGGTTGGTATAAAGGTCGTCTGCCGAGAAATGAACGAGACCGCGCTGGAGCCCCTCGTCGCTCGCCCCTTTGCCGTTGACGAGCTTCGCCGTCTGTTCGACGGTATCGAAGATGATCGTGTCGGCTGCCAATATCGAGTTGTGCTCGTGATTGACGATAAAGGGATGGCCGGTGATCGTCATCGTTCGAACGCCGTCGAAGTGCGCTTGTTCGCCGACGATCTCTTCGTCGGCATAGTAGATGTGTACGTTGCCGATCGCGTCGCTGGGTTTGCCGCGAGCGCGGTTACCGCTCCACGAGTCGGAAATTACGGCAATGTAACCCGGCGAGAGCGTCGGGGCGCCGGTGGGTTCCGGAGTCGGCGCCGGCGTCGCTTGTCCGGCGGGCGTGATCGGAGGGGGCGACTCGCCGCCGCGCACCAGAAAGATCGGTTCCAAGGATGCCAACGGGTTTGGCGTTCCTGAGGGAATCGGCGGCGGCGTGACGGCCGGCGTTTGGCCGGGGAACGGATGCGGGGTTGGATTGAGGTTGTAGGTGCCGTTGCTGACGCCCGGCGGTACGTTGGGAGGTCCGGGTGTGGCCGGCGGTGCGGGAGTCGGCGTGGAAGCCTGCGCCACCATCGGGCTATCGTCGCGGTAATGCTGGGCGCACGTCTGCGTGTTGAAGAGCAGCAGCGCGAGCTGCTGTTGATCGTTGCTCGCAGCTTGTGCCGGCACCGGAAAGAGACCGCCAAGGTAGGCAGCGAGTAGCGCAACCGCGCCTAAGCCGCGACGTCTTCGCAAGCGCGCCGGCACGTCGTCAGCGCTCTTCCAGCCAGAGAAGAGCGACGCCGGCGACACCTACGATGATGTTCGGCAACCAGGCCGCGAGGAATGGATTCAACGCCCCGTTGCGGCCAAACGCAGAAGCCGCCGAGACCATGAGGTAGTAAGAGAAGAACGCGATGATCGAAAGCGTGATGCCGAGCGTGCGCCCGCGCTTACCAAATCGCAACGCCAAAGGAACCGCGAGCACGACGCCGATGATGCAGGCGAAGGGCCAGGAGAGCTTGTTGGCAAGGTTGATCTGCAAGTTGCCCATCGCGGTACCGCCAATCCCTTGAGCCTGAAGCGCGTTAACTTGCGTGCGTAGCGACTTGCTGCTCATCGTCCAGGGATCGTTATTCACCTGGCTGACGAACTGCGAGGCCGTCTCACCCAGCGGCAGTCCGATCGAGACGCTTTTGACGCGTTGCTGATTGGTGAGAAATCCTTCGTCGTTGTAGCGGGTGTCGATTACGTCGCGCAGGTTCAGAGCGCTGCCTTGCACGGCTGCGGTCTTCGCCTGAAGCGTCTCGTTCCACGGGCCGTATTTTGCAGGCTTGAAGATCTGCACGTCGAGCATCGTCTTGTTGTCGAGCGCGACCTGACCTACGTAAAACGTGTTCCCCGTGTCGGGATCCTTACGAAAAAACTGAGGCTCGACGGGAAGTGCATCCGTGTGATAGATGATCTGGTAAAACGTGCGCGTCGAGAGATCGACGGATGCCGGCGCAACCCACTCGTTTATGCTGTAGGAAATCAGAAACATTCCGAGGCCGAAGAGCACCGGAGCGAGCGCGATCCGCATGACCGAAATGCCGGCCGTGCGCATCGCAGTCACCTCGTTGTCGCCCATGACCCGTCCCATTGCCAATAACGCGGCAAAGAGAGACGCGAACGGAAACGCCATTGGGGTGGCCTGCGGGATGCGGAACACCACGAAGCGCAGCACCAAAAAGAACGGTGCGTGCTGATTGATGATGTAATCGGCGGCAAGAAAGAAAATGTTGAGCGCCCAAAATAACAAAAACGCGCCCAGCGCAAAGAAGAACGGGCCGACCATCTCCTGCAAGAGATAACTGTCGAGAATCGGCAGCCGTAAGAACGCGAAGCCGACGCGGGGGAGCGGTTGGTGCTGAGTGAGCGTGGTCATCGAGAGAAGCCGGATGCGGTAGTCGCGCCGGTATCCCGACGGTTAATAGTTGCGGTACGCGTTGAGCACGCGCACGACGTACGCCCGCGTTTCCGCATAGGGAGGCACCCCGTGGAAGCGATCCACGGCTCCCGGTCCTGCGTTGTATGCCGCGACCGCCAGCGTAACGTTGTCGTGATAGCGATGCAGAAGCGAGTGAAGGTAGCTCGTGCCGCACGCCACGTTCTGCGTTGGGTCGAATGGATCGGCGATACCGCAGCCGGCCGCGGTGCCGGGCATCAACTGCATCAGGCCCTGCGCCCCGGCGACGCTGATGGCGGACGGGTTGCCTGCCGATTCCGCCATGACGACCGCTCGCACAAGCCCCGGCGGAACGCCGTTGGCTTGGGAAGCGTTCGTAACCAGCGACTCGAGGCTCGCCGGATCCAGCGAGTGGGAGGCGTACGGCAGGTAACCCCCGCTACATCCGTAGAGCAGTCCCAAGAGGCTGCAGATTCCGAAGACTCGAGTCATCGCACCGTCGGCTTTCTTCTCAGAGCGCAGTCAGGCCTGGCAGACGGACTGCAAGAAAGAGGACGCGCTAGCCACCAAATTCGATTCCATCACGATCAACTTTCACAGGCAAATTCAACGCTCTGCCGATTGGATATCGGCGCCCTGGTACGCCCGCGATCATATCTGCTTAGCCTTGACTTTGGCTGAGCTTTTCATCGTCGCCGGTACGCCAAGCGCGGGAACGGCTGCCGCCTTGCTGCGCGCGAAGGGGACGAACCGACTTCTTCGGATGTCCAAACGGCATGTCCGATATAACCCTTAGTTCGTAGCGACGAACGAACGCTTAGCACGCGGTTCTTTGACGTTTGTAAATCGGAGGCTCGGTCAGTACGGGAGCGCAGTGGTCGGATCGCCGCAAGGGCGCCAGAGTTGAGTCCCTCAGAGCCTGGTTAAGCCAGGTTCTGGTTCATTTGCGCCGGGGATTCGAGTCGGGATCGCGATCCGAACAAACGTTCGAGTAACGCAATCCCCACCGCGCGAATCCTTGCTTAAGGGAATCGTGGGGCGTATAGTGGTGGAAAGTAGTGCCTAGTGGTGCATTGCGGAGGATTTTTTGCACGCTGGACTGCCCCGGTTTGCGGGCTCGGAGCAACACGCCCTTGACGAAAAGGGTCGCCTGATTGTCCCCGCGCGTTTTCGCGAGCGGCTGGGAGCGCAATTCGTGCTGACCATCGCGCCCCCCGATCTTTGCCTGGCACTCTATCCCAGTTCGACGTGGGTTCAGTTTTGCGAGCGGCTCGAAGCGGTGCCGCATAAAGACGACCGCTACCGCCGTTCGGTGCGCTACCTCTTCGCCCACACTGAGGAGGTCGGGTGCGACAATCAAGGCCGGGTCGTCGTTCCGGCGCTTCTCCGATCGTATGCGGGCATCGAACGGCACGTCGTCTCGGTAGGTTTGCTGACTCGCATAGAAATTTGGGCGAAGGAGCGTTACGCCTTCCAGAAGCCGCCCGAGGGCGACATGCCCGACTTCATGGGCGAGCTAGGACTGTAGAATGTGGTGCCGCTATGCTGAGCCACGTTCCCGTGCTCGTGGGGCCGGCGCTCGAATATTTGGCGATTCGTCCAAGCGGAGTTTACGTCGACGCAACCTTCGGAGCGGGCGGCCATGCTCGGGCGATCTTGGAGCGGCTGGGCGACGGACGGCTGATCGCACTGGACGCCGACCCGCGGGCGACGGCGGTGGCGCAACAGGTTGCCGACTCCCGTTTGACCTTCGTGCAGGCGAACTTTCGCGATCTCGGTCGCATCCTCGACCGGTGCAAAATCCCGTTGCTGGACGGCATTCTCTTCGATCTGGGAGTCTCGTCGATGCAGCTTGACGATGCGGAGCGCGGCTTCTCGCTCGGAAAGCCGTCGGTCCTCGACATGCGGATGGATCCCACCAGCGGATCCAGCGCCTACGATGTCCTTTCAACGGCGACCGAACGGGAGCTGGCCGAGATCTTCTTTGCGTTCGGAGAAGAGCGTTCGGCCCGGCGCATCGCTCGCGTGATCGTCACGCGGCGTGAGGGAGGCGGCCTGCCGAACACGACCTCGGAGTTCGCTGCCCTAATTTCGGGAATCGTGCAGCGCCCGGGAAAGCGAGAACGCATCCATCCGGCAACCCGCGTCTTTCAAGCGTTGCGCATCGCCGTCAACGACGAGCTCGACGCCTTGCGTGAAGGCTTGGCGCACGCGATCGTGCGTCTGCGCACTGGGGGGCGCGTCGCTGTAATCAGCTTCCATTCACTCGAGGATAGAATTGTGAAACGAAGTTTCCGCGATGACGAGCGACTTGAGGTTCTTACGAAGAGACCCGTTCGTCCGGATCGGAGCGAGCTCGTCGAAAACCGCCGTTCGCGCAGCGCGAAACTGCGCGCCGCGCAACGCACGGAGACCGACTAAGTGATCGCAGCTCGATCTTTCGAACGAAGCCCGCGCATTGCGAATCCCCGCACCGTTCGTGCCGCAACCGCGCGTCGGCGGGGTCGCACGTCGCGCGCTCGTTACGCGACGTTGGTGCGCATGTTGGCAGTACTGCTCTGCGTCTTGGCCTTCTTGATGGGTTACGTCGTTCTAACGTCGAGCCGAACGGGTTTGAGCTACGCCGTGGCGCGAGCTGCCGCGCAGCGTGAGGCCCTGCAGGAAGAGACGTTGCGCCTCGACGACCAAATCGCTGCATTGCGTTCCGATGACCGGCTTGCGGAGTTGGCCGCACGCCTGGGCATGCGCCAGCCGCAGCGATTTGCCGTCGTACGCGAGGAAGAGCCTCGGGTAGCGCGAGCCGCTTCGCACTTCCGATTGCTCTCGTCAATTGCCGGTTTCTTGGTGCCGGCAGTAGCCGCGCGACCCTAAGCGACCGCCGCGATGCACCGTCGAACGTTCACGCGCGTCGCTCCGATGCGTGCTCGGATCTGCTTTTACGCGTGCGTGTCCGTCGCGCTCTTTCTAGCGTGGCGCCTATGCGACGTGCAGGCCCTCAAGGGACCACTCTATGCAAAGGAAGCGCTGGCGCAACGCTCCGACACCGTCGAAGTATTCGCGCGCCGAGGCAGCATCCTCGATCGCTACGGCAACGTGCTGGTACGATCGCTTCCTTCCGAAAGCGTCTACGCGGTACCCCGCGAGATCGTCGATCCGTCGGCGGCGATCGCAAAACTGCAGAGCACTTTCGGCAAGCTGGATCCGTCGGTCGTGACGGCGATGCGCGACCGGCATCTATGGTTCGTCTGGATCGCGCGCAAGGTTCCGCACGATTTGGCATTGCGGGTTCGGGCTTTAAATCTGCTCGGCGTCGACTTAAAGGAAGAGGATACGGGCCTGCGCGTCGATACGGCGGGGCGTTTAGCCTCGACCATCCTGGGTTTCGTCGGCACCGACGAAAATGGGCTCGACGGGGTTGAGTATGCCTACGACGACGTGTTGCGAGGGCACTCCGGGCGCGTCACGCTGGAAGCGGATGAGTTCGGGCGACCGATACCTTTCGGGCGAGAACGCATCGTGTCGCCGGCACAGCCGGGCTCGAATGTCGAGCTCACCATCGACCCGTACCTGCAGTTCGCCGCCGAACAAGCTTTGCAGGCGCAGGTACGGGCCTATCATGCTCTCGACGGTACGGCGATCGTTATGGATCCGTGGACCGGCGAGATTCTCGCGTTGGCAAATTCGCCGAATTTCGATCCAAACCGGTTTTGGACGTATGGAGAGGACGAACGTCGCGACCGCGCGGTCATGGACGCATACGAGCCGGGCTCGACCTTCAAGCTGGTGACCGCGGCTGCCGCGCTGGAATCGCATAAGGTTGGGTTGATGTCGCGCTTTCCAGCTCGCGACACAATCGAAGTGGGCGGTCGCACGATTCACAATGCGGAAGACGGGTTCATGGCAGGAACCGGCAGCAGCGAGACGCTGGAGCAAATCGTCGAATATTCACATAACGTCGGCGCCGCGGAAGTCGGGCTCTCGATCGGATCGAAAACCTTTTACGACATGGAGCGGAAGGCGGGTTTCGGGACGCCTACCGGCGTCGGCTTATCGGGTGAGAATCCAGGCATCGTGGTGCCGCCGGATCAGTGGAGCGGTTCCTCGCTGGCAACGATGGCCTTTGGGCAAGGCGTCTCCGTAACGCCGCTTGCCATGGCTCGGTATTACTGCGCGATCGCGAATGGCGGACTCCTGATGCAGCCTCGAATCGTCAGGGCCATATACGATCAGCAGGGAAACCTCGTGCGGCGCAATGGGCCGAAAGTCATTCGTCGCGTCTTCTCACGGCGCACGGCCGCGGAACTGCTCGGCTTTCTACGAAGCGTCGTGCTGCGCGGCACCGGCGACCCGGCCGCGCAGGTCGCAGGATACGCCACCGCGGGAAAGACCGGGACCGCCTCCATGGTTGTTGATGGCCGGTACCTCGCCGGCTATTACGCCTCATCCTTCATCGGCATGGTTCCCTATCCGCGCGCGCGCTACGTCATCTACGTGAAGGTCGAACGACCGATCGGTTCGTACTACGGCAGCGTCGTTGCCGCCCCGGCATTCGCTCAGGTCGCGCGCGCCGCAATGCTGCACGCCGGAATCTTACCGGGTGGCATCGTTGCGCTAAATGGCCGCTGACCGCGAAATCGCACTGACGGCACTGCTAGATCGGCTGCCGGAGGCACGCGTCACCGGCAACCGCGCGCAACTCATCACGGCCATCGAAATCGATTCTCGCTCCGCGTCGCCTGGCGCGCTCTTCGTCGCACTGCGCGGCAGCCACACCGACGGTCATCTCTATGTCGCGCAAGCGATTGCGCGCGGCGCGTCCGCCGTCGTCGTCGAGGAGCGCGCGCGCGTAGCAGAATCCAAGCACGCTGCCGTCATTCGAGTTGCGGATTCTAAGCGGGCGCTCTCCGTTCTCTCCGCGGCATTTTATGGAGACCCCTCGCAATGCCTCGACGCGATCGGCGTCACGGGAACGAACGGTAAAACGACGACGACGCGAATGGCAGCGGCGATTCTCGATGCGGCCGCCATACCGTGCGGCGTCATCGGCACCATCGGTGCGCAGCTTGGTTTGCGGCGGTGGCAGCTGGGCAATACGACGCCGTTGCCGCCCGAGCTGCACGGCGTGCTGGCCGCGATGCGGGACGATGGCGCGCGAGCGGTCGCCATCGAGGTCAGCTCCCACGCACTTGCGCTCGAGCGCGTCGAGGACGTTCGTTTCCGAGTCGCCGCCCTGACCAACGTCACGCGCGATCATCTCGACTTTCACGAATCGCAGGACGCCTACGCCGCAGCGAAGCGCCATCTGTTCGCATTGACGGGAAGCTGCGTTCTCAACGTTGACGACGACTACGGCCGGCGGTGGGCTCTCGAACTCTATCGCGAGGGACGCCAGGTCATCACCTACGGCAGTGCTTACGCCGCGCATCTGTCGCCGCAGGAGATCGTGCTCGAGCCAACCGGAAGCCGCTTTACGGTCAACGGTCAACCCTACGAGCTGCATCTTCCCGGACGGTTTAACATTTGGAACGCACTGGCCGCAATCGGCATCGCCCAGGTCTTTGGTATCGCCGACGCCACCATTGCGCGCGGGTTGGCGGCGCTGCGGCACGTGCCGGGAAGGATGGAGCGCCTCGGAGGCATGGGAATTGACGTCGTGGTGGACTACGCGCATACGCCCGACGCTCTCGAGAATGCCTTACGAGCGCTACGCGAGACGACCGCGGGCGCGATTGCGATCGTCTTTGGGTGTGGTGGGGACCGCGATCGGGGAAAACGCGCCGAGATGGCTGCCGTTGCCGCGCAACTCGCCGATCGGCTCTACCTGACCAGCGATAATCCGCGCAGCGAAGAACCGCGTGCGATCGTGGACGACATGCTCGCCGGCATCCCAAGCGGGGTTAGGCACTACGTAGAGCTCGATCGCCGTCTGGCGATCCGGCGCGCCGTGGCAGAGGCGCAAGCTGGGGACGTCGTGCTCGTCGCCGGCAAGGGGCACGAGGCCCATCAGATCGTCGGCGAGCGGATTCTCCCGTTTGACGACGCGGCCGTCGCACGTGAGGCACTGGCGCTGCTGGGTGCGCCGCGATGAGAGTGCCGCTCGACCGTGCGATCGCCGCATCGGGAGCTACGCTCGTTGACGGCGCTGCCGCGCCTGCCACACTGCGCATCGGCACCGACACGCGAAGCATCGAGCCGGGCGATGCATTTGTGGCCTTGCACGGCGAGCGTTTCGACGGAAACGATTTCACCGCCGAAGCGGTGCGGCGCGGCGCGGCGCTGCTCGTGCTCGACCGCCCCGCGGCGCGAGTTACCGTTGTCCCTACGATGCTGGTGGAGCGAACGGACCGCGCATACATGGCATTCGCGCGCGTTGCTCGCGAGCTCTTTGACGGGCTCGTCGTCGCAGTTACCGGAAGCACGGGCAAGACGACCACCAAAACGTTCCTCGCACAACTCTGCGCCGCGCAGTACGGGGATCGCGTGCTCGCGTCGCCCGGCAACGAAAACAACGAGATCGGCGTGAGTAAGCTGCTGCTGGGCGCGTCGAATGAGGCACACGACGTCGTGATCGCCGAAATGGGTGCGCGACGCGACGGCGACATTGCGATCCTCGTCGATATCGCCCGGCCACACGTTGGAATCCTGACCAACGTCGGTGAGGCGCACGTCGAGATCATGGGCTCGCGCGAGCGTTTGGCCGAGACGAAGTGGGCACTCTTCTCACGCGGTGCGTGGGCCGTTCTCAATGCAGACGACGAGGTTTCGGTCGCACGCGCTCCGATGCTGCCGCAGCCACCCTCGTGGTTCGCCGCTGTGGGGAGTGAGCCGGCGCCGCAGCTGCGTTCGGCGTTCGAGCCGCTTACCGCTTTGGTCGGCGAGCGCCGCCTGCTCGTGCGTGACCGAGGCGTCCGGTCAGAGTATGAGATCGAAGCGCACGTGCCCGGCCTGCACAATCGCGTCAATCTTGCGGCGGCAATCGCCGGTGCGCGCCGGCTTGGGGTTTCGCTCGAGCGCTTGATTCCCGAGATTCCCGTTCTGCAGTTGCCGCCGGGCCGGTACGACCGCGTCGCCATTGAAGGTGGCCCGCGCGTCATTTACGACGCTTATAATGCAAATGCGAGCGGAATGATTGCGGCGCTCGACGCCTTTGCCGGCGAAACGGCCTCGCGCCGAATCGCCGTGCTCGCGAGCATGGCGGAACTCGGCGATGAATCGCAGAGCTTGCACGAGCGTGTGGGCGCGCACGCCGCCGGCAAGGTGGACGTGCTGCTCGTCGGTGGAGATTTCGCTGCCGCGCTTGCGCGTGGCGCCCAACGCGCCGGTCTCGATGCTTCGCGCATCGTGCTGGTCAGGAACAACTCGCACGCCGCTGCTTGGCTGCGCGAGCACGCGACCGGCGACGACGCGATCCTCTTGAAAGGCTCTCGCAAATACAAGTTGGAGGAGATCGTCGAGGAGCTGTACGCATGAGCCTTGCGGTATCGACGCTGACGGTGATGCGGCGCGAAACTCCCGAGGGGTTGAAGGCCATTCCAATACGGACGCGCTTGGTGCGGCCCGGCGACGATCTGATCGAGCTCGTTTCGAGAGCGGTAAGCGGCATCGCGAGGACCGGCGACGTCGTCGCGGTTTCGGAGACAGCTCTTGCGATCGCGCAAGGCGAGTTCGTCGTAGCCGAGCGCGTGCGGCCGTCGAGGCTCGCGTATATGCTGTGCCGTTATGCGGGGCCGATGGCGACGATCAGTCAGCCGGAGTCCATGCAGCTCGTCATCGATCGGGTCGGATATCCAAGAGCAATGTACGCAACTTTCGTGCACCTGGTCGGTCGTCTCTTCGGGCGCCGCGGCGTCTTTTACGAGTTGATGGGCGAGGCGATTGCGGCCTTCGATGGCTACACGGGGACGATGCCCCCGTACGAGCGCGCCATCGTCTTTGCTCCGCGCGATCCCGACGCATTCGCGCGAGGCTTTGAGCGGCGCAGCGGCATCGAGTGCGCCGTCGTCGACGCGAACGACTTGGAGAAAGCGAAGATTCTCGGGGCGTCCGGCAACGTTTGCGCAGCCTGCGTCGAGCGCGCGCTGCTCGACAATCCGCACGGCAACAGCGACGAACAGACTCCCGTCGTCGTGCTCAAATGGCGCGGCTCCGGCAGCAATCCGCTGCTCCGGGACGGGGCCTCGTGAACGCCTCGACGCTCTTGATCTGGATGCTCGTTGGCTTCGTGGTCGCCGTTCCGGCGGGTCTGACGTTACTATTGCTCGCCGCTCGCCTCGGCGTTCGGCAGCACGCGTACGAAGATGCGCCACAAACGCATCGGGTCAAGACGGGGACTCCAACCATGGGTGGCCTCGTTTTTGTCGTCGCGCTTCTTGCCACGCTGGTCGCCGGCCGCGTCGCGCTGTTACCGGAGCTGGTAGTTCTGGTCGTGAGCTGCGCCATAATCGGCGCCATCGACGACATCCTCACCGTGCGCGGGGGCGCCAAGCGCGGCTTGCGGGCGCGCACGAAGCTCCTGGCAACCGCGCTGATGGCCGTGATCTTCCTGCGCGCGATCGACGGTAGCTCCGCACTATTCCCTCGGGATACGCTCTTTCATGCCGGAACGTTGTGGCTGACGGCGCCGCATTGGGTTTGGCTGCTGCTGGGAACGCTCGCCATTACGGGCACGATTCACGCGGTCAATCTCACGGACGGTCTCGATGGCCTGGCCACGGGAACGGTAATTCCGCCGCTAATCGTTCTCGGGCTCGTGTCCGCGCAGTCCAGCGTGCCTGCGGCGGCAATTGCCGCATCGGCCGGCGCCGGCGCTTGCGCGGGCTTTTTGATCTTCAATCGGTATCCGGCGAAGCTCTTCATGGGCGATACGGGCTCCCTAGCGCTGGGTGCACTCCTCGGCGGCGTGGCGATTCTCAGCGGCGAGATGCTGCTGCTCCTCGTCGTGGGCGGCGTCTTCGTCGTGGAAGCGCTTTCGGTGATCCTTCAAGTCTCGTATTTCAAAGCGACCCGAGGCAAGCGCATCCTGCGCATGAGCCCGCTTCACCATCATTTCGAGTTGGGCGGATGGCTCGAAACCAAAGTCACGGCTCGCTTTTGGCTTGCATCGCTGATCTGTTCGCTGCTAGGATGGACCATCGTTCGATGACCGATACGCTTGAACTTCGTGCCGGCGACGCGATACTCGTCATAGGCTTGGGCCTCAGCGGATTAGCGAGCTTGGAAATTCTCGCTCACCACAACGTCCGGCTCTATGCGACGGACGAAAAGCCTCCCGAAGCGTTGAATGAGGCGATCGCGGCGGCAGAGTCGTTTGGCGCGCGCTTCGTGGAGCCCGGCGCACTCGATGCCATCCTTCCAACGATTTCCTGGGCGGTGCTCTCACCCGGCGTTCCACCGATATCGCCAGTCGTCCGCGCCGTCCATCGGGCGAACGTTCCGGTTATGGGAGAAATCGAGCTCGCGTATCGCCTTTGCAAAGCGCCGATCGTTGCCGTCACCGGAACCAAAGGTAAGTCGACCACGACGGCGATGATCGGACATTTGCTTCGCGGTTGCGGTCTGACGGCCAGAGTCGGCGGCAACATCGGCAATCCCCTCATCAAAGAGATTGCCGGAGCGACGTCCAAAGAATGGATCGTAGCCGAAGTCTCGTCGTTCCAGCTCGAGACGATTCGCGCGTTCAAACCTCGCGTTGCCGTTTTACTCAACATCGCGCCGGATCATCTCGACCGCTACCCCTCGATGGACGAGTATACGGAAGCGAAGTATCGCATCTGCGCCAATCAATCGATGAGCGATTGGTTCGTCGGCAATCTGGACGATCCGCGGATCGAAGCCCTTGCGTGGCGCCACGGCAACGCTCGCGTCCAAGCACGCCAGTTGTGGTTCACGCGCAACGGGAGCGAACGAGCCACGATGTACTTGCGCGACGGCGTCGTGACCTACGCGCCGGTCACCGGCGATCCACGTCCGATCCCGCTCTTACCGTGCAGCGAAATTCCATTGCGGGGCGAGCATAACGTAGAGAATGCCATGGCGGCGCTGCTCGCGGCGCTGGCCGTCGGCTGCGATCCCGCTTCGTTGCGAGTCGCGATTCGGTCGTTTGCGCCGATGCCGCATCGTCTCGAGAGGGTCGCCGAAATCGACGGCGTGCTCTACGTCGACGATTCGAAATCTACGGTCCCGACCTCGGTGGTCGCGGCACTGCGCAGCTACGACCGGCCGATCGTTCTCATTGCGGGCGGCCGCTCGAAAGGCATCGGATTCGACGCGCTCGGGTCGGCGATCGCGCAACGCGTCAAGGCGCTGGTCGCAATAGGCGAAACGGCGGCCGAAATTCGGCAAGCCTCCGGCGACGTCCCGGTCGTCGAAGCGTTCTCCATGGAAGAGGCCGTGCAGCGCGCGCGCGAGCTGGCCGCGCCGGGCGACGTCGTTTTGCTCTCGCCCGGCTGCGCGTCGTTCGACATGTTCGCTTCAGCAGAGGATCGCGGCGAACAGTTCAGCGCTGCCGTCGCATCGCAACGGGAGCCGGCGGGTGCATAACGCGGCGGCGCTTCGAGCCAATCGAGGCATGGAGCGCAAAACCGGCCTGCGTTCGTACGTTGCGGCGCCGCTGGACCTGTGGCTCTTCATTTCGGTCGCCGTGTTGGTCGCCATTGGCCTCGTCATGGTTTTCTCGGCGTCGAGTGCCACGGCGTACGCCGAGCATGGTGACGTCGCCTACTACCTCAAACGGCAATTGATATGGCTCGTGGTTGCGCTGGGCGCTGCGTATCTGTGCTACCGAATCGATTATCAGCGCCTGCGCCGCGCGGCGCCCTATCTCTTAGTCGCTGCGATGGTCGCGCTGGCGCTGGTCTTCGTTCCGCACGTCGGGCTGGGGGTGAACGGCGGGCGCCGGTGGATCGGCACGGCGGGCTTGAGTTTTGAGCCGTCGGAGTTTTCTAAACTCGCTCTGGTCATCTATCTGTCGGCGGTCTTGTCGTCGAGAGGCGAACGGATCACCTCGCTTGGGCGCGGGCTTTTTCCGCTTTTTGTTCCGGTCGCAATCATGGGGGTACTGGTACTCAAGGAGCCGGATATGGGCACCGCGAGCCTGCTCTTCTTTACGGCGTTCGCGCTCCTGTTTGCCGCCGGTGCACGCGTGATCCATCTGGCTGCAATCGCGCTAACGACGGTTCCGTTTGCAGTCTTGACGGTGCTGGCCAGCCCATACCGGCGAGCGCGCGTCTTTGCGTTCGTCGATCCTTGGAAGGATCCACTCAACACCGGCTTTCACATCGTCCAGTCGCTCCTGGCCCTGGGGAGCGGAGGAATCTTCGGCGTTGGGCTGGGCGCCTCGCGCGCGAAGTTTTTCTATCTGCCCGAGCAGTACACCGATTTCATCTTCTCGGTACTCGGCGAAGAGCTCGGTCTCATCGGTACGCTCGTCGTAGTGGCGCTTTTTGTGACGCTGGCATACCGCACCATCAAGATCGCATTGGCGGCGCCCGACCGGTTTGGGTTCTTTCTCGCGATCGGATGCGGCGCGATGATCACGATTCAGGCCTTCGTGAACATCGGCGTCGTTTCGTCGTCGTGGCCGGTGACGGGCGTTCCACTACCGTTCATTTCGTTCGGAGGAAGCTCCCTGGTCGTTAATCTTCTTGCCATTGCACTGATTGCCAATGTGGGTCGCCATCGCAGAGTCCACGCAGCCCTGTGACCGTCGTTTTTGCCGGCGGCGGTACCGGAGGCCATCTCTATCCGGCGATCGCCATTGCCGACGCGCTGAAGCCGCGCGCAACGATCGCCTTCATCGGGAGCGCCGACCGGCTCGAAACGACCATCGTGCCGAAGGCCGGTTATCCGCTGCACACGGTCTCCGCTCACGCGTTGCCGCGACGCCTATCGTTCGATCTTCTTCGCGCCATCGCGCGTAACGTCAAGGGAACGCTCCAAAGCCTTACGCTCTTAGCGGCGGCGCGCCCCGATCTCGTCGTCGCAACGGGCGGCTACGTCTGCTTTCCGGTCGCGCTCGCGGCGCGCATCCGGCAACTCGTTGGGCTCTCGCGCGCCCCGATCGTCTTGCTCGAACCCAATCTCGCGCCGGGCGTAACCACTCGGTTGCTGGCGCCGATCGTCGACGAGATTTGGGGTGAATGCGGCGGTTTTGCGCGGCGGTTGCGGGCCAAATGCCGGCCGACGGGCGTTCCCATTCGCTCTTCCTTACGAAGCTTGCCGTCGCGCGCAGAGGCCGCCTCCCGCTTGGGGCTCGACCCAGCCAAGCCCGTGCTTCTGGCGATCGGCGGCAGCCAGGGCGCGCGCGCCATCAACGACGCGCTGGTGCGCGCGTTGCAAAGCGACGCGCTCCCACGTAACTGGCAGGTGCTTGCGCTCACGGGTGCGGCGGAGTACGCAAAGGTTTTCACCGCCGTGCGGACGGCCAAAGATGTCGCCGCGGCGGCGTTCGTGGCGCGACCCTATCTCGACGAGATGGGCGACGCATACGCCGTCGCGGATCTGGTTTTAGCGCGGGCCGGAGCGTCAACGCTCGGGGAGCTGGCGGCGCTTGGTAAGCCGGCGGTTTTGGTGCCGTATCCATTCGCAACGGAGGCGCATCAGCGAGCCAATGCGACGCGCTTTGAAGCTGCCGGCGCCGCACTCGTGATGACCGACGAGCAGCTTGCATCCGGAGCCTTGCCCGCCGTGCTTGCCGAGGCAACGGCGCCGCAGCGCTTGGCTTCACTTTCGGCTAACGCTCGTCAGCTCGGTCAAAACGATCCGCTGGCGCAGATTCTTGCGCGGATCGATTCGCTGGTTTGCGGAAGGGGCGCGGGGTGACGTATCATTTCGTCGGCGTCGGCGGCATCGGCATGAGTGCGATTGCTCGGATCTTGCGAGCGCGCAACGTTGAGGTTTCCGGTTCCGACGTAGCCGTGACGCCGCTGATAGAACAACTGCGCAGCGAGGGCGTGGACGTTATGATCGGTCATGAAGCAGGTAACGTTCGCGGCGCCGACGTCGTCGTCGTCAGTTCGGCGATCGATCGGGGCAATCCGGAGTACCTTGCCGCCGTGCGCGCCGGAACACCGGTGTTACATCGAGGCGAGATGCTCGCGCGTTTGCTCTCCGGACGGCGCGGCATCGCGGTCTGCGGAACGCACGGAAAGACCACGACGACGGCGATGGCGCACGCCGTCCTGCGCGGGGGTGGGATCGATGCCGGTCTGGCCCTGGGCGGCATCGATGTCGCGCTGGCGACGAACGCCTACGATGGAACGTCGCCATGGTTCGTAATGGAGGCGGACGAATCGGATGGCTCTTTTGCCCTGCTGGAACCGAATATCGCAATCGTCACCAACATCGAAAACGATCACCTGACAAGCGACGACGAGCTTCCCGGTCTCGTGCGAGCCTTCGGCGAGTTTCTTGCGAAGTTGCCCGACGACGGCCTCGCGATCGTCGGCATCGACAACGCGCTCGCGGCTTCTCTTACCAGTCACGAGTTTCGCGCCCCCGTCGTAACCTGCGGCTTGGACTCGGCGGCGCGCATTCGGGCGGCCAACGTATCCTTTGAGGATTTCGGCTCGACGTTCGAGGTCCTCGAGGGCGAGGCGACGCTCGGCACCGTCGAGATGCGCGTGCCCGGAGCGATGAACGTCGAGAACGCCCTTGCCGCGCTGGCGGTGGGGCGCGCGTTCGACCTGCCCTTCGCCTCAATCGCTGCGTCGCTGAAAGCTTTTCGCGGCGTACGTCGCCGGTTCGACATCTTGCTTTCCAACCAACGAGTGACGATCGTTGACGATTACGCGCATCACCCCACCGCCGTACGCGCCACGATCGCCGCCGCGCGTCACTACCATCGAGGTACGCTGGTCGTGGCCTTTCAACCGCATCGCTACACGCGAACGGCGTTTCTGGCGGCGGAGTTTGCCGACTCCCTGCGCGGCGCCGATTGCGTCTACCTAACGCCTATCTACGCGGCGTCGGAACCGGCGATTCCGGGCGTGAGCGAACGCTCCATCGGCGATTCGCTCGCGACCAACGGTACGCGCGTCAGCTACGTGGCATGCGTCGACGATCTCGAGACGCGCATTCTTGCAGAGGTCCCAGCGGGCGCCATGGTCCTGATGCTCGGAGCCGGCAACATCACCGACGTCGCAGGACGTCTCGCCGCAGCGGCGCGCGGATGAGCCTCACCACGCAACAAGCGTTGCGCAGCCTTCTCGGCGAGGCGGATCGAGAAGCATTGCGTGCGATCTTCGGCGACCGAGTGCGATTCGATGAGCCGCTCGCGGCGTATACTTCGTGGAAGATCGGCGGACCGGCCGACGCCTTCGTAACTGCTGCGACGCAAGCGGAGCTCGCGAACCTGATGCGCCTCTGCTTGCGTCGTAAGCTGCCGTGGTGGGTCGTCGGCGGGGGAAGCAACGTGCTCGTCGGCGATGGTGGAATGCGCGGCATCGTCATCCGATTGGCCGGCGACTTCGCCGCGGTCGAGGTGCACCTCGAAAACGGCAACGTCGTCGTCGAAGCGGGCGGGTCGGCCGGCATGGCGCTGGTCACCGCGAAGGCGGCCTCGGCCGGCGCCGCCGGTATCGGTTCGCTGGCCGGCATTCCCGGAACGATGGGCGGTTCGTTGCGGATGAACGCCGGCACCGATCGTGAAATCGGCGATTTCGTCCGTCACCTTTGGGTTCAGTCGCCGAGCCGTCCGGAGCCCCACTCGGTGGGCGTACGCTATTTGTATCGCCATTCGACGTTGGAGCGCGATGTCGTCGTATCGCGAGTGACGCTCGCATTTCCTCGGGCGGACGCGCGCGAGGTGCGCGGCGAGATGCAGACGCGCCTCGTGCGGCGTAAAGCGACTCAACCAATTGCGCTTCCCAACGCCGGATCGTGCTTTCGCAACCCCGATGGTGGAAAGGCCGCGCGGCTCATCGAATCCGTGGGCGCTAAGGGGTGGCGGGAGGGCGGCGCGGAAGTCTCGTCGCTGCACGCAAACTTTATTAACAACGTTGGCGGAGCGACGGCACGTGACGTCGCCACACTGCTCGCACGAATCCGAAGTGCGGTCCTCGATCGCTGCGGCGTCGAACTGCAATTGGAAGTGCATCTAGTTGGAGTCTTTATCGATGCAACGTAACGGTGGGTCCAGGGCGAGGGTTGCCGTAGTGATGGGCGGCGGCAGCGCGGAACGGGAGATCTCGATCCGCTCCGGCGCGGAGGTCCTACGCGCGTTGCAAGCGCTGGGTTACGAGGCACGATCGCTCGATTACGACGAGCGGTTCATCGACGCGCTGCACCAATACAAACCAGACGTCGTCTTCATCGCGTTGCACGGCCCCGGTGGCGAGGACGGACACGTTCAAGCGCTGCTCGAGTATCTGTCGATTCCGTACACAGGCAGCGGTTTGGAAGCGGCGGCGCTTTCGATGGATAAACATCTTACCAAGAAGCTACTCGCGGCCGAAGGCTTGCCGACGCCGGTTTGGGATCTATTCGATCTGTCAGGCGGAACTCTGCCGCTGTTGCCGGGATCGCTCGATCTCCCGCTGGTGATCAAGCCGCGCTACGAGGGATCGTCGAACGGGGTCACGATCGTACGCACGCACGAAGAGTGGACCACCGCGATGCTCGAGGCCTCGAAGTCGTACGCGCAGATACTTGCCGAAGAGTACGTTGAAGGACGCGAGTTCACGTGTGCCGTTCTGGGAGAAGAGGCGCTGCCGATCGTCGAGATCGTAGCAAACCGCGACGGCTTTTACAGCTACGACGCAAAATACGCGCCCGGCGGCAGCACGCACGTCGCTCCTGCGAAGATCGACGACGATCTGGCGGCGCGTTTGCAGATGCTGGGACTCTCGGCGCACCGCCTCCTGGGCTTGCGCGATTACTCTCGCAGCGATTTCATCATTCGTGCGGACAACCGTCCGTATCTCTTAGAGATCAATTCGCTCCCCGGCTTAACCCCTGCGAGCCTGCTTCCCGACGCATGCGCCGCGGTCGGCATCGGCTTCGAAGCGTTGATCGAACGCCTGCTAAACTATGCATTGGCGCGCGCGCAGCTTCGCGACGCGGTGGCATAACGCAAGGTCTTTTACGGAAAGGCCTCTTTATCGTCGGCAATCAGCAGATCGAGCCGCGATGACTCCGGAGCTAACCGGCTCGCCACCGGATAGCGTTTTAGGAACTCGGGGTCGTCGAGGCGTTCGCCGATCGTCGGCCGTTCGAGCGATGCGTTGACCTCGGCGTAGCGTTCCGGCTCGCTATGCTGCACAATCCAATCGGCTACCTCTCGATCTGAGGCCGCCTTCGCGATCGCTTCGCGCAGCAACCCTTCCACGATTCCAAGCCTATTGAGGAGACTGGAGCTGAAACCGGTAATTTGATACTGACCGAGGTTTCCGCCCGGTAGCGTTGCTCGAATCTTGTCGACGGTCCTCGCGGCCATCAGGAGATCCAGGCCCTGCAAGAGTTCGCGGGGACTGCGAGGCGGGCGCCGCGTGAGGTCGAGTGCGTCCATGGCGATGCTCTTCAACCAGCCGGGGCGCCGATGCCTTGTGAGACGAGGCGCCTTTCCGGGAAAGTCGAAACTTTGCGACCGTCGAAAGACGTTGTGTACCTTACCACTCTTTGGAGGATTCCTTGCCAACCGTTGTCGATCGGGGTCTCGAAGGCGTCGTCGTCGGGTCTACCGAGCTTAGTAATGTTGAAGGTGCGATCGGTCGCTTAACGTACCGCGGCTACGACATCGACGATCTCGCGCCCAATGCGACGTTCGAAGAGATCGTCCACCTTCTGCTCTACGGCCAGCTTCCCAACCGCCACCAGCTCGAAGAGTTGAAACGCGAGCTGGGCTCCGGCCGCGCGCTTCCCGAGCCGCTCGTCAATGCGATGCAAAACCTCCCGAAGACGGCGTGGCCGATGGAGGTTCTGCGCACGGTCGTCAGCGGTCTCGGACTTTTTTCGCCGGTGAACGCTCAGGGCGAACATCTTTCCGACGTGCATACGGCAATCGAACTGATCGCAAAAATGCCGACGATCGTCGCCGCCTGGGACCGGATTCGCCGCGGTCTCGATCCCATCGGTCCGCGTTCCGATCTCTCGCAGGCCGGAAACTTTATCTACATGCGCTCGGGCAAACCGCCTCACGCAATCGAGGAAGACGCACTCGATACCTATTTCGTGCTGCTGGCCGATCACTCGTTTAATGCCTCGACGTTTGCAGCGCGAGTCGCCGCGTCAACGCGCGCCGATATGTACGGTTCGGTAACCGCGGCGCTTGCGACGCTGCAAGGCGATCTGCATGGCGGAGCTGCCACGGCCGCCTACCGCACGCTGATCGAAGTGAAGACGCCGGAGAACGCCGAGCCGTTCGTTCGCGAGATCCTTGCACGCGGACAACGCATTATGGGTATGGGGCATCGCGAGTACAAGGTTAGGGATCCGCGCGCAAAACATCTCGAGGCGATGGCGAAGGAGCTTTCCGCGTACGCCGGCCGCGACCGTCTCTACGAGACCGCGCATGCCGTCGAGGAGGCGAGCCGTAAAGTCTTACAAGAGAAAAGGCCGGGCAACACCATCTACGCAAATGTGGATTTCTACACGGCGCCGGTGCTGGCCGATCTTGGAATCCCCGGCGACGAGTTTACCTGCCTCTTCGCCTGCGGGCGCATCGCCGGGTGGACCGCGCACATTCTCGAGCAGCTTGCCGACAACCGCCTCATTCGCCCGCAAGCGACGTACGATGGCCCGGTCGCGGGACCGTACGTGCCGATCGAAAAGCGGGCGGCAAACGGCGCACGGGGCTAACGCCGCGCGTGCTGGTCGTGCCTGCGATCGACTTGCGAAGCGGCAAGTACGTTCGAATGAAGCAGGGCGATCCCACGACCGCGACCGAGTATGATGGCGACCCGGTAGAGCGCGCCACTGCGTTTGTCGAGCAGGGCGCGCGGCGATTGCACGTGATCGATCTCGACGGCGCCTTTGGCTCCGGTGAGAACCTAGCTGCGGTGGAGCGCATCTGCAAGGCCGTGGAAGTGCCCGTGCAGATGGGCGGCGGATTGCGCACGGTGATGCATGCGGAACGCGCTTTTTCGGCGGGTGCTTGCGAAATAATTCTCGGTACGCTGATGGTCGAAGACGAACGGCTCGCGCGCAACATCATCAACCGCTTTCCGGGCAAAGTGATCGCCGGGATCGACGCTCGTGGGACGCAAGTTGCCACCCATGGCTGGCAGGAGCGTACGCCGGTCGATCGCGACGCATTGGTACGCCGCGTTGCACAGTGGGGCGTCACGCGAATCATCTTTACCGAGATCCGGCGCGACGGAATGGGCGAGGGCTACGATATCGACGCGCTCTGCGCGGTCGCGAACGCCGCCGCGGTCAAGGTTACCGCGAGCGGAGGCGCGCGCAACATCGGCGACTTAGCATTGTTGAAGCGCTCGGTTCCGCCGGCGGTCGACTCTTGCATCGTCGGCAGCGCTCTCTACAACGGAACCCTCGATTTGCCCCAAGCGATCGCCGCCGTCACCTAGCTTCTCTTCCAATTCTGCGTTAGGGTGTGATCGCGAAGATCGTGCCGGATTGCGTTCCGCCGTAGATTCTGCCGTCGGCGGCCTGCCCGAGCCCTCCCGTCGGATACGCACCGTCGCGCCGCCCTCGGAAAGCGTGGACGGTGGTAAATGCGCCGCTCGACGTGATGCTAAAGACGGTGCCGTAGCCTGAGGAGCCCACACCCATGCCGCCTCCAACCGTAGTTCCATAGAAAACGCCGTTTCTCGCGAGCAAGAGTGGACCGTTAGGCTGCCAACCGTCGCCGCTGCCGCTGAACGCATGTCGGCTTGAAAAGCCGCTGGATTCGATGGACCACACCGCTCCCGCGTACGGTCCACCGTTTTGCACGGCCGAGACACCCCACACGTTGCCCGACGCATCCAATGTCGGCGTTATCTGCGGCCACTCGCCATCCTCTCCGTCGGTAAACGAATAGAGCGTGTTCAACTGGCCCTGCGCCGTGTATTCAAAAACCGATCCTTGGGGTTGTCCCCCGAAGCCGAAACCCACCGTCGTACCGAACAGATTTCCCGTCGCATCTCGCACCACGCCCGTGAACGGACAATGACCGTCCTGCATGCTCAGAAAGTAATAGAGTACCGAGAATCCACCGGCGGCAGTCCCGCTAACGATCGTGCCGTTGCCGGGCGAGTTTGCACCTTGCGAGGCCGTCCCGAAAAACGTTCCGTGTGGACCTTTGGCAAGGCCGTCGTAGGGGGCCACTCCGGTGGCCGACTCAAAGGCATACAGCGTCGTTAGCGCGCCGGTGCGCGTAAGCCGAAAGATCGTTCCACCGCCGCCCGCGCCTCCCGAACGCGTCGTTCCAAAAAGTTCCCCTCGCGCCCCTATCTGCAGGCGGCGGTTGGGTGTGCCGCCGTCGGAACTGCCTGTGAAGCTGTACAGCAGGTTCAGCATATCCGCCTTTAGTGCAAAGACCGCGCCTTGTCCATACGCGCCATGGATCGGATCGACGACATAAAGCGCACCGTTGGCCGTCGCGCCGATCTCCGGATCGAGCGATCCCGAGGTCGCCGCATATACCGTTCTAAACCGGGCTGCATCGGCCGGTCCGGTTATCGCTAGCCCCAAAGCGACGGCTATTATCGGTACCGCGCATCGCGCCGAAAAAAAATCAACTCGCATATCGTTATCCTCCAGAGCGCAGCCCTTCGGAGCGATTATCCTCTGCTAGCGGACGTACTCACGAGAGAGTTCCTCGGGCAGGCGCGTGACGATCTCATAGTTGATCGTATCACACCACGTCGCCCAGTCGTCGGCGCTCACGGCGCTCTCGCCGTCACGGCCGATGAGCGTCACTTCCGATCCGACGTGCGCGGCCGGCGCGTTCGACAGATCGATTTGCGTCATGTTCATCGCGACTCGGCCGACAATGGGGCAGAGCGCGCCGTCGACGACGAACGCGCCGCGATTCGACAACGCGCGCGGCACGCCATCGGCATAACCCGCCGGAACGACGCCGACGCGCATTTCGCGCGGGGCGTGGAAGCTTCCGCCGTACCCGACGGAAGCGCCCGCGGCCACCGTGCGAACGACGATCAACTCCGAGACGTACGAGAGCGCGGGGCGCAAATCGAGCGGCCGCTCTTTCATTGCAGCCCTCGTTTGCGGTGACGGCATCAATCCGTAGAGTGCAATCCCGAAGCGCGTCATGTCCAAGTGCGTTTGTGGCCACAGCATGGCGGCCGCCGAAGCGGCGATATGTCGAATCGGCGCGAGCCCGCCGCGGTCGAGTAGCGGTTTGACCCCAACGAGGGCTCGCTCGAAGGCTCCGAGCTGGTGCATCGTGTAGGGCGAATCGATCTCCTCGGCTGCCGCGAGATGCGAGAAGATGCCGCGCAACGCGATTTCCGAAAAGCCGCCGAGTCTCTCGACGGCGCCGCTCAGCTCGTCCGGCTCGACCCCGAGCCGGTTGAGATCGGTATTCACTTTCACGTGCACGAAGGCGCGGCTCCGGCATCGGCCTGCCGCGCCGGCAAGCCGCTGGGCGAAGTCATCGACGTTCCAAAGGGCAAGTTCCAGGTTCTCGGCTATCGCCTCGTCGAGCGCTTCCGAGGGAATTGGCCCCATCACCAGTATCGGGGCCGCGATTCCTCCGTCGCGCAGGGCCAAAGCCTCTTCGACGCCGTAAACGCAGAGCCGCGCCGCGAGCGGTTCGATTGCCCGGGCCGTCTCCAGCAAGCCGTGCCCGTAGGCGTTACCCTTGACGACAAAGGCCGCGCGTTGCGGCCCGACCAGTTTGCGTAGCACCTCGGCATTGTGGCGCAAAGCCGCCAGCGAGATGCGCAATCCTCCGATCATGCCGCGCCCTCGCTCGAAGCCATGCCGCAGCATTCGCCCGGGCCCGGAGGCGGCCTGGGCCGCCCGGTTGCAAGAGAGCACGTGAGCGCCCCCTCGCCTTGCTTACTGCAACCCTTGCACTCCTCCATGGAGTCTGCTAGGATGGCACGGCTAGCGCTCTTGCGCTAAGAGTGCTAACTTTCTAATAAGTACGAAAAAATTACCAAGCTGTGGAGGTTTCCGTGAATCTCAAGCCCCTGTTCGATAACGTCGTTATCGAGCACGTAGAGCAAGACGACAAGACGACCGGCGGCGTCTTTCTTCCCGATACGGCCAAGGAGAAGCCCCAAGAGGGCATGATCCGTGCGGTCGGAAGCGGCCGCATCACCGACAAGGGCACGAAGGTCGAGATGCACGTCAAGGTCGGCGATCGTGTGCTCTACCGCAAGTACTCGGGGAGCGAAGTCAAGATCGACGGCACCGAGTACCTCATCATTCCTGAAAAAGATATTCTCGCCATCGTCGACAAAGTGCCGGCCGGCGTCTAAGGAGTTCATTTTTTAAATGTCTGCAAAGCAACTCGTATTCGATGAAAGCGCGCGCCGCGCGCTCGAGCGCGGTGCGAACATCCTCGCCGATGCCGTTAAAGTGACGCTCGGCCCCAAGGGTCGCAACGTCGTGCTCGACAAGAAATTCGGTTCGCCGACGATTACCAACGACGGCGTGACCATTGCCAAGGAGATCGAGCTGCCCGACGTGTTCGAAAACATGGGGGCGCAGCTCGTCAAAGAAGTCGCGTCGAAGACCAACGACATTGCCGGCGACGGCACGACCACTGCGACCGTGCTCGCGCAAGCGATCATTCGCGAGGGCCTCCGCAACGTGACCGCAGGCAGCAATCCGCTGCTGATCAAGCACGGCATCGAAAAGGCCGTCGAGATTGCGGTTAAGGAGATGGAGTCGTTCAAGAAGGACGTCGATACCAAAGAGAAGATTTCCCAGGTCGCCTCGATCTCGGCCAACGATCCGGAGATCGGCGAATACGTCGCCGAAGCGATGGAGAAGGTCGGTAAAGACGGCGTCATCACGGTTGAGGAGTCGAGGACACTCAAGACCGAAGTCGAGACCAAAGACGGCATGCAGTTCGACAAGGGCTACATCTCGCCGTACATGGTTACCGACTCCGAACGCATGGAAGCCGTGCTCGACAATCCCTACATCCTGGTAACGGAACGGAAGATCTCGGCGATCGCCGACATCCTGCCGTTGCTCGAGAAGGTCGTTCAGGTACAGAAGCCGCTGCTCATCATTTCTGAAGACGTCGAGGGTGAAGCGCTCGCGACGCTGGTCGTGAACAAGCTGCGCGGCACGTTTACGTCCGTTGCGGTTAAGGCCCCGGGCTTCGGCGACCGCCGCAAAGAGATGCTCAAGGATATCGCTACGCTCACCGGCGCCACGGTGATCTCCGAGGAGCTCGGACTCAAACTCGACAAGGTGACACCCGAACAGCTCGGCCAGGCCAAGCGCGTGACGGTTACTAAGGAAGAAACGACGATCGTCGACGGCAACGGCAAGCCCGATGCCATCAAGGGTCGTATCGAGATGATCAAAAAGCAGATTGAGGAGACCGATTCGGACTTCGACCGCGAGAAGCTGCAAGAGCGTCTTGCGAAGCTTTCCGGCGGCGTCGCGGTCATTCAAGTGGGCGCGGCGACCGAGACCGAGCTCAAAGAGAAGAAGCACCGCATCGAAGATGCTTTGAGCGCGACCCGCGCGGCCGTGCAAGAAGGCATGATCCCCGGCGGCGGCGCGTCGCTCATTCATGCGATCAAAGCGATCGACCGCTACGAGCCCCCGAAAACAAACGGTCACGCCTCGACGTGGGCCGACGAGAAGATCGGCATCAGCATCGTGCGCAAGGCCCTTGAAGAGCCGGCCCGTCAAATCGCCGACAACGCGGGATTTGAAGGTTCGGTTCAGGTAAATGCGGTTCGCATCAAGAGCGCGCCGTTCGGCTTCGACGCAATGACCGGCGAGATCGTGGACATGTTCACCGCGGGCATCGTCGAGCCGCTCAAAGTGACGCGCGCAGCGTTACAGAATGCGGCCTCGATCGGCGCGTTGATCCTCACCACCGAAACCCTCATTGCCGATAAGCCCGAGCCCAAGAAAGAGTCAATGGGCGCGCCCGGCGGCGGCATGGGCGGCTACGGCGACATGATGTAGGCGTCGCTCTCGGCGATGAATGCAAGAAGGCGCGTCTCACGACGCGCCTTTTCCTTTTACATTAGCCGGCCGAGGTTTTCCAGAACTTGGGGCAGAGTAGCGTATCGACTTGATCGCCGGCGAGCCCGTCGATCATATCCTCGGTGACGTTGAGGATAATGCTTTCCGGCCAGCCGCTCCAAGGAACCGGAAACGACATCGGTATTCGCACGTAATGATACTGATGCGTCGGGGTTCGTAGGCGCAGCGTGAGTTGTTGCGGGCTATTGCCGGACGCGTCGGAATAGAGCCAGGCGTAATACGAGTCCTGATCGTTCTCTACCACGATGTGCGTCGGCAGCGGTTGCGGAAGTGGCTTCCCGCAGGTCGCTGCGTTCTTGTCGAAGAGGACGAAGGTCGGTTGCACGTAGAGGAACGATTGCGGCGCCGTACCGGAGAGCAGCAGCGGCATGGGAGGCGCAGGGGCGGGCGAGTCGCTGAGTTTCTCGGTTATGTTGCGATCGTATCCCGAGATGAAGTAAACATAATCCGTCGCCGAGCAGCGATACTTGGGAGCCGTGAGCTCGAGGCGATAGAGCCCGAAAGCGTTGTCGAACTCCACGATCGCCTCCTGATCGTCGCCGCGCTCGAAGTGAAAGACTCTGTCGACCTCCTGCCGTCCGGTTCGGTCGGTCAGACGGACGCGCAGGGCGATGCTGGTGCCGGCTGGGGCGCGCGCGATCGCGCCGCAGAAGCCGGCATGCAGAACGATATGAGCGAGCGCGAGCATGGACGAGGTCTTTCGGCCTTCCGCCGCCGACTCCATTCGCGAGAGCAGCCGCTCGCCTTGGCGGAGCAGGCCGCACCGTCACGACGGATAACGTCACCATCATGTCAGTGCGCGCCATCAACGATTTTACGATTCGCGTGGCAACGGTCAACGGCTCGGGAAGTCAATCCTCCAATCTCGTGCTGACCAACGCCATCGCGAGCCTCGGAATTCCCGTCGCTCCGAAGAACGTTTTTCCCTCGAACATCGAGGGCTTGCCCACGTGGTTCGACGTGCGGGTTTCGGCGCTGGGATATCAATGCCGCGCGCGCGACTTCGACGTGCTCGTCGCACTCAACGCGGTGACGTGGCAGCAAGACGTCGCCGGCGTCAAGCCCGGCGGTGCGGTCGTGCACGAAGACAGCTTTCCTTGCAAGGGCGACACGCTGCGCGAGGATCTTAGCTACTACGCCGTTCCGTTCACGGCGCTGGCGAAAGAGCACTTCGCCGATAAAGGTGACCTGCGCAAATACTTAATGAATATGATCTACGTAGGCGTGTTGGCGCAGCTCCTCGATATTCCGGAAGCGTCCCTCGAAGAAAGCTTACGCTCGCAGTTTCGCGGAAAGGCCTCGGCGGTCGAGCTCAATCTTTCCGCCGTGCGCGTCGGCATCGAGTACGCGAAGCAGCATCTTGAGAAGCACGACCCTTGGCGCCTCGTCCCGATGAGCGGAAAGACCGAAGGTCTAATGTTCATGGAAGGAAATCGCGCCGCGGCGCTGGGCTGCGTCATGGGCGGCTGCACCGTTGCCGCCTGGTATCCGATCACGCCGTCTTCCTCGCTGTGCGAATACTTCATTCAGTATTGCGACCGCTATCGCGTCGATAAAGAGACCGGCGAACGCAGCGTTGCCATCATTCAAGCCGAAGACGAGCTCGCCGCCGCCGGGATCGTTTTTGGAGCGGGATGGGCGGGCGCGCGAGCGATGACGTCGACCTCAGGCCCGGGCATCTCGTTGATGGCCGAATATGCGGGCTACGGATATTTCGCGGAAGTTCCGGGTGTAATCTTTGACGTACAGCGCGCCGGACCGTCGACCGGACTGCCGACGCGAACGATGCAAGGCGACGTGTCGTTTGCGTACACGCTCTCGCACGGCGATACCAAGCATCTCGTGCTCTTGCCCGCAACGGTGGCCGAAGCGTACGAGCTTTCAATGGAAGCGTTCGATCTCGCGGAACGCTTTCAAACGCCGGTCTTTGTGCTCAGCGATCTCGATCTGGGAATGAACGCGTGGCTGACGCCGCCGCTGGCGTATCCCGAGAAGCCCTTCGACCGCGGAAAAGTGCTTGGCGCCGACGACTTGAGCTCGATGAAGGGGTGGGGACGCTACCGCGACGTCGACAAGGACGGGATCGGCTATCGCACGCTGCCGGGGACCGATCATCCCGGGGCCGGGTTCTTCACGCGCGGCACCGGCCACGACGAAGAAGCCCGTTATTCGGAGCTCCCCGAGGTTTGGCAGCGCAATCTCGATCGCCTTAACCGAAAGACTGAAACGGCCAGGACGGCCGTGCCCGCGCCGGTCGTTGCCGAGAAAACCACCACCAAGGTCGCGATCCTTGCGTACGGAACGACCCACCACGCCGTCGTGGAGGCTCTCGATTTTTTGCGCGAATCCGGGATAGAACTCAACTACATGCGCGTGCGCGCGCTGCCGCTCTCGCCCGACGTCGCGACCTTCGTAAAGCGTCACGATCGCGTCTACGTCGTCGAGCAGAATCGCGACGGGCAACTGTACGGAATTCTACGAACGGAGCTCCCAACTCACCTCATCGGCCGCCTTGAATCGATCCGGCATTACAACGGCGTGCCGATCGACGCACACGCAATTATCGACCCCCTGCTCGACGCGGAGCGCGCGCCGGCGGTGGTCGCGGAATAGGATGACAGCATGACCGTAAACATCGTCGGCCTCACTCGCGAGGTCTACAAGGGGCTTCCGACCACGCTCTGTGCGGGCTGCGGGCACAACTCGATCACCAATCATTTGATCAAGGCGCTCTACGAGTATGGCGTCGAGCCGCACAAGTTGGCGAAAATGAGCGGTATCGGCTGTTCGTCGAAGACGCCGGCCTACTTCGTCGAGCAGGCGCACGGTTTCAACGGTTTACACGGACGGATGCCGTCGGCTGCAACGGGAGCGAAGCTGGCCAACAGCGAGTTGCTCGTTCTAGGCATCAGCGGCGATGGCGACACCGCGAGCATCGGGCTCGGACAGTACTGTCACATGATCCGGCGCAACCTGGACTGCACGTACATCGTCGAGAATAATGGCTGCTATGGTTTGACCAAGGGGCAGTTTTCGGCCACCGCCGACGTCGGCTCGAAACAAAAAGGCGGAAAGACCAACGAGTACGCGACGATCGATATTTGCGGACTCGCCATCGAGCTGGGCGCCACTTTCGTCGCGCGCTCGTTTTCGGGAGATGGTAAGCAGCTCGTGCCGTTGCTGCAGGCCGCCTTTTCACATCGCGGCACCGCGATTCTCGACGTCATCAGTCCGTGCGTCACGTTCAACGATCACGAAGGCTCGACCAAGAGTTATGCCTACGTCAAAGAGCACGACATCGTGCTGCACACTGCCGACTATATCGCTGGGGGCCGCGAGATCACGCTCGATTACGACCCCGGTACGGTGCAGGACGTTACGCTCGACGACGGCTCGCACGTGCTGCTCCGTAAACTCGACGTCGAGTACGATCCGACCGACGGAATCAGTGCGCTGCGCGTAATTCACGAGACGCGAGCGCGCGGCGAGTTCGTTACCGGGCTGCTTTATGTCGACACGACGCAGCAGGATCTCTGCGCGCGCGAGCACCTGGTGAAGACGCCTTTGGCGCAGCTCGACGAAGAGTCGCTGCGAATCGGCCGCGAGGAGTGGCGGAAGCTGATGGAACCGGCGGGGGGACCTTCCAAACCCTGACCGCCGACGTCATCGCCGCGTTGCGGCAAGCAAAATCCGTTTTCGTTCTGACCGGTTCGGGTACCTCGGCGGAGAGCGGCTTGCCAACGTTTCGCGGTGTCGGCGGTCTTTGGCGCACGCATCGCGTGGAAGAGCTCGCTTCACCCGAGGGTTTCGCGCGCGATCCGGTTCTGGTCTGGACCTGGTATAACGAACGCAAGGCCGCCCACGAACGAGCCCAACCCAACGCCGGCCACGACGCGCTCGCGCAACTCGAGCGGTCGTTGCGCGACTTTACGCTGGCAACGCAGAACGTGGACTCGCTGCATCAACGCGCCGGGTCGCGTAATGTGGTCGAGTTGCATGGCAGCCTGCGAGAAGCTCGTTGTACGCGCTGCGACGCGCGCCGCCTATTCGACGCTACGGGCCTTCCCCTGGACGAGATCGACCACTCGTGCGGCGGTCGCTGGCGCCCGGACATCGTATGGTTCGGCGAATCGTTGCCGCCGGCGGCCTGGCACCAAGCGCAGGAAGCGGCCGCACGCGCGGACGTCATTCTCGTCGTCGGTACGAGCGCCGTCGTCTATCCTGCCGCGGCGCTTGCAACGCATTACAACGATCGCGCTTTTGTTGTGGAGATAAATCCGGATCGTACGGCGATCAGCGAACGAGTGGATTGCGTCCTGACGGGAACGGCTGCCGGCGTGCTTCCACATTTACTTACGAACTAAGAGAGTCGTTTCGCAAGCAACTCCGTGAGCTTTCGTTCGACGCCACGCAGCTGCGCATTCTCGGCTTGCGCCATTGCCAATCGATCGCGTAACTCCGTGGTCGCGACGTGGCCATATCCCGCCGCAGCCGCAGCCGCGAGCCGGCGCAAAATGCGGCGCTCGTCCGGATCGAGGTCCTCGCCGGTGCAGTGGTCGCCATACAAAGCAATCGCTTCCAACTGCGGGCCGACGGCGACCGGAACGGCATAGAGCACCCGGCGCTCGTCGTCGGGAAGGCCGGAGCGCGACCATCGCACATCGTGCGGGTCGATTGCAACGAGGTCGGTGCGCAGCCGCAAGACGAGCGAGTCGTCCGCGTCGAGTGACGTTGCTTCGGACTCGTGCCAGTTGTGAGCGCGAACGCGTCGATACACGGCGTTTTCGCAGCGAAAGACGGCTCCCGACGAAAGAGCGAGCGCCTCAACCGGCTCCTCCACGAGCGCTTCGTCGATCGACTGCGCGGTCGACGCCTGCGGCAACGAGCGCGCGACCCGAGCGAGCCGCTCTTCGGCGAGGTGGCGCCGGCGGAAGAGCACGCGATCGACAAAATCGTCAACCCGTTTGTGAAGCTCGTTGAGCGAGATCCCCAAGACGATCGCTGCACCGATGTCGAGGAATGTCGCGACGCCTTGGCGTTCCAAGAGCTTTGCGAAAACGTATTCGATCAACGTGAAAATGGCGACGGCAAAGATGGTCAGCATCGTGTAAACCACGGTGCGGCTGATGATGAAGCTTACGTCCATGACGCGATGCCGAATCACGCCGTACGCGACTGCGGCGGCAACCAACGCCGGCGAGGCCGAAAATGCGATTGAGAGAGCAAAGAGCGCGCTTTGGCTGGCCGTCCATTCGGAGCCGACTTGCTGCAGGACGCCGCTCACAATCAACACGACGAAGCTGGCGATGACCGGCAGCAGGCGCGTGCGCGCGCCGCCCGGCGTCGTGACGTAGGTTGAGACGAGAGCGATCGATGCGACAACGCCGGGCAGTACGACGGCGTAATTTGCCAACGAAATCCAATGGGCTGGGGGCACGAGCGAAAAGCGCACTTGCATATAAGCATAAAGATAAATCGCCGCAACGATAGCGCCAATCGGCAGGCCGAGCCGGTCGATGATTTGAGCGACGCCGGCCGGCCGGTCGCTTGGAAACCGGCTAGCGAAGATTATGACGGCTGCGGTTTGCGCCGCGTAGAGCAGCGCAAGGGCTGCGTCGAAGGCACCGGCGCCTGCATTTTCGGTCTGCTGCGACCAGAAGATCAGGTTCCACGGAATCAGCAGCGGCGGCGCGATCAAGGCGAACGCCCAAGTCATCGAGCTCGGCCGCAGGCCTACCAGCAGCAGACCGGTCAATCCGAAAGCAAGACCCGCTAACGCGTAGGTGAGTGTTTCGGTGCGGCCGATGGCTGTCATGGACTCTGCGTACAGCGTCACCCAGCGTGCCCGTCCGGCGTGAACGATCTCGAACGTGATCGGTGCGTCGCCCGGAACGTTCTCTTGAAAGATGACGAAGTGCCGCCCGCGCAGCGGCAGCGTTGCATAGACAAGCCGGTCCCCCCGCACGATTGCCGCACGATCGGCCGGCGAGGCACGCTCGACCTCCACGATTGTCGTGCCGTCTTTTCCAACGAGAAATCCGTAGGCTCCGATCGCTGCCTTGTAGGACGTAACGGATGCCGCAGCGCCCGTAACCTCGAGCAGGGCGAGGATCCCGACGAGGACGATGCGCGTGCGGTTAGGCACGCGCTCGCTTTGCGGCGCGCCGGGCAAAGAGCGCATAGACGGGCAACCCTGAGAGTAGAATCGCGATGCCGATGCCGGTATCGTGCGGCGATTTCAGGACGGTATCTCCGACGATATACCACGCCGCGGCGAGAAAGAGCAGCGTGGTTACCGGGTGTCCCGGCATGCTAAAGACGGGTTTTGGCGCCCGCGGGTCGCGCGCGTCGCGATTGCGGAAGACGATCAGCGCGATCGCGGCAAGCCCGAAGAAGATGTAATCGTTGCAGGTCACGTAGTTCAGAATCTGGTCGTAGCTGCCGGAGAGCGCGATGACGATTGCGACCAGTCCTTGCAGTAGGATTGCGAGCACGGGCGCGTGAGTGCGGGCGTTCACCCAAGCGAGCTGTTTAAAAAACGTGCCGTCAGCTGCCATCTGAAAGTAGACCCGGGGCGACGTAAGAATCTGGTTGCTCAGAAAGCCCAGCGTCGAAAGTGCGATCACGGCGGCCATGATCTGCAAACCGATCGGGCCGAAAGCAATTCCCGCAACCTGAGAGGCCGGCGTATTCGTCGCCGCCAAGCCGCCGATGCCGAGCGCGCGTAGACAAGCTGCATTGACCGCCAGGTAGAGGATGACGACAACACCGACGCCGGCGATCAAGCCGCGCGGCAGCGTTTTCTGCGGCTGGTGTAACTCGGCCGTCATAAAGCTCGACGTTTGCCATCCGCTGTAGGCGAAGAGTACCGGTACCATTGCCAGCCCGATTACGGCGAGCGTCCCGCCAGGCGCCGCATGCGCAGGCATCGTTACCGCCCCGGCTGCGGCGTGAACCGCAAAGAGGCCGATGGCCGCAAACGCCGCGATGGCGAGGACCTTGAGCACCATGAACGCGTTTTGCGTCGTCGTGCCGGTGCGAACGCCCAGCGCGTTGATCGCCGTGAACGCCGCAATTGCAACGACGGCGACTCCCGCAGTTGAAGCGTGCCAACTCGTTAACGTTGCAAAATAATTGGCAAACGTCACTGCGGCGGCAGCCATTCCGCCGCTTTGCGACACGAGCAGCAGCGTCCAGCCAAAGATGAATGCGAGCGCCGGATGAAACGCGTCTCGTAGATACGCGTAGCGGCCGCCGTCCGCCGGACGGCGCGCCGCCAGTTCCGCGAAGATGCCCGCGCCGAGCAGCGCGATCAGACCGCCCGCGACCCAAACCGCCATCACCAGAAATCCGCTGCCGACAAAGCGGGCGACGACCGATGGGTTCATAAAGATGCCCGAGCCGATGATGCCGCCCATCACGATGAGTGCGGCATCCCGGCCTCCCAGGAGACGTATGAGTTTAGGTGCCGGCGCGCTCATCGGGGGAATGTCCACATTCCAGCGAAGAGGCGCGTCATGTTCGCAATTGCAACCTTCGTCCTCGCAGTGCTAGGTGTCACCGTAGCTCAGATGCCTCCTCCGGGGTCGCTCCCCCCTCTTTCGCAGCCGCCGCTCGAAAGCGGCGCATGCCTCGATTCGCCCCGGGCCGTCCCAAGGGTGCTTATGAAGCCGGTTTCGCGTGCCATGCAGTTAGTCGGCATCGATGCAGTCGTCTCGACGGCGACGATGACGTCCAACCAGACCATCGGCTTCTTGTATACGACCGGGGATGGCGGCACGTGGCTCGGCGAGCGAACCGGGCTCTACATGTCTGCGGCCAATGCCACCTCCATCAACGCGGTCTTGGCCGCAACGCGCGCCGCAGGCGTCGCGAAGGATGAATTTCCCCCTCAGAGCCGCTATGGTGAGCCCACGGGGTACCCACAATTCTTTAGAGTGCAGATACCGCCCGGCGCCCTGGCCGCCTTGCGGATCGAACTCGTACCCTGCGTCCGCTGGCCGAGCGCGCGCCCGCTCCCCGATCCCACGATCTAGTCCCAGGATGAAATACCTTAGCGCCTGCGCGAAGCGCAGTCCTGAGCGAGGCGCTTAAGCGCCGAGTCGACGGGTCGGGATGACATGAATCAGGGCAAGTTAGCAGAGGTCGCATCCGAGTGCTAAGATGACGGGTTATTGCCCCTGATGGAGTTCGTGGTTCGAGCTCGCTTGGGAGCTTTCGCGCCGAATGCCGACGTCTTCGTCGACGAGGATCAGCGGCGCGTTGTCGCGGTCGTAGAAGTGGCTGGAGCCGATCCGGAGAGTCTGCGCGTCGTCGTTGACGAGCGGTTTTTCATCATCGGCGGACGCCGCCGCGAGGCCGCGCGGTTGCGCAACGGTTCCTTCGTACAGAAAGAGATCGCGCACGGCGAGTTCGTCAAACGAATCGCGCTGCCGGTCGCGGTGGAATACGATCGCATCGCGGCGACGTACGAGGACGGTTTTTTGATCGTCGTCGCACCGATTGCGGCGACGGCCTACCAGCCGACGGCCCGAACCGAACTCCACATCTTGGTAAAAAGGACGCATTCCTAAATACAGATGGCTCAGAAAACTAGTCAAAACATCGTTCCCGCCAATTTGATCGGCATTCTGCCGCTCCAAGAGGCGGTGCTTTATCCGCATACCGTCATTCCGCTGGCGGTCGTCAAGAAATCCGGCATTCAACTCGTCGAGGAAGCGTTGCGCGAAGGAAAGCCGATCGGGCTTACCGTCCTGCGCGATCGCGAGATAGAGGACCCCGGCCCCGAAGACGTGCAGCGGGTCGGTACGATCGGCGTCATACAAAAGATGCTGAAAGTTCCCGACGGCACGCTGCGATGCATCGTTGCCGGTCAGCAGGTCTTCCGCATCGAGCAGTTCACGCAGGTCGCACCCTACATGGTTGCCGCTTACACCGAGTTGCCGGACTCAACGATCGAGAACGAAGAGCTCGTCGCGATGCAGCGCAATTTGGCGGGACTCTTCCAAAAGCTGCTTTCGTATCTCCCGCAAGCGCCGCGCGAGATGGAGATGGAAGTCGCCAACATCACCGATCCGGTGGTGCTGACCTACTTCGTCGCCTCGACGATGCGTTTGGAGACCGCCGATCGTCAGGCGCTTCTCGAGGAACGCGACACGGCTAAGCGCATGCGCAAGCTGACGATGCTTCTCACAAAGGAGCTGGAGGTCGTCGAGCTCGGCCATAAGATTCAGAGCGACATCCAACGCGAGATGGAGAAGAATCAACGCGAGTTCTATCTCCGCCAACAGCTGCGCGCAATACAGGAAGAGCTTGGCGAAGTCGATCCGCAGCAGGCCGAGAACAACGAGCTGCGGGGCAAGATCGACGGTGCAGCGATGCCGCCCGACGTGAAGAAGGCGGCCGACCGCGAGCTCGACCGGCTTTCGAAAGTTCCGCAGGCCAGCCCCGAGTACAGCGTCATTCGCACGTACCTCGATTGGCTGGTTACGTTACCGTGGAAAGAGGAAACGCCCGATCACATCGAGATAGCGACGGCGCGCGCCGTGCTCGACGAGGATCATTACGACCTTGAAAAGATCAAGGACCGGATCGTCGAGTACTTAGCCGTCGGAAAGCTCAAGAAGAGGTTGACGGGACCGATCCTCTGTTTCGTGGGACCGCCGGGCGTAGGAAAAACCTCGCTCGGTCAGTCGATCGCTCGGGCGATGGGACGCAAGTTCGTTCGCCTTTCGGTGGGCGGCGTTCGCGACGAGGCCGAGATTCGCGGCCATCGGCGCACGTACATCGGCGCGATGCCGGGCACGATCATTCGCGCGATTCGCGATGCAGGTACGCGTAACCCCGTGTTGATGATCGACGAGATCGACAAGGTGGGCGCGGATTTTCGCGGGGACCCGCAGTCGGCATTGCTCGAAGTGCTCGATCCCGAGCAGAATAACAACTTCCGCGACCATTATCTCGACCTGCCGTTCGATCTTTCGCAAGTGCTATTTATCTGCACCGCAAACGCGCTCGATACGATCTCGCCGCCGTTGCGGGATCGCATGGAGATCATCACGCTCTCGGGCTACACCGAGCTCGAAAAGCTCCAGATAGCCAAGCGATATCTGCTCAAGAAGCAGCGCAAGAACAACGGCGTGCGTGATTCCCAAGCCCAGATCAGCGACCAGGCGATTCGCGCGATCATCAACGACTATACGCGTGAAGCCGGCGTACGAAACCTCGAGCGAGAGATCGGAACGGTCTTTCGCAAGATCGCGCGCAAGATCGCGGAGAACGCGCGTTACAAGGCGCGCGTCAAGCCGGAGAGCCTCGTCGAGTACCTCGGCAGGCCGAGATTCTTCAACGAGGTGCGCAAGCGCGTCGCCTCGGTCGGCGTTGCGACGGGCATGGCTTGGACGCCGGTCGGCGGCGACATTCTCTTCATCGAGACGCAGTCGATGCCAGGGACGGGCAAGCTCGTGCTGACCGGCCAGCTGGGCGACGTGATGAAGGAGAGTGCGCAGGCCGCCGTCTCGTTCTTGCGTTCGCGTTCGGGGGAGTTGGGCTTACCGGACGATTACTTTGCCAAGCACGACATTCACATTCACCTTCCCGCCGGCGCCACGCCGAAGGACGGACCATCGGCCGGAATCGCGCTGGCGACTTCCATCGCTTCGATGCTGACCGGCATCAAAGTCGACGCGAACTTGGCCATGACCGGCGAGATCACGCTGACTGGACAAGTGCTCCCGATCGGCGGACTCAAAGAGAAGGTTCTCGGCGCAAAGCGATCCGGCATCACGAAGGTCTTGCTGCCGCGGCGCAACGAGATGGATCTGGACGATATTCCCAAAGAGGTGCGCGAGAGCATGACGTTCGTTCCGGTGGACGAGCTTTCTGAAGTCCTCCATCACGCGTTAGGGAAGCGGCTGATCTCGCCGGTGCCGCTGGGCTCGGACCACGAGCGGGTGAGTAACGTCGTTCCCCTTCGACTGCGGACAGGTCACGCTAAACGGCGAAACGGCGTGGTCAAACGCGCTCCGGAGCGCAAGCGTCCCGTTAAGCGATAACCTCGATCCCGCTTCCGGAACGGACTTCACCAACGACCGCAGCCATCGTGCTGCGGTCGTTCAATTCGGCAACCAGCATCGCAAGATTCTCGCGTGCGATGCTGATGAGCAATCCACCCGAGGTTTGAGCATCGGAGAGACCGATGCGCACTTCCTCCGGAACCGACGGCGCGAAATCGGTAAACGTCGCATGCGTCTGCGCGTTGTGACGCGTGCCGCCGGGGACGATGCCGTCGCCGATTAACTCGAGCACGCGCGCCATCCAGGGTACCGCCGTCGAGTCGAAGATCAGCCGCACGCGCGAGGCGCGCGCCATGTTTTCCGCGTGCCCGAGCAGCCCGAAACCGGTGATATCGGTCGCCGCGTGCGCGCCCGCGGCGAGCATCGCCTCGGCGGCGCGGTCGTTGAGCGTCGTCATCGCAGCAACCGCTTCATCGAGTTCTTCGGATGCGATCGCGTCGCGCTTGCGGGCCGTCGTTAGGATGCCGGTTCCCAACGGTTTGGTGAGCACGAGTGCATCGCCGATCCGCGCACCGGCGTTGGTGACGATCCGCTGCGGATCGACAATCCCGGTAACCGCCATGCCGTACTTCGGCTCCGCGTCTTTGATCGTGTGACCGCCAATAATCGCGACGCCCGCGTTGCGCGCGACGCTTGCCCCGCCTTCGAGAATCTGCGCCAAGATCGCGAGGTCCAGATCTTCGGGAAAGGCGACGATGTTGAGCGCGCTCAACGGGCGCCCACCCATAGCGTAAACGTCGGAGAGCGCGTTGGTCGCCGCGATGCGCCCGAAGTCGTACGGGTCGTCGACGATCGGCGTGAAGAAATCTACCGTCTGGACCAATCCAACATCGTCGCGTAAAAGATAGACGCCGGCGTCGTCGCTATCGCCGTATCCGACGAGCACGCGCGCGTTCGTCGCGGGCGAGACGCGTTCCATCACGCTGCGCAGCTCGGCCGCGCCGAGTTTCGCGGCGCAGCCGGCGCACGCGGAGAGTTCGGTCAAGCGGATGCTCTCGACGTTCATAGAAGCAGTATTCGATGTCGAGGCAACTGCTATTCCTTCCCGGGCCGGTGATGGTGGCGCCGCCGGTGCTGCGCGCGATGGACCGGCCGATGATCGATCACCGAGGACCGGAGTTTGCAGAGATGCTGGAGCGCATTGCGGCCGCGTTACGCCCGGTCTTCGGGACCCGCGGCGAAATCGCTATCCTTGGAAGCTCGGGAACCGGCGCGATGGAAGCGCTGGTTGCCAACCTTTTTGCTCCTGGGGACCGGTTGCTCTCATGCCCGGTCGGCTCTTTTGGAAAGCGATTTGCGGGGATCGCCACGGCCTACGGCTGCATCGTTGAGATCTTGGAGACACCGCTCGGCGCGGCGGTCGATCCCGCGGCGCTGCAAGCGCGCCTCCGAGCGGATGGGGAGAAGAGCATCGCCGGCGTTTTGCTGACGCACAACGAGACCTCAACCGGCGTTGCCAACGACATGGCCGCGCTTGCGCCGATGCTGCGCGATCATGGCGCGATCACGCTCGTCGACTCCGTCAGTGGCATGGGCGCGAGCGAGTTTCGCATGGACGAGTGGGGTTACGATGCGGTGGCGACCGCTTCGCAGAAGGCCTTCGCCGCGCCGCCTGGGGTCGCCATGGTCGCAGTCAGCCCGCGCGCGCGAGAGCGTCTCGAGGACCCGGCGCTCGCCCGTTTTTACTTCGATCTGCGACGCGCGCTGGAATTTTCGCACGTCGGCCAGACGCCGTGGACGCCGCCAATTTCCATCCTCTATGCACTCGACGCCGCCTTGGCGCGCTATCACGCCGCCGGGATGCAGGCTGCCTTCGAAAGGCATACGCGCTACGCGAACGGCGTGCGCGGATCGCTCCAACGTTTGGGTTTCACGCTCCTTTCGCAGCCGGGCGCGCATTCCGACACGATCGTTGCGGCCTATCCACCGCCCGGCGTTGACCCTAACCCACTGCTGCAAGCGCTTCGCGAAGAGTGCGGCATCGTACTCTCCGGCGGTCAGGCCGAGCTTGCGGGAAAGATCGTGCGCTTCGGCACGATGGGAGACGTGGACGAGAGCGATTTCCAAACGGCCTTCGCCGCGATCGAGGCGACGCTTCGGGCGCTTACAACTGGTGTCGCTTAAAGTACGGCAGCACGAACGGACGCGCAAACCAGGGGATCGTCGAAAGCAACGCGTCGTCCAGCGGCGCGTCGTAGGTTACGAGATAGGGCGCCAACCGCGATTGATGCAGGTCGGCGCGTATGTCCGGTGAGAGCGGAAAGAAGAGCGCCACGAAGAGCACGAGCCATAACAGGATCGCACCCTTCAGCAGGCCGATGAGCGCGCCGCCGAGCGCGTTGCCCAGGCCCAGCACCGGAAGTTTGGCGATGGTGCCCAGCAGACGCGCCACGAAGAGAATAACGACGTACGTAAGCAGTCCCGTGCCGAACATTCCAACGACGTGGGCCGATCCGGGACCAAGTTTCGTCACCTGCTCGATCGTTGCGTCCAAGCTTCCGTTGTAAAACCACGGCGTGACTAAGGCGCCGGTTACCGCAACGGCTCCACCCAGCTCCGAAACGAAGCCGCGCGAATAGCCCTTGAGCATTGCGATGCCCAGGATGATGACGATAACCAGATCGGGCCACGGGACGCCCGCGATCACGTCCGAATCTCCGCTCCGAACTCATTTCGCAGCGCGTCGAGCAACAGCGAAACCGCCGCATCGGCTTCTTCGTCGGTGATGGTCGCATCGAAGCGCTGCAGCGTTACGCGCGCCGCCAGGCTCTTGCGGCCTTGTCCGATCTGGGGGCCGCGATATTCGTCGAAAACGGTGGCACCCGTGCAAAGGCTGCCGAGGGCAGCAACGATCGCGCGCTCGACGTCTCGCGCGGCGACGTCGATATCGACGACCAGGGCAACGTCGCAATACGTCGAGGGATACTTCGAAGGCACTCGGTAACGCGGCGTTTCGTACGCCCGCAACGATGCGATCTTGACGACGCAGAGATACGCGGGGCGCTGTAAATCGGAGGCCTTCGCCAAGCGCGGATCGATGCGTCCAAGATGGCCGACCTCGCGCTCGTCGAGCGTGACGAGTGCCGTCTTGCCCGGATGGAAGCCGGATTGCGTGGTGCGCTTCATCTCGGCGTCGCGCCCGGTAATCTTGCGCAGGAGCTGTTCGCAATCGCCCTTGAGGGCGAGAAAATGGGAATCGCGCCACGGCGGTTCGTCCAACGGATCGGCCGAAAAGCCGAAGGTCAATAGCGACTGCTCGACGAGACCGCTTTGCTCGTCGCGGAAGACCTCTCCGGTTTCGAAAATGCGGGCCGGCGAAGCGTTCTCCGCGAGGTATTCGATGATTCCCGGAACGAGCGAGTCGCGCAGAAAACGTTGTTCGTCGGAGAGCGGATTTCGAACCTCGACGGAACCGGCGCCGCGCAGGGATTGCGTGATAATCTCGCGGTACCCCAAGCCTTCCAGGGCCCGCGCGATGCGGCTCTCCAATGCGAACGCGGCGCTCGAAATTTCGTGCGGGGCGACCGACGGAACGACGAGGGGAATCCGTTCGTAACCTTCGATCCGCGCGACTTCTTCGATCAAGTCGGCCGCGATGGTCAAGTCGCGACGCCACGCCGGCGGAGTTACGGCCAGAACCTCCGGCTCAACGCGCTCGACCTCGCAACCCAGCGCGGCGAGGTGACGCTCGATCTGTTGCGCGTGCAGCGACATTCCCAGAAGGCGTTGCACGTCGGCAACCTTGAGCGCGATTGCAGCGGCCCGCGTAACCGGCCCGCCGAAGGCGTGAGGCTCGTAGAGAGTCGCCCCAAGATCGCGCAGAAGCGCGGCGGCGCGCGCGGCCCCGAGATCGGTCAGAGCCGGGGCGAGTGACTTTTCATGACGGGCCGAAGCCTCCGTGCGTAACGCCAGCGCATTGCTCATGCGCCGTACGCGGGCGCCGTTGAAGTTTGCCGCTTCGAGGACGATCGCGGTCGTGGCGGGGCCGACTTCGCTTACGGCGCCGCCCATGAGCCCCGCGAGGCAGAGCGCTCGCTCGTCGTCGGCGACGACGAGCGCGGCACTGGATAGAGTTCGCGTGACGCCGTCGAGCGTAACTATTTGTTCGCCGTCGTGCGCGCTGCGTACGATCAACCGCCCTCCACGAATCGCTCGTGCGTCGTAAAAATGCAACGGCTGGCCCGTTTCCAGCATGACGTAGTTCGAGACGTCGACGAGATTATTGATCGGGCGCTGGCCCGACAGCGCGAGGCGAACGCGCATCCATGCGGGGGCGGGCGCGACGCCCACGCCGTCGATGCGTTGGCTGACGAAGCGATAACAGTCGTGCGATTCGATCAAAACGTCGGGCTCTTCGCCCGGCGGCTCCGCGGCACGACCGGGGTTGACGATCTCCGGCAAGCGCAGCCCGCTGCCGTAGGAAGCGGCGAGTTCTCGCGCCAGCCCGATGATCGACATCGCATCGGGACGATTCGTCGTAATCTCCACGTCGAGCACTGCGGTGTCGAGCCCGAAGAGATCGACGACGTCAGCGCCCAAAGCGCAACTCGATTCGAGCTGCATGATGCCGTCTTCAAACCAATCGCCGGGCAGCGCTAGCTCTTCTGCCGAGATCATCATGCCCTGTGACGCGACGCCTCGCATCGTGCGCGGCGCGATCGTTAAGCCCGGAAGTTGCGCGCCGATCGTGGCGACGGCGATCGTTTGACCGGCTGCCACGTTCGTGGCAGCGGTCGCAATCGTCAGCCAGGCGTCGTCGCCGACGTCAACCTGTGCGACTTGCAAGCGGTCGGCGTTCGGATGCTTCTGTAAATCTGCGATGCGGCCGGTAATAACGCCCGTGATCGTTGGTCGCCGTTCGATCTCGGCGACTGGAAAACCTAACGTCGCCAACCGGTCCGCGATCGTTTGAGCGTCGGGAGGGAGCGTCACGAACTCGCGCAGCCAGCTTACGGGGACGCGCACGGTGCTTGCCTCGTCAACTCAGCTGCGCGAGAAAGTCGGGGTCGCTCTTGACGAAACGGCGGATGTCGTCGACTTCGTACCGGGCTAAGCCCAAGCGCTCGACGCCGAAACCAAAGGCCCAACCGGAATAACGGTCCGGGTCGTAGCCCACCTCGCGAAGGACGTTGGGATGCACCATTCCGGAGCCACCGAGCTCGATCCAACCCGAACCGCCGCACATATTGCACCCTACGGGGCTTGACTCGAGTGAGCCGGTGCCTTTGCATTTTGGGCACGTCGTGTCTACTTCGGCGCTCGGTTCGGTAAATGGAAAGTACGAGGGTCTAAATCGCACGTTCTGCTGTTCCCCGAAGAGCTCGCGGCACAACCCCGTGAGCATTCCTTTTAAATGGCCGAAATGGATGCCTTCGGCCACGAGCAATCCTTCGAATTGGTGAAATTGAAAGAGGTGACGCGCGTCGACGGCATCTCGGCGAAAACATTTGCCTGGAGCGACGATCGCGATCGGCGGCCGATGTTCTTGCATCGTTCGAATCTGCATCGGCGACGTGTGCGGGCGAAGCAGCAGCGTGTCGCTAATCCAAAATGAATCGAAGCCTTCGCGTGCCGGGTGATCGCTTGGAATGTTGAGCGCGTCGAAGTTGTAGTAGTCCGGCTCGGCCTCCGGGCCGGTGACCACGGCGAATCCGTGGCGCATGAAATAGGCGCAGCTATCATCAATAATTCGCCGGACGGGGTGAATCGAGCCGACCGGCCGGCGGATGGAGGGAAACGTGACGTCGATTGACGCTGCCAGCTCGGCATCAAAGCGGCGAGACTCGAGCTGTTCGTACGCTGCCTGCAAGCGCCGCTCCATTGCTGCAACCGCGTCGTTGATAACCTTGCCCGCCTCTGGGCGCTCGGTATGCGGAAGTGTGCCGATCGCGCGTCGCACCGTGGTGACTTCGCCGTTTCGACCCAGGTAGGCAACTCGCACGCTCTCGAGCGCCTGCTCGTCGTTCGCGCGATCGACCGCAGCGGCAAATCGTTGGGCAACGTCGTCGAGTCGGCTTGCAAGTTCCGTCATAGCTCTTCCAAAGCAAAACGCCCGGCGTGTTCTTTGCTACCAGGCGCTTCGAAACTCGGCTTTGACTTCTCGTTCGGCCCCAGTGGCCGAGGGTAGTTTACGTCGCGGTTGGTGACGCGTGAAGCCTTCGATAAGCCAGATATGCGTCGATGGAACCCGTATGGATGAAAAGCCTCCAGAAGAGATTGGACGTTGCCATAGCGCTTTGAAGTCTCCTTCTGAGCCGTCTGCTCCGGGGCGGCTTACGGTCGCGGAATGCGCTGAGTATACCACGCGAGTTTTGCCCCCGGTAGTCTTGACTTTTCGAGCCCTGAGTACTCTCTTGACAAAAGTCTAGGCTTTACCGGGCGGCCCCCCGGCGGGTTGCCTCGTAAAGCGCGATCGAGCCCGCCACGGCGGCGCTGAGGCTCTCCGCCGGGCCTGCCATTGGGATGCCCAATAGGGTCTCGCAACAGGCTTCCCAACGCCCCAACCCGTGCCGTTCGTGCCCTACTACCAGCGCCGCAGGACGATCCCATCGCTCGCCGCGCAGTGGTTCACCCTTCGCAGTCAGTCCCAGGACGCGTACGCCGGAAGCGGCGGCCGCATTCACTAAGGCGGAGGGCTCGCTGATGGCGAGTTTCAGCCGAAAGACCGCGCCCATCGAACCACGGACGACCTTGGGATGATACGGGTCGACCCCTAGCGATCCGCAGATGGCGCCCGCGCAGCCGAAGGCATCCGCCGATCGTAGAAGGGTCCCGGCGTTCGCCGGGTCGCCGACGTCCGCCAGCACGATGGCCGGCCCGCCTTCCGCAAAAATCTCCTCGAGGCTGCGAAAGCGCACCGGCGCGACGGCGACGATTCCGGTTGGGGTTGCGAGATCGGAAATTTGCGCCGCGCTGGCCGGCTCGACCAGGAAGGTCGGCGTTCCGGTGCGGTCGAGCTCGCGCACCAGCGGCGTCTGGTCGTATGCGGCCTGCGTTACATATATTTCCTCAATCGCAAACGCACCGGCATGCGCTTCTTCGAGCAGCGTCGGGCCCTCAAACGCGAAGCGTTTGGATTCCCGCCGCTCCTTGCGGGATTGCAGAGCCGCAACGCTCTTTAGTCGCTCGGCATGAACTCCGAGTCGTGTTGCCAACGGTTTAGCCGCTACGCGAGCGCGAGCCGAACCACGCGCGAACGCCGATCATGATGAGTCCGGCGGCGATTGCAGCGAGCATGATCGCGACCATTTCGTTGAAATGATGTGGAACGAGCGTTCGCACCAGCAGATAAACCGCGGCGACGAAAATGATGAGGAAAAAGCCGAGCCAGGCGATTTCCGTCGAGACGGACGACGGCGGTTGCGGCATTGAGGTTTCTTAGCTACGAGGCGCGGCCGGGCCGTTCCGCTAAGTCACGCGGATGGATCGAGCGCCGGGCATTATCGAATCGCGCCGGGTTTTCAAAGGCCGCGTGTTCTCGGTTCGCATCGATGAGGTCGAGTACGACGACGGAAGCACCCATCGCGTCGACGTCGTCGAACACGGCGCGTCCGTCGCGATCGTTGCGACTCCGGCAAGTGATGAGCTGGTTTTGGTACGCCAATATCGTCACTCGGCCGGGACCTCGCTCTGGGAGATTCCGGCGGGCACGTGCGAATCCGGTGAGACGTTGCTCGATGGCGCGGCCCGAGAGCTTCGGGAGGAGACAGGCTATAATGCCGGACTGCTTACGAAGATCGGGTCCTTTTGGACGACCCCCGGATTCTGCTCGGAAGTCATGCATTTTTTCCATGCCGACCAGCTCGTGGAGGGCGTCACCGATTTCGACGAAGACGAGCGAATCGAGGTGGGTCGATTCACACAGCAGGCGGCATGGCGCCTGGTCGTTAACGGCGCGGCCGACGCGAAGACGGTACTGGCTTTATTCTGGCTGGAGGGCGGGCGAGGTAAAATTGCAAGTCACGTCGGTCGATAGTTGTATGTAGGAGGCATTCTGTGTGTCGCCGACCGTTGCTATTCTACACGGTGGATTCTGATTCGGTCTTGGAGGTTAATGGTGGAAATACCCAGCGACATTGATTCCGTGATCAAACGACTATTGGAGCCGCTGCGCGTCGGTCCGGAAGAATCGGTGCTGGCCCCTGAAGACGAAGCGTATTTGAGCTCGCTCATCGCGTCGGTCCGGCTGGGGCGCCGCTCGGTCTTGATCGTCGAGGACGCCGACGAGCGCCTTCGCTTTATGTTTAGCAATGCGACGCGCGCCGAAGCAGTAACGATGTTGGGTAAGGTCGTCGAAGCTACCGGCCGCCGTCTTGCCGACGGTGACGACTAGCGCCGGCGATCAAGCCGTTTACGCAGTGAGTCTGATTCCGTCGACCTTTCCCTGACCCGTAAGCTTGAAATCGTAATGATACTGTGCGTGCCGATAGCGCACGAGAAATTCGTACGAGGTCTCGCCGTTTGACTCTGCGGTGCTCGAAAGCGGTATGATGGACTGCAACGGTCCTAAAGCGGCAAGGTTTTGGTTTGCGACGAGGTCATCGGTTAGGTAAGCGCTGAAAGACGGCGTCAGCTCGTCGCGGCGCACACGACCCGAAGCCAACAGGGTTAGCCACTCTTTCGCCCGCTCGATTATCGCATTGTCCAGATGCGCCATCGTCGGCGGCACGATCAAGTCGAGGATGCGCGCGCCGAGCCCTTCGGGAATCGTCGTCGGCAAGTGCAGCGAATCGGCGTTGGAAAAGACGATGACGCCGATGTGTTGCTCGGGTAAGAGCGCGTTCGTCGTTCGGTAACCGGCGATATCTCCATCGGACCAGACGAAATCCTTGCCACCGCGCCGATCGATGACCCAGCCCATTCCGTAGCGCGTCGGCCCACTGTCGGCGCCGGGAGCGAACATCGTTTGTACGGCGTCGACACGCAGCAAAATCGGCATCGCGATATCCCATTTTGCAAGATCGTAGATCGTTGTGACCAAGCCTGCATCGCCGCCGAGCCACGAGGGATCCTCGACCGGCGCGCGGTCGAATCCATAGGAGCCGCGCGTGTACCCGATCGCGTGCCCTGGAGAGATGCCGCTGTCGCCGGCAAGAAACGTGTGATCCATGATCAGCGGAATAAAGATGTGCTGCTCGAGATAATCGGAGAGGGGAACGCCGCTGGTGCGTTCGACGATCAATGCAGCCAACAGGTAATTTATTGGATCGTTTGCATACACGGTGCCGGGTGCGGCGGCCAGCTTCGTGTGATCGAGCGACGTCAGGAGATTGGCGATTTTGATCGGTTGCGTCCGATCGGCGGAAAGGCCCGGAATCTTCGACGACGGCGGAAGTCCGGAGGTTTGCGTAAGCAGCTGGGCGATCGTGATCCCGGCGCCGGAGCGAAACTCGGGAATGTACTTGGTGATGTGGTCGCCGAGCACGAGCTTCCCGTCTTGCGCAAGCAGCAAAATGGCCGCGGCGGTAAACTCTCTGGTGAGGCCGCTGGCGTAGAACTGCGTATCCGCCGTCATGGGTACGTGTTTGTTGAGGTCGGCGAACCCAAAACCGCGCGAGTAGACGATCCGGCCGTCCTCGACGATTCCGATGGCGACGCCGGGCGTGCGCCCCGCGTGGATCTGTGCCTTCGCCATCTGGTCGATGCGGTCGGAAAGCGCTTGCGTTAAGGCAACGCCGGTATCGGCCCTTGCCGGCATCCCAGCCTGCGCCAGAACGAAGAGCGATATCGCCGTCGCAAAGACGGGGCTCAAACGTCCCATAGGTCGAGGATTAGGTATCGAGCGTCGCCCGCCTTTTGGGCCTCTTCATTTTTGCGCCGCCTGCCGGGCGAGATTCAGCAGCGCGCCAAATGCCCTTTGATCCGAAATGGCGAGCTCGGCAAGCGCCTTGCGGTTCAGCGTCACCCCAGACTTCTTGAGGCCGTGCATGAAAACCGAGTAGGAGAGGCCTTCCCGGCGGACCGCCGCATTGATCCGGCTGATCCAAAGTGAGCGGAAATCCCGCTTTCTGACGCGGCGGTCGCGAAACGCATAGGCCAGCGACTTGAGCAACGCTTCGTTTGCAACGCGATAGTTGCGGCGGCGAGCGGCGCGAAAGCCCTTGACCAGCTTCATCACCTTGCGGCGATGTTTGAGACCTCCAACCGCGCGTTTAACACGTGCCATTCTCTACGCTCTCCTTGTTAGAACAGATAGGGAATCGTTGGCGCCAAACGCTTCAGATCGCCCTTGAAAGTCGGCTGATCTTTGCGGAACTTGCGCTTACGCTTGCGGCTTTTCTTGCTCAGAATATGACCGCAGCCGTCGAATTGATGGCGGTGAAGCAGTTTACCGGTCCCGGTGACCTTCACGCGCTTGGCGGTTCCTCGATGGGTTCGAATCTTAGGCACTGGCTTGCTCCTCGGCGACCGTCTCGGTGGCGGTTGGCTTTTGCTCTTTTTCGCGAGTGACTGAAAACTTTGGTGGACCGGTCGGTGTAACTCGCGGCGCTAGAATCATGAACATGTTCTTGCCCTCGAGCCGCGGCTCTCGCTCTACAATTGCCAGAGACGCCATGTCTTCGGCCATCCGATCGAGCAGGCGGCGTCCGAACGACGTGTACGTGATCTCTCGACCGCGAAACATGATCGTCACTTTGATCTTGCTCCCGTCGAGCAGCAGCCGCTCCGCCATTCTTGCTTTCGTTTCATAGTCATGCGTCTCGATCTTTGGCCGCAGCTTCACTTCCTTGAGCTCGAAGTGGCGCTGCTTCTTGCGTGCGTCCTTGTCTTTTTTCGACTGTTCGTATTTCAAACGTCCGAAATCGGCGATCTTGCAGACCGGCGGTTGAGCCGTCGGCGAAACTTCGATCAAATCGAGTCCGGCGAGTCGTGCCCGCGCTAACGCTTCTTCGGTTGGCAGAATTCCGAGTTGCTCGCCGTTTTCGTCGATCACCCGAACCGAACGAATGCGAATCTGATCGTTAACTCGCAGGGGTCTTGCTATGAGCTCATCTCCAAATAAAAAAGGCGCTGCCGGAGCAACCCCACTGCGGAACCAGCCGTAAGTTCCTTCGGTGAAGACCGGATCGCCCGTAGGCATCCGGTGAGCGGAGCGACCCGCTGCTTCGGCTCGCCAACCATATCACGCCGGGCCAGGGGAGTGTCAAGGGCGAGCGTGGAGCGAGCCTACCGCGCCGGCGAAGCCGTCGAGAAGATATGCGATCGCCTCATCGTCGATGACCAGTGGCGGCGCGATGCGCAGGACGTATTCGCGGGTTTCCTTGGCTGCGATGCCGCGTTCGAGCAAAGCCTCGGCGAGCCGGCTTGCCGGGACCGTGAGCTGGACGCCCAGGAGCAGCCCACGTCCGCGAATCTCGGCGATCAGAGGCGATGCCAGCGCGCGCAGCCCTTGCATGATGGCAGCCCCCGCGTAGCGCGACCGGGCCGCGAGATTTTCGGAGACGATGACGTCGAGCGCGGCGTCGGCTACCGCGCAGCCCAGCGGATTTCCGCCGAAGGTGCTGCCGTGATCGCCGGGCTGGAAAAGATTCATCAACTCGTCGCTTGCCAGCGCTGCGGAGACCGGGTAGAATCCGCCCCCGAGCGCCTTGCCGACGATCAAGACGTCGGGCTTTACGCCGTCGTAGTCGCAGGCGAAAAGGTCCCCCGTCCGCCCAAATCCGGTCTGTACCTCGTCGGCCAGCAGCAATATCTCGTGCTCGCGGCAGAGCGCCCACACGCGCTTGAGATAGCCGGCCGGCGGTACGATGACCCCGCCTTCACCTTGAATCGGCTCGATGAGAACGGCAGCGGTCTGGGGCGTCAGGGCCCGCTCGAGCGCATCCGCGTCGCCGAACGGAACGACGACAAAACCAGGCAGAAAAGGCCCGAAGCCGGCGCGATATTCTTCCGTCGTGCTGGCGCTGACGGCGGCCAGGGTCCGGCCGTGAAAGTTGTTCGAGAAGACGACGATCGTAGCGTCATCGGGGGCGATGCCCTTGCGCACGTACCCCCAGCGCCGCGCGAGTTTAATCGCCGTTTCGACAGCCTCGACGCCGGTGTTCATCAGCAGCGCTTTTTCGTAACCGCAGAGGCGCGTGAGTTTTTCGAGAAATCCCGGCATCCGATCGTTGCGCATCGCGCGCGAAGTCAGCGTGAGCCGGCGAGCTTGGTCGACGAGTGCCGCGTAGATGCGTGGGTGACAATGGCCTTGGTTGAGTGCGGAGTACGCGCTGACGCAGTCGAGATAACGCTTGCCGCTAACGTCCCAGAGCCAAACGCCCTCGGCCCGCTCGACCACCAGGTCCAGCGGGGCGTAGTTATGTGCGCCGTAGCGCTCTTCGAGCGCGATGAACTCTCGCGCTTGCTCCGAGAGGAGATGCACCTCTCCCGTCTTAAGGACACGCCCTTGGCTACCTGCTTCGACCGGCTCGAGCGACTCGTCGCTCGCGATCATCCCGGCGTCTCCCTAAGCGGCCGCACCCGAGCGTACGTGCACGGCGAACGGCGTCCGCGAGCGGTCGTCTTGCTCCACGGAATGAGCGCGAGTCCCGCGCAGTTCGAACGGGTCGCGGCCGATCTTTTTGACCGGGGGCATAACGTGGTGGTGCCGCGCTTGCCGCGACACGGACACGCGGATCGGCTTTCGACTGCACTCGAGCGTTTACGCCCCGAAGATCTTTACCGAGCGGTCGACGAGTATGTCACGGTCGCGCGCGAGTTGGGCGAGCGCGTAACGGTCGCCGGTTTTTCACTGGGCGGCCTGCTCGCCGCGTGGATCGGTCAGCATTTCGAAGTGGATCGCTGCGTGCCCATCGCTCCGTTCTTTGGAATCGCGTTGATACCGAATCGTTTGATGAACACCGTCGCCGAACGCTTGCTCCGCGTACCGAATCGATTTCTTTGGTGGAACCCGATCTTGCGGGATCGTCATATCGCGGCGTGCGGTTATCCGCGCTATACGACTCACGCAATCGCGCACTCGTATCGGATCGCACGGTCGCTTCTCGACGAGGCTCTGACGACTTCTCCGGGCGCTCAGCACGTGACGATCGTCACCAACGCCGCGGAGGTCGCCGTGAACAACCACGCGGTTCGCCGGCTTTACCGGCGGTGGCGGCGGCATCGTCCCGACAGCGTCGAGCTCGCCGTTCTTACCGGCCTGCCCCTATCGCACGACATCGTCTCGCCGCTGCGAGCGTGGCGGCTCGCAGATCGCGTTCATCCGACACTCGTGAACGCCATCGATCCGCTAGACGATCTGTCGGCGCTATTCTAAATATAGCTCCGTAGTCTGGGCCAGTAGACGGCCAGCGGTTCCGTAATTCCTTCGCATAGCGAGATCGGAAAGCCGTTTTCGAACGGCCGGCCCCATGGATTGTAAAACCGCGTGACGATCTGCCGCCTCCGGAATAAGTGCGTGTCGCCTTGGCAGTCGCCGTGGACGTCGATGAGAACGTTTCCGGTGTAGCCGTGGGTTCCCCACATCCAGAACTGATTGTTCCCGGAAAGCACCGGCGGAAGCCCGTACTGCGGTCCGAAGAAGTCGATTGCGGCCGCCTCTCCATAGTTGCTGGCGAGAATCGCCGCCTGTGCGCGCTGCGAGGGCGGCAACGAATGGTAGAGACGCGCCACGGTCATTGCCAACTCTTGCCATCCGTGCATATCCGCCCAATCCGGCGGTAAGTCTCCGATTTGAGTGCGCTCGCTGCGCGCGAGATCGATGTTTCGTGCGATAACATCCTCGGCGATCCGGTCGTAGGCCGACATCGTCGCTTCCGGCAGAACCGGCATCAGCAGCGGGACTAGCACGATACCGGCAACCAGCACGTAGAATGCCAGCGCCGGCCGCCACGCGGTCGCGCGCGCCGTCCACGCTTCAATTGCAACGGCGCCGGCGGCGATCGGAATGGAGTAAACGTCGCCGGCATAATAGTTCTTGCCGTGAAAAACGCACATCGCAGCGATCAAGAGCAGATAGGCGACGCCGAGAAATCGCGTTGTGGAACGCTGCAGCAACAGCGCCAGACCGATCAGCCATACCGGCGCGAGCAGCGGATGCGTGACGAGCAACTGCGTCAGCACGAACTGTCCCGGCGTCAGGACGACGTTTCGATGCTCGCCGGCCGCGTGCAGCACCGTCCACATCGGGAATCCATGTGCGGCCTGCCAGAGGACGTTCGGCAGCGCGATCGCCGCCGCGACCAACACGCCGGCCACAAACCAGGGCGTGAGCAGCGCGCGCCGTTGCGGAAGTGCCAGTAGCGCGACGACGATCGCCGCGGCGAAAAGGATGATGGTGTACTTGCTCTCGATCGCAATGCCGACGATCGCGCCGACTGCCAGCCACCAGCGAGGATCGGCTCCCTTGACGATGCGCAGAACGTAGAGCGCCGCTAGCGGCCAGAGCCAGAGACCGACGGTATCGGTGGAGAGTTTCGTTCCGAAAGCCATGAGGATGGGCGTGACCGCCGCGACCAGCGCTCCGAAGATTTCGGCGAACGCGCCGCCTCCGAGCTCGACCACCAGCAGGCACGTCGTGTAGACCGATGCCGCGGCGAAGCACGCGCAGAGCGCTCGGACCGCAAACAGCGAGTGGCCGAAGAACTGCGTACCCGCCGCCAAGAGGGGCACGACCGGCGGCTGGTCGACATATCCCCAGGCCGGATGGAAACCGCAAATGATAAAGTACAGCTCGTCTCGGAAGAACCCATAATGGGGATTACCAATAAGATGGACGGCCAGCGTCGCCAGTGCGGCGACGAGCGGAATTCTTCTGGCGAGCCTCGCGCGCATAGCCCTACTCATAAGCCATTCCGGCGAAGCCTGCAATGCCCAAGTCGTAAAAGCGGTCAGACATTATGAAACGTTGTCCGTGGGCGAGCACGCCCGCCTTGATCGCTTACCACGATGCGGAGTGGGGCAAGCCGTTGCACGACGACGCCGGGCTCTTCGAATTCTTGGTGCTCGAAGGCGCGCAGGCCGGGCTGAGCTGGGAAACGATTCTGCGCAAACGCGACCGCTATCGACAGCTCTTCGGCGGCTTCGATCCGGCCTTCGTTGCGAACGTGACGCCGTCGCGCATCAAACGGATGATGCTCGACCCTGGGATCGTTCGCAACCGCGCGAAGATCGAATCCGCCGTTTCAAACGCGCGGGCGTTGCTCTTGGTGCGTCAGGAGTTCGGCACGTTCGACGACTACGTTTGGCGTTTCGTCGACGGTAAGCCGATCCGTAACCGCTGGCGCCGGAGCGAGGAGGTCCCGGCTTCTACGCCGCAATCCGAAGCGATGACCAGCGACCTACGCAAGCGCGAGTTTCGCTTCGTCGGTCCGACGATCTGCTACGCGTTCATGCAGGCCGTGGGAATGGTCAACGATCATCTCTTGGATTGCGCGTGGCGATGATCGCGCCGCTGCTGATGGCGGTCGCGTTGCTTCCCAGCGGCACGTACCGCTACGAAACGAGCATTGGCGGACATAGCGTCGGGAGCAGTACCATCGTCATTCGCCGCAGTGGCGGCACGCTCGATGTCGGCGAAAGCGCGTCCGTTGCCGGCGTATCGCTGATCAGCGATCGCAAAATCGTCGCGGCGACCTTTGCCAACATTTCCTACGTCGCCGATGCGAACGGTCAACATGGTGCTCTGGCGTTTGCCGGAAATGAAGCAACGTTCAGTGCGGGTGCCGCGCACTCGAAAATCGCGGCGCCGGCCGGCGCGCCATTTGTGGTCAGCGACAATATGGTGGCGGGCTTCGCGCTGATTCCGGCAGCACTCCACGTCACCGGCGCGAAGCAGTTGACGCTGGCATGCATCTGCGGCGCATTCGTGGCAGTACCCGTGCCGGTCACGGGCCATCCGGCCACGCTGGCGGGGGTGCCGTCCGGCGACGCCGCCGTGTCCGTCGAAGTCGAGGGCCAGACAGCCACGCTCTGGTTTAATCCTCAAACCGAGGTGCTCGATCGCTTCGAGCTGCCCGCGCAAGAGCTGGCGATTGCGCTGCGATCGTACGACCCGAAAATTGCCCCGCTCGCGAGGCCGGCTACGGCGACTCCGTTGCCGTTGCCATCGGCGCACTATACCTCCCGCGACGTTTCGATAAAGACCGACGACGGTGTGATGCTCGCCGCAACCTTGACGGTTCCGAACTCGGCAGCGACGCCGCTCCCGGGTTTCGTCCTGGTTCACGGAAGCGGCTGCAACGATCGCGACGAAACGATCGGGCCGAACAAGGTCTTCGCGCAGCTGGCAAACCGCCTCTCGAACGATGGTTATGCGGTGCTGCGCTACGACAAGCGTTCGTGCGGAAAGAGCGGCGGTAAGTTTCCGGTGCGCAACCGTTTGATCGCCGACGCGCGCGATGCGATCGCCTACTTGCGCTCGCAGTCCGGAGTCGATCCAAAACGAATCTACGTCCTCGGACACAGCGAAGGCGGCGAGCTCGCGCCGAGCATCGCGACCGCGGATGGACGTTTGCGCGGGATCGTCTTGCTCGCGCCGCCGGCGCTTCCGCTCGAGCAGATCTTAAAGCAGCAGCTGCTCCGCGACCAAACTGGTGCGAATCGCGCGGCAGCGGAGATGCAAGTCCAGGCGCAGCTCGATGCGATCGCGTCGGGCAAGAATCCGAGCGCAACGAACCGATGGCTGCGAAGCTCGTTCGGAGTCGATCCGGCGGCGCTGATCGCGCGCGTTCCATGTCCGATATTGATCCTTCAGGGGACGAAAGACATCCAAGTTTTGCCGGCAGACACACCGCGTCTCGTAAAGGCGGCGCAAAGCGCGCATCGCGACGTAACGGTCGTTATGCTTCAAGACGACGATCATCTCTTCATCAAGTTGCCGCCTGACGAGCCGTCGACCGGCGGCGAATACTTCTCGCCGTCGAATCTCGATTCGGGGCTCTTTGCGGCAATAGAGACTTGGCTAGGAAGCCACTAGATATTCTTATGAATTGCCGCTCCAGCGGCCCAGAAACGCCTTTGAATCAGGCCGCCAGCCTTCCGAAGGCTTGCAGACCATCGCCTTGCGGGGCTTGAAATCATGGGACGATCTTGAACACGACACCGCAGCCTTTGGCGCCGCCCGGGCCTCCGTCCGCGCAGTTCGTTTTCTTTCCGCCGGATTGCGTTGTCCCGTAGAGCGCGCCAGTTGCATCGGTAAGCAGATCCGTCTGTTGGGGTTCAGCGCCTTTGCCGGGCGTTGGGAAGTCGTAGATCGCGCGGAAAGAATAACCCGACTTCACGGGTGTTACTTCGAAGACTGTTCCACAACCGATGCCGTGACAATCGTCGCCGCCAATGGAAGCGGTACCGTAGACGGTCCCGTTAGATTTAAGCAACGGCGTGCCCTCGGGTAAGAAACCGTCGCCTTTGCCGGTGAAACTGTGGAGAACGGTGTCGGCATAGGTCGAACCCCGACGTGTGAGCTTGAAAAGACTTCCAACACCCTCCGTACCACCCCAATAAGTCGTGCCGTAAACTGCGCCGGTACGATCGTCGACCGCAACAGCCCCAAAAGGAAGGTTGCCGTCGGGACGGCCCGCGAAGGCGTAAATGACACGCTCAGAGTACCCCGACTCGCCAAGCGTAAGTTTGAAGACGGTGCCGCAGCCGCCGCTATAGCAGTCGCCTTCGTTACTCCCACCATACATGGTCGTGCCATAAATAGACTCATGCTTGTCGATCGTCAGACCTGCTTGCGGTAGTTCACCTCCGGTGCCGCCGGGAAAGCTGTAGAGAACACTTTCGACGTATCCAGACCCGCTTGGGGTTAGTTTAAAGACGGCCCCAGCATTTTGCGATCCGCCAAACCCTGAGGAGCCGTAAATAGACCCAGCCCTGTCAATGACGATTGGGCCGTTGGGCTCCCAGGCGTCCGTGCCTCCACGAAACCGATCGAGTACGCTTTCGGTGTATCCCGATTTTCCGGCAGCCAGTTTGAAGACGGTTCCCCAACCGATGCCACCATTACCGTTGGGATTGCCGCCGAGGAATGTAGCACCGTACAAAACACCATCGTGTAAGATCACTCCCTCCGGCGCCGAACCATCGTAGCCGCCCTTGAAATTGTAAAGCACGCTCTCTGCGTACCCCGACCCATCCGGAGTTAGCTCGAAGACGGTACCATTGCCAGTACCTCCGAACGCCGTGGTCCCATAAAACGTTCCAGCCTTTCCAGCAATCATGCCGGTGCTAGGACCCGCGCCGTCGGGACCACCGAAGCTATGGAGAACGGTTTCCTTGCTGGACGTCGTGAGCGCGTACGGCGTTCCAAAGCCATCATTATCCGGGCGCCCCCGATCCGTGCTCACCCCGGCGAGCGATGGGCTGAGCGGTGTGGCGCTTTCCCGACCGCAGCCTGCGAGCATTGCCGCGGCTATGCAAGCACTTAGCGCGGGACGGGTCAAAATTGAGGTCATCATCGCGCGCCTCCTAAGGCCTGAATGGATTCGCGGCTACATACGAATACTGAAAGCATAATGGTTTGCCGAGTCGCCTAAGCGTTGCAGCTTCCTGCTGAATCGTTTTGCCGGTCAGTTGAGCGTTCACGTCGGCGTTGAGTGATGATCTGTCGATTTGACCTGTTTGAAAGCGATGGAACCATTCCTTTGCCTTAGCGGCAATTTTTGGGTCAACTCTCTGATTGAAGCCCGTTACTTGCGGACTTGACGATTGGACTGGCGCCGGGCAGAGCTGACTCAGGGCCAGAACTGTCGCGACAACAAGGTTGTCGGAACGTCCGCCTCGGCCTGGCAGCCGACGAAATGGGCTATTCGGCAAGCGCAATGCGGTTCATCGCCGCGGCAACGCTCTCGGGCATGGCGCCCCCACCATGCCCCGCATCATCGATGATGTGCAGTACGCTGCCTCGCCACGCCTGGTGAAGCCGCCATGCTGTCTCAAGAGGGCTGCTGATATCGTAGCGTCCATGGAGAAGAACTCCAGGAATATCGTCGAGCAGGGAGACGTTGCCAATTAACTGATCCTCAGTCAAGAACGCGGCATGCCTCCAGTAGTGCGTGACGAGACGCGTAAAGAGCAATCGAAATGCTGGATCCTCAAAGCGGCTTGGGGCGGATCCAGGAGCCAACAAAACATGAGTGTCTTCCCATGCGCACCATTCACGAGCAGCGCGCTCCCGTACCGTAGCATCCGCGCTAAAAACCAGCGCGGCGTAGCTATCTACTAGGTCTATCCCCCGACTTC
>PMUK01000119.1 GCA_003166915.1 Candidatus Cybelea palsarum
GTTGTGTTAACAGGCCCTAGCCGTTCTCGGGAAGGCAAGCAAAGCAGCGCCGCCGCTAACCCCGCTGCTGACTGCCGGCGCGGCAGCGCTCGTAGCCTCGCTCATCTTCGCTTTAGCGGTACTCTGGGCGAAGCCGCGAGAGCTGGAGTTTGGGCTCGACAACTACTGCGACGTCGGCTTCCTGAAGAACCCGGAGAACAACGGACGGCTCGCGGCGATGGTTTCGCATAGCGGAATCGAAAAGTCCATCGGGCTATTTCAGGATACAGTCGACAAAGGCAGGCTGCTTACTAGCGCGCAACTCTTTTTCGTCCTTGGTGCTGTATTGCTGGCGCTCAATAGTTTCGTAACTTAGGAACGGAAAAAGACTACCGTGGAGGAGGCCAATGGCTGAGAAAAAATCCGGTGCTGCCGGAACCGCGAAGATGGTAACCCGCAAGAAGAAGGCGACGCCAGCAAAGAAAAAGCCGCCCGTCGGCAAGCCACCCTTCGTACCGATTCCGATCTCCAAATCGGGCAAGGCTCCAACGATACAGGCGCCTACGGAAACTAAGGAAACCGGGAGCGACGATCGGTCGCCCTACGAACCTATCCGTATCTCCAGAGTAGGCACAGCGCCAGCGCCAATGCCGGCGCCGCGCAGATCTCGCCGCTAACTCGTAAGCAGTGGCCGAAAAAGTGCTTTAGGGCGGAAGGTCGCTATTTGCAAGCAGGAAGTCTCGAGCTACATTTTAGGTTCGGGGCACGAACGTTAGTCCGGTCGGGCTACCGAATCCGGTGATGACCGGCCGGATGCCTCCCGTCTTCTTGCCGACCGTTCCGACGAAACCGCGCACGCCCGAATCGTCCGGCGTTTCAGTATAGAGGGCGCCGGCGCGCATTCCGCCCGCAATCAAATAGACGATATTTCGCTTTTGGTCGACGACGTAAAAATCACCGCTGCTTTGGGTGGCGTAGACCGTGTCGTCGAGCTGCGTGCCGACGAGCAGTCGCGACACGCTTTGCGATTTCGTTCCCGCCGCGTGGATGAAAACGATCTCGTCGTCGGCCTGCGAAACCAGCAGCACGTCGCCGTTCGGCGCCACGGTCGTCGAGTCGGGATCGGTGAGATTCAGCCGCACCTTCTCGCCGGTCGGGATGTCTTTCGCCTCAGCGTCGCCCATCAGCACCGGCGTCACCTCCGCGGTTTTGCCGCTGAGCACGACGCTCACGAGCGCCGGGCCTGTATTGATCCCTTTGCCGTTGAGCTTCGGATTCGAGGCGGCGATGAACGCCATGTTTCCGTCAAACGCGAGGTCGTCGTAGCCGCCGCCGTGCTTGGCGGACGAAAACTCGTAGTGCGTGATCTTCCCAGAGGTCGGATCCCAGGCGAACATCGAGCTGTTTGCATCCTCGTTGACCGTCAGCCACATGAGGTTCGTGTATGGATTCCAGCGCATGCCGTCGCAGCGTCCCTTCAGCTCGATCTGTCCAACGGATTTACCACTCGAGTTATACTCGACGATCGTGCTCTTGCCGCCCGTTCCAGTCGGCTGCGTTGCGTTCTGATACGCGACGTACAGCGAGTCTTTCTCAAACTCGACCGGATCGGGATTATAGTGCTTCGGGTCGCCGCGCACGAATACGCTGACCTTGAAGTGTTTGGGCGCCGTAACTGTGGGCATCGCCGGACCTCCGGCGGCGCCGCTTGTTGCGGTGAGATTCGTTTGACCTGCCAGGGGAACGCTTCCGGCGCCCGAGCAGCCGGCCAAAGCGATAACGATCGCGACGCTCACAAACTTTCTTACGCATACCTCAACTATAGGCTGGGCCCATTAAGACGAAGTAAACGTAAGATAAAGCGCGTTGTTCGCGTTTTGAGTCTGCTACGGTGGCGTGGGTCGATCTTCCGGAAATTGCCAACGCGGTGTCGACGATGGTTGGGGCGGTGGCGTGATCATCACTCCGGTTCCCACAGGTCCGTCGCCCTCATTCCAGACGCTGCCGTCGTCGAAGCGGACCATCTGTACGATGCAAACGACCTTGGACGAAGCGGGTATATTGTCGATCGCCTGCTGCGGCTGGCTCGAACCCGTGGGCGCCCCCGTGGAATGACTAACCGAAACGCCAGGCGCAAACGTTCCCAGCTTATCGTCGGTTAGGTTGCCGGTCGTTCGTCCAATCGCGTCGACGATCTCGAAACGGAAGCGCACCTCGGTCGCCGCGCGCTGGCTGACATTCGTGAAGTCGACATAATCGGAAAATGCATCCCCACTCGGCGTCTTCTCCAGCATGACAACGCATCGATCGATTGCTATGGGAGCGACGCTTTCAGGGATCGTCGTCTCGATGGAAGTTGATGCGCCGCCCAGCAATGGGATCGACGCTATCGCAACGATGCAGAGCCACAGTTTATTTGCCGACAAGGTCACGAAATTATAAGATGCGCGCGACGTTTGCAAGGAACGCAACTTCGTCGCCGCTCGTGGTGTATTCCGTCGATCCGCTCTCCTGCGCGCGGCTACCGAGAAGCTCGGCAGTTCGTTCGGCCTGCGTGAAGGCCGGATCGATGAACGCAATGCCGTCGCCGAGGACGGCGCGGAAGTGCGATTCGAGCACGGGATAGTGCGTGCAGCCGAAGACCAGCGCATCGAGATCGAGCGGCAGGTGTCCACAAACTTCCGCAACGGCGGCACGAGGCCGGTCGCCTTCGATCGCACCGGCTTCGACGAGCGGAACGAGCGCCGGCGCCGGAACCTCGACGACGTCGATGCCGCCGACGCGCGCGCGGATCGTTCGTCCGTAGGAACCTGCGCCGACCGTTGCCGCCGTTGCGACGACGCCGACGCGTGCAAAGCCGCCGCGATCGACCGCGATTGCCGCCGATTCGATCAGGTCAACCACCAGCGCGCGCGTCCTGGGCCAGCCGTAACGCTCCGCCACGGCGCACGACGTGTTGCAGGCCATCACGATCGCATCGAGGCCTCGCGCGTCGAGCCGAGCTAAGTTCGCCTGTAGCAGTTCCAGCAGCTCCGCATGCGTTCGGTCGCCGTACGGCACGTTCGCTTGATCGGCGAAAAACACGATGTCTGCCGACGGCATCCGTTCGCGAACCCGCGCCAAGACCGTCAGGCCACCAAGCCCCGAGTCGAAGAGACCGATCAACTACTGTGCCGGTTGATTTGGAACCGGATACTCGTGGGCGTACTGGCCGATGCCGTCGGCGATCTCTTGCGCGACCTTTTGCCGCCAAGCGGCCGACGTAAGCAGCGCGTAATCGCCCGGATTAGTGAGGAATGCCGTCTCGATCAGTACGGCCGGCATCCGAGCGTGCAGCGTTACATACAGATGGCTCTTGATGATGCCGTCGTCCTTGGTGCCATCCGCGGCAAGATGCGATTCGACGAAGTGCGCGAAGGCCACGTCATCCGGCTTGGAGATGTACGTAGTCGTTCCGTACGGTCCGGAGTTGATGAACGCGTTGGCATGAATGCTGACGAAGAGTCTCGCGCCGGCCTTGTTGGCGATGTCGTCCCTGGCTTGAAGCTCGTCGTGCGCGCTATCGTTGGGCGAGTACACGTCCACATCGCTCTCGCGTGTCAACTTCACTTCCCAGCCGCGGTCGATTAAAATTGCGCGCAGCCGTTTTGCCATGTCGAGCGTCAACTGCGCCTCGGAGACGCCCCTGTGCATCGTGCCGACGTCGCTCCCCCCGTGGCCCGGATCGATCACGATCAGACGAGGATTGTTCGCAACATAACCACTGCGCGGACCGAACTTCCAACTCGTATCGTCAGAACTGCCGGTCCCGGGCTCCGATTGCTCGAGCGGCGCCGCGGCCACGGCGGCACTCGCGCCGCCGACGCCGCCGCTTCCCGAACGCGGCGAATCGGCGACGTCTTGCATGCCGATTGCTAACCCAAGGCCGCCGGCCGCGGAAGTAAACGCAATTGGCTTCGGACCACTCAGCGAGAGCGCGACGCGCACCGTCGTCGGGTCCACTTGCCGGACACGCACCGAAAGAAGCGGCGCGGGAGCGCTTTGATCGATCGGCGGCCCCTGCAGCTGCGCGTTCTCAATATCCACCCAGAAGCGATTGTCGGGCGCGCGCAGGCGGTGCCACTCGTACGTCGCGCTGCCGGTGATCGCAATCGCAACCGAAACGCCATCGGCCACCGGTTCGACGGTGACACCGGTCACGACCGCGGGGCCGCTTGCCGCACCGCTTGCCGACGTAGTATCCGGGGGCGGTTCGGGAGTCGGCGATGCTTCTTCTCCCGCCGGTTGCTGCGGGTTCGCCGATGCCGGAGAGTCGAATGCGAGCAAAACGTCGCGGCCGTCGGTATTCTGCGGCGCTTCGGCAATCGTCCCGGATTCGAACTGTACGGTAACCAGCGTGCTCGGCTCGCGAACCGTTCCCGCGTTGGCAATTGTAATGCTTCCGATACCGCCGGTGCCGACTTGACGCGTACCGGCCAGCGTCGTGCCGACACCGTCGAATGCGTACGTAATCGACGCCGAGCTCTCTTGCACGACCCGTGCATGCAGCATCGCGCCGCCATGCGCGAAGACCGTCACTTTAGAGTCCTCTTGACGCACGTCGAGCGTGGCAAGCTGCGGCTGCAGCACCGCAACGCCGTTCGCTTCGCGCAAAGCAAGATCGAGCGCGCGCAGCACCTCGCGCAGCGGCAGATAGGCCTCATCGCCCACGAGGAAGGGCGCAAAGCTCGCCTGCAGCGAGATGGGACCGGCATCGTACCGCCGATCGCCGATCGCAAAACTGACCACCAATGGAACCGAGGTGGTAATCAGAACGAATCGCTCGCCGGGCTTCCACGTCAGGAGCGCTCCGGCGTCGCTCAGCAACGTCGCAAATCCCGGATCGTTCACGCCGATCGCCGGCGCCCCGGCTCGCGACGCGAGATGCGTAAAGCGGATCGCGCGCCCTTGATACGTCGCCGTGAGCGACGAATTGGCAAACGCGGGAAGCGCGATCGCCAATGCAGCCAGCATCGGCGAGAGCAGCGATGCGAGTTTACCAGTCCGAGCGATGAAGCGGTTGATCCAATTCAAAATTGCCTCCCGGCAGCGTCTCCAGCCGGTTTCCTTCAACGAGTACCTGCACCGCGTCGATGCCTTCGATGCTCGTTATCGTGTACACGAGCGCTTTGAACTCACCATTCTCTCCGAAGGTCCCTCCAGCTTGCTGCTCGAGATTCTTCGAGAGATCGAGAGTCGCCGTCGAACCGTTGACGCTCGCTTCCAGAACTCGCGTTCCGGGCGGAAAGCGGATCGCTTGCACGTCGTTGGGAGGCCCGGCGATCGCCTGGACCGCGGCGTACAACACGACGTTGTGGAGGCGTTCGGTCGCACTTTCGTCGGCTTGACGCGGGCGCATCGAAACCCGCATCTCGCCTAACATCTTCCCGTCGAGCTTCGTGTAGTAGATTGGGATGGTCTGGGCGGCGCCGGGCGCACGATGGGAGAGATAGTACCACGTGCTGGCGGCGACGATTGCAAGGAGCACGACGAGGATGGGCAGGCGGGGCGATCTCACATCGAATCGTATCCTTCGCGAAGGTCGCTATAAATACTTCCGTCGAACGCTGGCGCGCAATGAGCGGCCGGCAGTGAAGTGGCTCAGAAGGACTGTTGCGAAGGAACGGAGCGCGCTGGAATGTGCCCGCCGGCGTTTCATCTCGAAACCAACTGAGAAGCGTCTGCACGCGGTTCGCACCGCCGGACGGCGCTTTCGATCGCTGCTCGAGGACGTCGCCGAGCTCGCGCCCTCCGCCAAGCTCTTGCGACGCGTCAAGCGCGCGGCCGAGCAGACCGATGCCGCGCGCGATGCAACCATCATCTTGGGCCTTCTCGAGAGTAACGTAGACCCCGGCGAACGGCACGTCGCCGAACCGCTCTTGGCCGAGCTGAGCGCCCGCGAAAAAGAGGCGACGCGTCTCGCTCACAAACGTCTGCGGCGAACGCACTTCACCGGATAACCCGCTAACGTGAAGCCCGAGCCGGTCCTTCTGCGCGGCGTTACTGACAGCACCGAACTGGCGCGGCGCGTGTTACATACTCGCCTGCGCGAGGTTCGGCGGCTTGCCGGCGGCTTGGAAACGCGCGATCAACGGGGGCTTCATAATTTTCGCATCGCGTGCAAGCGCTTTCGCTATGCGCTGGAACGCTTCGACGAACTCGAGACGTCGCTGGAAGAGCCAGCGAATTCGTTCGCGCTATTGCAAGATGCGCTAGGCGAAGCGCACGATCGCGACGTGCTTCTCTCGATTCTTCCAGCCGCGATGGCGCAGACCGAGCACCGCCTTCGCGCCGACCGTGAGGCGTGCGTCGATCGGGCCGGTGTGCTGTGGACGCAAGCGCAAGAACTGCTGCTCGATTACCCTCTCATCTTTTTCGAAGAAGCTTCTAATCATTCTAGCGAGAGCTTCGGCCCGGACGATGCTAAAAATAAAGCATGAAACTCCATAACGTCTTACTGGCCTGCGCTCTCGGCGCAGGATCGTTACTCGGCGCGGCAGCGCCCGCCTCGGCGGCTCACGTCTCCGGTGGAACCGCGCGACCGGCAGCGACGGGGCGGGTGCTCCCGGGCAACCGCTATTCGGGCAACCGCTATTCGGGCAACCGCTATT
>PMUK01000146.1 GCA_003166915.1 Candidatus Cybelea palsarum
ACGAGAGCCGGGCAACTTCAGTTTCGGCTGACGTGCCGAAGCTCGATGCGTTCTCACTTAGCGAGATCGGCAAGGCGACGGGCTTATCGCTCGCAGCCTGCTCGCGTATTCGGGCCGGGGCGCGCGTCCCGCACCCGCGGCACTGGGCGGCCCTCCTCGCGCTCATCGAGGGCTAGCGACGGCAATCCAAGCGCAATGCTGTCTAGGTCTCCGTTTCGCCGAGCGCTCGCAAATGGTCATCTTGTTCTGTTAATGCTGCAGTTTCCCACCGCGTTTCACTTCGTGTTGTTATCCGGTTTCGACGCAGCCGATGGTAATGTAGTAGAAGATCCAAAGTTTAAAGCGCCATTGGCCGCCGACTATGGCCAGATATCGACCGCATACGGCAACGGCCAGATCGCAAACGCGTGGATCGTGTCCGCCCAATAAGACACGATGAGACGATTTTTAACGCAGGGGAGAACCGTTTGCCGATGGCGCCGCTGGTCGCCGTCAATGGTACACTTTACGGTACTACGTCCAGCGGCGGTTCCGGTTCGAGCTGCGGCGCCGGATGCGGCATCGTCTTCAAACTGATCACTTCCGGCGAAGACATCCTTCATAACTTCCAAGGTGGCGCGGACGGCACGACCTCCAAGGGCGGCGGGTCGGACGACGAAGGGACGGTCTTTAGCGTCACCCCATAGGACCGTGGAGCGCGCGCGAGCAACGACCCGAACCTAATGCGTCGTCTCCGAGTCGTTTTCATCACGGCACTCTCACTCTGTCTGGCCGCATGCGGCGGCCAGGGACAATCGAGCTCGACGGCCAGTGCGACAACTGTTCCGGTCGAAAGCGGCTCGCCGGCATCCGGGGGGACGCCGATCGCCGCACCCACGCCGACAGCCGATCCGAATTTGCTCAGCACGAGCAACGGCACGATCTTGCGCAGCTACTGGCCTGCGGCACTCGATGGAATGAACGACGGCAACTTCCGCAACGCGGCGTACGGAATCGGTAGCGAGCTTCCCGATTCGGCTAAACCGCCGTTCGTGTTTACGTTCGAACTGCCGGGCCTTGCGTCGATCAACGGATTTCAAGCCAACCTGCGTGGCGCGGAGGCGAATGGGCCAACGCCGAGCGTGACGTTTGCCGTCTCGACGGCCGGAGCCGATCGCGGCTTCAACGACATCGGTACGATCGCAGGCGCAAGCACGACGCTGTCCGCCAATACGCAGGCGCGCTGGGTGCGCGTAACGGCGAACCAGCTCTTCAACTCGGTCGGCGCCGCCGGAACGCTCGCGCCGCCGCCGGCGCTCGACCCAACCGGCGTCTTCGTCGAGGACACCGACCCAGACAAGAACGGAGCGTTCGTGACGACCGGCGCGCACGATGGCGACCGGCGCGTGCGCTTCGTCATGGTCGGCTCCGCCCTGGTCGGAACCGAATGCACGCAAAGTGCGTTGTTCGGTCCCTACATCGGTGAGCTGCACGGCAGGAGTTGGAACGCGCGACACCCGGGAAATACTAACGGCAATCCCACCTCGGTTCGCGCCGTCGTTAACGACGACGCCTCGATCATCGCCGGAACGAATCCGTACGGCGAGGCGAGTTTCTTTTCGCGCACGACCGAACGGCCCGCTTTCTGCATGGCGCGTTCCGCGGGCACCGGCTCGCACCGAATCTTGGTGCTCGATCAAGACCCAATGGGAACGTTTTATCCGGCCGATAGTGAGGTGCCGCTCGCGGGGTATGCATTCGATAGCATCGGCGCGGGCATGCTCGATAGCAGTGCGCTCGCCGGCAAGGAGTCCGTCATCGCGCGCGACACGTGCAAGGTCCCCGATCTCATGGCCTCCGAACAGCAGGCTTTGCTTTTGCAGTGGGTAACGGCCGGCCATAAGTTGCTGCTCGCCGGCGGCGAATGCGGAAATGGCTCCGATTTTACCTGGCTTCCCTATCCGTTTACGTCCGTAGGTCCCGGACCCGAAACCACGCACGCGAGCCTCGTTCAGATCGAGAACAGCGCGCTCGGCACCAACGACAGGAACGATGCGCCCCATTTTGTCGACGTCAACGCGTACGTTCAAAATGCGAATAATGACCTAGCGACCGCGGCGGCCGTCACAACGACCGATCCACACTGGTGCGGTCATTTTTTCGTTGCCAAGCCGACCAACATCAACGGATTCGTGCAAACCTATGCGGTTGATGGCGGCGGAATACTCATCTACGATGGGTTCAACGCAGACAACGACAAGCCGACCCTGCAGCGCATTCGCCAGCTCGAAGTCGCCCTTCCGGTACCGGCCGCGCTTCCGTGCACGCAGCTGGTGACTGAATCGTTCATCCTCGAGCCGAATCAAGAGGCCTCGTTTGCGGCCGGTTCGGCGCAAACGGTGCACGTGCCGATGGAGGTGCTGGCAAATCAAGGCTGGAGCGGGCCGGTCACGATCAAGGCCGCCGGCGGTCTTCCCGCAACGGTCACGCCGAACAGCTTCAACTTGGCGGGCGGCACGATGGATCTCACCGTTGCCGTAAGCGTTGCGGCCTCGACGAAGGCCGGCGTTTATACCGTCAACGTGCGCGCCGACAACGGTGCGGGGAAAACCGCACAAGCATCGGTTACGCTCACCGGAAACTCGCCGCTCAAAAAAAGTTTACGCCTACGCAAAAGCGAATTCGCATCTACGGCATCCACTTTGACGTCGACAGCGCGGTCATCCAAGCACGCTCCGAACCGGTAATCGCCGAAATCGCACAGGTTATGCGGCAGAATCCGAGTTGGCGCTTCCAGATCGAAGGTCACACGGATTCGGACGGCGGCGCGGCCTACAACCTGGCGCTGTCGCAACGCCGCGCTCAAGCGGTCGTCGACGATCTCGTCAAACGCTACGGGATCGCGCGCAGCCGCCTGATCGCGAAAGGATACGGCTTGACCAGACCGGTCGCCTCGAACGCGACCGATGCGGGCAAGGCGCTCAACCGCCGAGTCGAGCTCGTGCGGCTGTGATGATGCCGGGAATCGTGCGAGCGCGATTTCTGGCGCCCAGCGTCGCGGTCGCATCGTTCGCCGTTGCCGTCTTCGGCGGTACGGTCGCTCACGCTCAGACTGCCGCCGACGTGGCAGCGGATGTCAATAAGATGTGCGCGGTCATGTCCGGTCAACAAAAACCCGATAGCCAAACGCTACAATACTTTAGGCTCAATGACTAGGAAACCCTTATCCCTTTTGAGCGAGTGCTTCGCCAAACAAGCTGATGAATAGCCGTTTTTCCGCACGCTTTCTCTACGGCACGTCGCCGTGGAATGCCGCGGTGTTGCTGCTTCTGCTCGCTTTTTATGCAGCGCTAAGTCGATGGCTGTTCGTTGCGAAGGTGGGTTCCGGCGCGCGCGGCGTTCTATTGACGGGCTTTGTCGGTCTTTTGCTCGTTGGAGTTATTCTGTATTACGGCTCACGTCAAGCCGCCATGTCTAGGCTCCTGGATGCCGAGACTAAGCACGCTGAATCCGAGAAACAGATGGCGTATAAGCTGCAGGGAGCGTTTCTTCAGCAGGGTCTTCCAGTGGCTTCTAATCTCGGATTTAGCGCGACCTATTTGCCAGCAACGCTCGGCACGCTGGTCGGCGGCGACTGGTACGATGCATTTGAACTCTCGCGCGGGCGCATCATGTTCTCGATCGGCGACGTTGCCGGGCACGGAATCGAAGCGGCGGTAACGATGAGCCGCGCGCGACAGGCCATTATCGCCGCCGCGTTGCAGGACAGTGAGCCAGGATCGATTCTAGTGCGCGCAAACACGGCGCTGTTGCTCCAGGATACAAAGTTCGCCACCGCAATTTGCGGATACATCGACACTGCCACTCTGGAAGTCACGTACGCTACGGCAGGACATCCGCCCGGGATCATGATCGATAAAGACGGTTCAGCACAACTTTTAGAATATGACGGGCTGCCGCTGGGCGTCGCCCAAAATGCTGTATATCCGACGTTCCGCTTAGACGCGCAACGCGATTCTCTGCTGGTGCTCTATACCGACGGTGCGCTGGAGTATGATCGCGATTTGCTCGAGGGCGAACGACGGATGCTACAGACGGCAACCGACATTGCCGTGCGCCGCGTTAAAGATCCCGCCGGCGCTATACAAGACGCGATATTTGCCGAATACGAGCCGCTGGATGACGTGGCGATCTTGGCGATCTCATTTCACGATCAAGCGCAAGACAACGGCGAACAAGGCGATTCAGAACGATGGTCTATTGGCCTGCAGGGAACGCGCGCGCCGTTTTCAGAAAAGTAAAAACGTGGGACTCTAGCAACTTTTCGGCGGTAGAGCGTCAAAGTTACCGGAGATTGCGAAACTTACCCCGAAACGAAACAAAGCCCCAAAGTTTAGAGCAGTTCCTTGAGGTAGCTGCGCTAGGGATCGCATCTGCCAGTCGTCTGTGTTGTCGAGGGAGGCCGAGATCGATTCCTCGTTCGAACGTAAGTTCTAGTTTTTGCGACCCTCCCTGGTTAGAGAAGGACCAAGACTATCTTAGTCGGACGGGGTGTCAACGATCAGGAGCGTCTGCCCGACGTTCTGCACCTCCCCAGGTAGTTCGCGTTCGACGCCGCGGTCCCGAGAAGTCAGCCGCCTGAGCCGATAGGTTCCAGACGGGGCCTCTTTTGGCACAACGCCCCTACATTCGTAGCCGCCGCCCAACCGCGAGGCGCAACTCTCCGTACTAATTACGATGGGACCGTCAAAGTACGCCGTTAGGTGAGCCGTGGTAACTTTCGGCGGATTAAAGAAGAACGTAAAAGGCTCTTCGGGTCGGGCGTGTTTGGTGCCAGCCATGCCGAGAGTATACCAGTTAAAGCTAGGGATAGTCTGATCAATCAAGGCAACAATGCGTTTTCTGGCTTTTTCGCGGACGTTTAGGCAGCGCGGTTTGGATTTTTGCCGTTCGGAAGCGCTTTTCGCGTTCCCGAAGGCTCTCGAATCCTACTTCGAGGGACACTACGCCCCTTGCAAGCGTAAAATTTTGTTGCGCGACACGAAGAGATTCGAAAGTGCGAAGGCGACGAAGAGTCGATTCGCGTTCTTGGCTAGGCCACGGTAGCGAACTTTGGTGAAGCCCCATAGGCGCTTGACGACGCAAAATGGATGCTCGACCTTGGCGCGTACACGGGACTTGGTGCGATTTACCTCCTTCTCCGCGTCGGTGAGCGGACGATTGCGGCGGGCTCGTTTGTTCGTAAAGTCCAAGGCATGCGGGGCGCGCTTCTCGATCGCATGCTTCTGACCCATATAGGCTGAATCGCCCCAGACGCGTGTCTCGTTCCCGTGCAACAGGTCTGGAAGAGCTTGACTGTCGTGAACGTTCGCTGCGGTCGCGACCATGGAATGAATCAGGCCGTTCTTGCTATCGACACCGATGTGCGCCTTCATCCCGAAATACCACTGATTTCCTTTCTGGGTCGAGTGCATCTCAGGGTCACGCTTCTCGTCTTTGTTCTTGGTGGAGCTGGGCGCGTGGATGATTGTCGCATCGACGATCGTACCGCGGCCAACCGTCATCCCCAAGCGCGCCAGGTGCGCATTGACAGCTTTGAAGATGCGCTTCCCGAGGCGGTGCTTCTCCAAGAGGTGGCGGAACTTGCAGACCGTCGTTTCGTCGGGGACGCGTTCACGACCGAGCTCGATGCCGACGAAAGCGCGCATAGCGTTGCTGTCGTAAAGTGCTTCTTCGACGGCGGGGTCGCTCAGATTGAACCAGTGCTGCAAGAAATACATACGCAACATTCGCTCGACGCCCACTGGAGGTCTCCCAGCTCCCCCTCCCGTTGGATAGTATCGTTCAACGATCTCGCAAAGACGTTTCCACGGGATCACCTGGTCCATCTCGTCAAGAAACTGCGCACGCCTCGTCGTCTTGCTGTAACGCTCAAAACCAGCGGTCGCAAGAGTGATCTGCTTATTTGCCATGCACAAATTGTATCACGAAAATACGGCGTGAATAAAGCGACATCGCAGGGTATCGCCACGCCTATTTAGCCTTTTGCGCCATGGCCTTCGTCACAGTGATACTCGCGACGACGCTCAAATCACGCGGAGAAGAACGAACCCACCCGATCGAACAAGCTGCGTTAGCTTTTGATCCATCAGCACCGCAAGCGCGAGCGTAAGGTCGGAGCCAATCGCCAGACCTCCGGCGGCGCGTAGTTCTTCAGTTCTGCAAATCGCTGGTTGATAGCACCCCACAGTGGGTCCTGCGTTACCTCACGCTGGAAGCGTTCGTACTCGGCTTCGTCCGAATAGCAAGCAAACCACGCGAAGCTCTGGATTGGGCGGACGGGAAGCGCCGGGAAATTGTTCGGGCTCGCTTCGGTAACATACGAACCGATCACCTTTGCACCGGTACGCTCGACGAGCGGCTGAATCTGGTGTTCGAATAGCGTTACGAAATCGCTCGTGACTGGAACCTCCGGATGGTAGATCGTCGCAACCAGAATGCCCTGTTTTTCGGGTGCATCGGCGCCAGGCTCGCTGAGGATCGGCAAGCCCGACCGCTCGCTTGCCGGACGCACCAAGAGCACGTTGTCGGAATCGACCATCGTTGCGTTGGCAGCACTGCGATGCGTCTTCCAGACCGCTCCATGATAAAATGCGGGTAAACCTGTTCCGCGCGCTTCCATACTCGGGAACCCTCGTATCCAAAAGAAGCGGTTTGGGTCGTCGAGCACACGAAATTCGCCGATGATCGTCATGCCTGCATCGGCCTGCGGCTCGATGAAGTAGCTATCGAATAGGTCGATCAGCACGTCGCGCTGCCCGGGGAACAGCGTATATTGGCGTATCTCTACGATCGCGCAGCAATCAGGCGCGGTGGGCGATGCGGCACCAACCACAAGCGGGCCTCCCAGTAGCGCAACCAGCGCAATGACGGTACGAAACGTCTTCCAATCCATTGTCGGTCTGCCGCCCTGAACGCACGGCCCGGTGCTTTCGTGACTGGCCGGGGGCGTTTTAGTAATAAATCAGGGCATCCCTAGTCAAAACTCTCCACCGTCAGCGGCTTAGTCGGGAGGGGCTCCTTCGGAAGAATCACCCAAAAGCCACGCTCGGCCTCAGGAACATTCTTCGGAATCTCAATTGGTGTAACTTTAGGTCCGCCACGACGCCGACGCCGCTCCAGCTTTGTGACCCTATAAAACCCGATGGGAGCGTCTTCTATTGGGCCGTCAACAATGTGCTTTCTACCCGAAACGTACTGCGATTTTGTGCTATGAAGAGTACGCTCCGACGAGTCGTCTGGTCCCGTAAACTCCGCGTAAATCTGGTCCTCAGACATGAGCGCGGCATGTTCAACCAGGTTAACGGGAAATTTGAAGGTCGTATCTCGCTCAAACTCCTTGACCATACTGCCTAGTATAGCAGAGAAAGCAAGCAAGTATGGTTTTGGTGCAAGGTGGGGGTTTAGGTGCAAGGCCTCTTACACGCAAGGAAGCTCTAGCGGCTCAGCCAGACTCGGCGGAATTCGCACATCCAAAAGGAGCCTTAGCCCCTTATCGCTTGGCAACGGCAGTTCGGCAGCGACTTGGTTTCTGGAGCGTCGCTTCCGGGATGAGTTCGGCCCGCACATGTTGGTCGGCGGTGTCGCCGACGCTGCGCCGATTCAGATCGAGAACGACCTCAAGATCGCCAAGACCATTCGATCCAGTTCCGAGGCGGTCAAAAAGATCCACGAGGCCCTTGCCATAGCCATTGCCGCCGATGCCAAGCTCCAGAGCCGCATATAAGGTACGCGCGTACAAATCAGATGCGGAGAGGCAACTCTTCGTCTGCATTTCCAGTTGCATTTTCGGGATAATCGGCCCGGGCCGCACATCCGGGCCGCACATAAGGTACGCGTGCGCGCGCGCACGTTGGGACTGCGGAAAACTCCGATCTCCACGCGAGCGGCAGTCCGGGACTTCCATTCACGGCCGTCCCCGCATGTGCAAGACCGGCAACGCTCGCATTCGCAAAGCTCTCTACATGCCGGCGATGGTAGCTCTTCGCTTCAATTCAACTCTTCGGCTTTTCGGCGAGCGGCTATCGGCGCCCGGGAAGCACAAGCGCCTCATCATTGGAGCCGTCATGCGTAAGCAACTAGGGCCTGTTAACACA